>NZ_VJVX01000027.1:0-106107 GCF_008033685.1 Microbispora sp. CSR-4
GCCATCGAGGGCAGCCAGCGTGAGAGCCATCCCTGCCTCGTTCGCACACCCCGATCTTCTACACCAACCGGAGCGCGCTCGCACTCAAGAAGGTAGGGCGGCGTGAGAAACGAGGCGCTGCACTTCGCGCTGCGCAACCGCAAGCTGGTCGTCGGCACGATCATCATCCTCGTGTTCCTCGTGGCCGGCCTGGCGGGGCCGCTGCTGTTCGATCACGGGCCGAACGAGTACGTCGGGCCGCCGATGACGCCGCCGTCCGGGGAGTTCTGGTTCGGCACCACGACGTTCGGCCAGGACGTCTTCGCCCAGTTCGTGTACGGCCTGCGCTCGACGTTCCTCGTGGGCGTGCTCGGCGGTGTGCTGGCGGCGATCGTCGGCATGGTCGTGGGGTTCGTCGCGGGCTACCGCGGCGGGTGGGTCGACGAGCTGCTCAACATGCTCACCAACATCGTGCTCGTGCTGCCCGCACTGGTGGTGCTGCTGATCATCAACGCCTACCTGGGCGTGCGCAGCATCGGCGTGCAGGCGTTGTTCATCGGGCTGACCTCGTGGCCGTGGGCGGCGCGGGCGATCAGGGCGCAGACGTTCTCGCTGCGCTCGCGCGACTTCGTCGACCTCGCCCGGCTGAGCGGTGTGCGCACCCCGAAGATCATCCTCCGGGAGATCGCACCGAACATGAGCTCGTACCTGTTCCTGACGTTCATCCTGCTGTTCGGCAGCGCGATCCTGATCGCCGCGTCGCTCGACTTCATCGGCCTCGGGCCCACCGAGGGGGTCTCGCTCGGCCTGATGCTCAACAACGCCGCACGGTGGAGCGCGCTCCAGCTCGGCCTGTGGTGGTGGTTCATCCCTCCGGGGGCCGGCATCACGGCGATCGTCGGTGCGCTCTACGTCATGAACGTCGGGCTGGACGAGGTGTTCAACCCGAAGCTGAGGGAGATGTGACGTGGCGCTGAAAGTCACCGACCTCCGGGTCTACTACCGGACGCTGCGCGGCGAGGTGAAGGCGCTCGACGGTGTCACCTTCTCCGTCGCCGACGGCGAGATCATGGGCCTGGCCGGGGAGTCCGGCTCGGGCAAGTCCACGCTCGCCAAGAGCCTGATCCGGCTGGACGGCCGCATGCGGCACGTCGGCGGCACGGTGGAGCTGGACGGCAGGGTGATGCCGCTGCCGGACGACGACGCGATGGACGAGTTCCGCTTCCGGGAGGTGTCGCTCATCCCGCAGTATTCGATGAGCGCGCTCAACCCGATCAGGAAGATCGGCAGGATGGTCGGCGAGCTGCTGGAGGCGCGCGGCGAGCGGCTGGAGAAGGCCGAGCTGAAGCGGCGGCTCGAACTGGTGGGGCTGTCGAAGGACGTGCTCGACCGCTATCCGATCGAGCTGTCCGGCGGCATGAAGCAGCGGGTCGTCATGGTCATCTCGACGCTGCTGAACCCCTCGCTGCTGATCGCCGACGAGGTCACCTCCGCGCTCGACGTGTCGAGCCAGAAGGCCGTGGCCACGACGCTGCTCGGGTTCCGCGACCGCGGCCTGGTCACGAGCATGATGGTGGTCACCCACGACATCTCGCTCGTCTACCAGATCGCCGACACGATCATGGTGATGTACGCCGGGCGGCTGGCCGAGAAGGCCCCGGCCGACGTGCTCGTCACCGCGCCGAAGCATCCGTACACCCAGCAGCTCGTCTCCGCGCTGCCCGAGGTGGGGGTGCGCCACGAGGACCGCCGGCTGGCGGGGATCCCCGGCAACCCGCCGTCCCTGCTCAAGCCGCCCGGGGGATGCCGGTTCCGGGACCGCTGCCCGCTCGCGTTCGGCCAGTGCGCCGAGCAGCCGCCGTTCGCCGAGGTGGCCCCCGGCCACTTCGTCGCCTGCTGGAAGGCCGAATAGATGCTCAAGCTGGACGGTGTGTGCAAGACCTATCGCGTCGGCGCGTTCGGCGGGCGCGAGCTGAAGGCCGTCTCCGACGTCGGCTTCGAGGTCGGCGAGGGAGAGGTGGTCTCGCTCATCGGGGAGAGCGGCAGCGGCAAGAGCACGCTCGGGCGGATGATCCTGCGCCTGGCCTCCGTCAGCGCCGGCACGATCACCCTGGACGGCACGGACATCACCTCGATCAAGGACCGCAAGGAGTACTACCGGCAGGTGCAGGGCGTCTTCCAGGACCCCTTCAGCTGCTACAACCCCGTCTTCCGGGCCGACCGCGTGTTCTCGATGATCAAGGAGCAGTACTTCCCCCGGGTCGGCGCGGACGAGTGGCGCGAGCGCGTGGAGGGCGCGCTGGAGAGCGTGCGGCTCGACCCCGGCAACGTGCTCGGCAAGTATCCCC
Source organism: Microbispora sp. CSR-4 (assembly GCF_008033685.1). Lineage (NCBI taxonomy): Bacteria > Bacillati > Actinomycetota > Actinomycetes > Streptosporangiales > Streptosporangiaceae > Microbispora > Microbispora sp. CSR-4. The sequence goes on from NZ_VJVX01000027.1 coordinate 2,328, forward strand.
ACCAGCTCAGCGGCGGCCAGCTCCAGCGCATGCTGATCGCCAGGGCCGTGCTGCTCGACATCCGCCTGCTGGTCGCCGACGAGATCATCAGCATGCTCGACGCGTCGACCCGCATCGACGTGCTCAACCTGCTGGCCGACCTGCGGGCGCGCGGCCTCGGCATCCTGTTCGTCACGCACGACCTGTCGCTCGGCAATTACGTCAGCGACAGGACCGTGGTGCTGCGGCACGGAAAGATCGTGGAGATGGGCCGGACGGACCTGGTCTTCGGCAGCCCGGCGCACCCTTACACGCGCTCGCTGTTGGCCGCGGTCCCCCGGCTGCACGCCAAGTGGACGGACGTCGTGCCCGAGGACCTGCCGTGTGCCTACCACGAGGCGCCGCAGGAGCGCCGGACCCGTCCCGGGCTGGCCGAGCTGGAAGGCGACCACTTCGTGGCCTGCTCCGGCTGCACGGGGCCGGGGATCGAGGAGAAGAAGATTAAGGAGAAAGCGTGAGCTCGTACCGTCCCCTGCACGACGGGTGGACCGTCACCGCCGTGTCGTCGACCGGGAAGCTCCGGCCGGTGGTCGCGGGCCTGCCCGCGTCCGTTCCCGGTTGCGTCCACACCGATCTCCTCGCGGCCGAGCTGATCGAGGATCCGTACCTGGACGACAACGAGAACCGGCTGACCTGGATCGGGCGCACGGCCTGGGCGTACGAGACCACCTTCACCTGGGGATCGGCGGAGGACGGCACCGACGACGACCGGGCCGACCTGGTGTGCGAGGGGCTCGACACGGCCGCCACGCTCGTGCTCAACGGCGTCGAGATCGGCACGACGGCCAACATGCACCGGTCGTACCGCTTCCCCGTACGGCACCTGCTGAAGGCGGGCGAGAACACGCTGAAGATCCTGTTCGACCCGCCGTACGGATACGCGGCGGCGCAGAAGGCGGCCCTCGGCGACCGCCCCGGCGCGTACGACGAGCCGTACCAGTTCATCAGGAAGATGGCCTGCAACTTCGGCTGGGACTGGGGGCCGACGGTGGTCACCGCCGGGATCTGGCGGCCCATCGGCATCGAGACCTGGAGCACCGCCCGGATCGCCGAGGTGCGCCCCTTCGCCGCCGCGGACGGCACCGTCGAGGTGCACGTGGCGGTCGAGCGCGCCGCCGAGCGGCCGCTCACGCTCAGCGCGTCGGTAGGAGGCGTGACCGAGACCGTCACGATCGGCGCCGGGCGGCGCCGCGCGGTCGTCACGCTGACCGTGCCGGACCCCGACCTGTGGTGGCCGCGCGGATACGGCGAGCAGCCGCTGTACGACCTGACCATCCGCCTGGAGGACCAGGAGTGGACGGGCCGGATCGGATTCCGGTCGGTCGAGCTGGACCGCACCGACGACGCGTTCACCTTCGTGATCAACGGCAGGCCGGTCTTCGTCAAGGGCTTCAACTGGATCCCCGACGACTGCTTCCCCAGCCGGATCACCCGGGAGCGCCTGGCCGAGCGGTTCGCCCAGGCGGCCGCCGCGGGCGCCAACTGCCTGCGGGTGTGGGGCGGCGGCATGTACGAGAGCGAGGACTTCTACGACCTCGCCGACGAGATGGGCCTGCTCGTCTGGCAGGACTTCCCGTTCGCCTGCGCCGCCTACCCCGAGGAGGGCCGCTTCGCGGCGGAGGTCGAGGCCGAGGCCCGCGAGCACGTGGCCCGCCTGACCCGTCACCCCAGCCTCGTGCTGTGGTGCGGCAACAACGAGAACATCGAGGGCCACGCCGACTGGGGCTGGCAGGAGAAGCTGGAGGGCCGCAGCTGGGGCGGCGGCTTCTACTACGACCTGCTGCCCCGGGTCGTCGCCGAGCTCGACCCGAGCCGGCCCTACTGGCCGGGCAGCCCCTACTCCGGTGCCCCCGACCTGCCGCCGAACGACCCGTCCAAGGGCACGGTGCACATCTGGACGGTCTGGAACAACCAGGACTACACGCACTATGCGGCCTACACGCCGAGGTTCGTGGCCGAGTTCGGCTTCCAGGGCCCGCCGACGTACGCGACGCTGCGCGCGGCGGTGTCCGACGACCCGCTGACGCCGGACTCCCCGGGCGTGACCCACCACCAGAAGGCCATCGACGGCAACCTCAAGCTGCTGCGCGGCCTCGGCGAGCACCTGCCCCGGCCGGACGGGTTCGACGACTGGCACTACTACACCCAGCTCAACCAGGCCAGGGCGATGACGTTCGGCATCGAGCGGTTCCGGGCGCTCGCGCCCCACTGCATGGGCACGATCGTGTGGCAGCTCAACGACTGCTGGCCGGTCACCTCCTGGGCCGCGGTCGACGGCGGTGGACGACGCAAGCCGCTGTGGTACGCGCTGCGCCGTGTGTACGCCGACCGGTTGCTGACCTTCCAGGGCGACGCGCTGGCGGTCGTCAACGACACCGACGAGCCGTGGTCGGGCGAGCTCGCCGTCGACCGGCTCACGCTGGCGGGGGAGATCCTGGCCAAGGAGCGGTTCGACGTGTCGGTCCCGGCGCGCGGCACGGCGTCCGTGGAGCTGCCCGAGGGGATCGCGCGGCACGGCGACCCGGCGGGCGAGGTGCTGGTGGCCACCCTCGGCGACGTACGCGCCCTGCGGTTCCCGGGTGAGGACCCGGCCATGGACTACCCGGCGGCGGAGATGGACACGGAAGTCGAGGAGATCGAGGGCGGGCTGCGGGTGCGGGTGACCGCGCGGACGATCGTGCGCGAGCTGGCGCTCTTCCCCGACCGGCTCGACCCCCGCGCGACCGTGGACGACCAGCTCGTCACGCTGCTGCCCGGGGAGACCGCGGTCTTCCACGTCACCGGCGGAGAGGTGGACCCCGGCGCGCTCGTCCGTCACCCGGTGCTCCGCTGCGTCAACGAACCCCGTTAGTCTCGGAACCCCTCCTTGACGCCCGAAGGACGCATGTGGACCTGCTCACCAATGTCATCAAGGACTACCCCTGGGGCTCCCGTACGGCCATCGCCGAGCTGACCGGGCGGCCCGCCTCCGGGCCGGAGGCCGAGATGTGGCTGGGCGCGCACCCGGCCGCGCCCTCCCGGCTGACCAGGGACGGGTCCGAGACCACCCTCGCCGACGCGGTCGCGGCCGACCCGGCGGGGACCCTCGGTGCGGCGGTCGCCGGCCGGTTCGGTGCGCGGCTGCCCTACCTGATGAAGCTGATCGCGGTGGACGCGCCGCTGTCGCTGCAGGTCCACCCGGACGAAGGGCAGGCCGCCGACGGCCACGCCCGGGGGGACGCGAACTACACCGACCCCTGGCACAAGCCGGAGCTGGTCTGTGCGCTCACGCCGTTCACCGGGCTGGCCGGGTTCCGGCCGCCCGAGCAGTCGGCGATGCTGGTCGAGCGGCTGCACGTGGACGCGCTGCGGCCGGTGGTCGCGGCGCTGCGCGACGGCGACGTGCTCGGCGCGCTGCGGGTGCTGCTGGAGTGGCCCGGCTCCAGGCGGGAGCTGGTCGAGTCGGTGGTGTGGGCGGCCTCCGCCGTCCACACGCCCGACTACGCGCTGGTGGTGCGGCTGGCCCGGCGCTACCCGGAGGATCCGGCCGTGCTGGCGCCGCTGCTGATGCATCGTCACACGCTGGCCCCCGGCGAGGCGCTGTTCCTCGGGGCCGGGGTGCTGCACTGCTACCTCGACGGCTTCGGCGTGGAGATCATGGCCTGCTCCGACAATGTGCTGCGGGCGGGCCTGACCGGCAAGCGCATCGATGTGGAGGAACTGCTGCGGATCACCGACGCCGCGGCGCAGCCCCTGCGGGTGGAGCCGGTCGAGGGCGCGTACGTGGCGCCGGTGCCGGAGTTCCTGCTCCGCAGGATCGCGCCCGGCGCGACCGCGGCGCTCCCGGGGGGCCTGCCGAGGATCGTGGTGTGCACGGAAGGCGTCGTGAGCGTGGGCACGGCCGACGCGGAGGTCAAGCTGCGGCCGGGCGAGTCGGTGTTCACCGCCGCGTCGGAGGGCCCCGTCGAGATCGGCGGGGACGGCGTCGCCTTCTGCGCCGAACCTCACCTGTGACTCACTTAGCGTGATGTTTGTCCTACGCGGCGTGATGTGAACGCGCGCCGCGGGTAGGAGCCCCTCATCGTCAAGCGCGGCCCGATGAGGGGGATCCATGGGGCGCTTCAGGGTTGCCGGTATCGCCGCGGCGTCGTTGGGGGTGGTCGCGCTCTCCGCCTGCGCCGGCGGCGGGGGCAAGCAGGTCACACAGGCGAGCCCGGCCGGCCACCAGCAGAAGGACGCGGCGGCCGGGGCGGCGCAGCGCAAGTCAGAGGCGGCCGCCGCCGCTCAGGTTAAGGCCAACGAGCTGGGACAGGTCCCGGTGATCATGTATCACCGGATCGTCAAGAACCCGCCACCGGGCGACGACCGCAGCCCGAAGGACTTCCGCGACGAGCTGGAGCGGCTCGCGGCGGAGGACTACGTGCCGGTCACGGCGGCCGAGTACGTCACCGGGAAGATCGACATCCCGGCGGGCAAGCACCCGGTGGTGCTGACCTTCGACGACTCCTCGCCCTCGCAGCTCACGCTCGACGGCATGGGCAATCCGACGCCGGACTGCGCGATCGGCATCCTGATGGACGTCGCGAAGAAGCACCCGGGCTTCCGGCCGGTGGCGACCATGTACGTGATCAAGGACCTGTTCGGCAAGGCCCGTCAGGAAGAGCAGATGCAGGTCCTGCAGTGGCTCAAGGACCACAACTTCGACATCGGCAACCACACCCGCGACCACCTCAACCTGCTCGGCAAGCCGAAGGCCGACGTGGAGAAGCAGGTCGCGTCCGGCCAGGCGCTGATCACCTCGCTGGTCAAGGCTCCGGTGGTCACGCTCGCCCTGCCTTACGGCAACCAGCCGCACGAGAAGAAGTGGGCGCTGCAGGGGGCGGCGGGCGGCACCCGCTACGACTACAAGGGCGTTTTCCTCGCGGGTTACACGCCGTCGCCGTCGCCGTTCACCAAGGACTTCGACCCCCTCGGCATCCCGAGGATCAGGTCGAAGGAGAAGGTCGGCGACTGCAAGAAGTTCTGCTCGATGGCGTGGCTCGACTGGCTCAAGGCGAACCCCACCGAGCGCTACACCTCGGACGGCAACCCCAACACGGTCGCCTTCCCGAAGTTCAAGGCGGCCTTCGTCAAGCCGACGTTCACGTCGCGCGCGCTGCCCTACTGACCGGACGGATGACCATGCGGGGGCGGCTACCCTGCCAGCATGGACGACGCCATCGCCGACGAGACCGCCCTGCGGGGGCTCACGCCACGGCTGATCGGCCCGGAGATCGTCGCGGTCTTCGCGGTATCGCTGGGCGCCAGCGGCCTGCTGTCGCTCATCCGCCTCATCGGCGCACTGACCGCGCCGAAGGACCTGGGCGACCAGCACGCGGTGCTCGTCGGCTCGCTGGCCCCGGGCCGCCCGTGGCTGGACCTGTCGCTGCACGTCGCGTCGATCGCGGTGAACGTGGCGCCGGTGGGGCTCGTCGCCTACCTGCTGGCCCGGTCGGGCGAGTCCGTGCGCACGATCGGGGCCGACTGGCGCGAGCCGGGCCGCGACACGCTGCGCGGCGCCGCGCTCGCGGCGGTGATCGGCGGCAGCGGGCTGCTGTTCTACCTGTTCGCCTTCCGGTCGGGGGTCAACCTGAACGTCGTGCCCGACAGCCTGCCGGACTACTGGTGGCGGATCCCGGTGCTGGTCGCCGAGGCCGCCCAGAACGGCGTGCTGGAGGAGGTGCTGGTCGCCGGTTATCTGCTGCACCGGTTGCGGCAGCGCGGCTGGTCGCCGTGGCGCGCGGTGGGGGTGTCGGCCGTCCTGCGCGGCTCCTATCACCTCTACCAGGGCTTCGGCGGCTTCCTCGGCAACATCGCGATGGGCGTGGTCTTCGGCCGGCTCTACCAGCGCTGGGGGCGGACCATGCCGCTGATCATCGCGCACACGCTGATCGACGTGGTCGCCTTCGTCGGTTACGGCGTGCTGCGCGGCCGTGTTTCCTGGCTGCCCTGATCTCCCGGCTAATCGGGCGGAATGCGTTCTCTCCGGCGCGCCTGATTGATTTGGGCCCGTTCCCGTTGCATCGTTGACGGGCCGCCGCACGTCTGGATCCCCCCGGGCAAAACCGGCCTGTCCTGGCCGCATTTTCATTCGGGGAATTCGCATGAGGCGTTTATCGATACGCATTCCATATTCGGCGCGCGATCATCCGGCGCGCCATCCGATGCGCCGCCGCGCCGCCGTCGCCCGCCGGCCTGGCGGTCCCACCCGGCCGCGGGGCCGTGAACGTCCGGCCGGCCTGCCGTACCGGTGCCCGGTGCGGGGTGGAGCCGCGGGCCCGCGTCACGCCGCGCCCGTCGTCACGACCGCCGCGCCGGCGCGCGCGGCCCCGCCCGTACGGCCCGCTCCCGGGCACACCGGGGCGCGGGAGGTGGTCCCGCCGAGGCGGGCCACGGGCGGCTTATTACCCCCGGTGCCGAGGGCACGGTCCGATCCGTTATGAGTGTCGAGCAACGCCGGGTGCCCGCAGGGGCGCCCGGCGTCTTCACGTTCGGGGGCTCAGGCGAGGCAGCGCAGCGCGCTCCGGATGCGGGCGTCCAGGGGATGCCCGGCGGGCAGCCGGCCGACCGTCGCGTCGACGAACTCGCCGGGGGGTAGATCGGCGGTCAGGTCGTCGTCGAGCTGCACCTCCACGCGGCCACAGGCGCGTTCGACCTTGATCGGCGCCCCCTGCTCCTCCAGCGCGAACATGCCCACCCGGACCCGCCAGTCAAGGCGTTCCGCGGCCTCCTGGGGCGAAACCGGAGCCCCGACGTCTTCGGCGTGCGTGGCGTACTCCGAGGCGTAGTGGAAGGTCTGGAGACCGGCGGGGTAGGGACCGGCCGACGTGTGCAGCGTGCCGTCGCGGCCGAGGGCGCGCATCCGCCGCCGCGTCTCCCCGTTCTTGGCCCGCCACTCGTCGAGCACCTGCTCCACCGGCAGGCCGCGCCGCTTGCGCACGCACCACTCGTTGAAGCCGTCGAATCCGCCGCCGACGCCCTCGTGGTCGAGCAGCTCGTAGAAGCCGTCGATGTCGGCGTCCAGACACGCGTGGTTGTACAGCTCCTCACCGGCCAGGTGGGCGAGCACGTCGCGCACGGTCCAGCCGTCGCACCGGGAGGGGCGGTTCCAGCCGTCCTCGTCGAGGGACGAGAAGAAGCGGTCGAGCCGCGCCGCTTCGGTGTCGAAGATGTCGAAGGGGTCGAGCCCCGCCAGTTCGTCCCGTGCAGAGGTCATGCCTGAGCCGTACCCTGACCCGCCTCGCCCTCACTTCGCGCCGGTACGGCGCGCGCATCAGGCGGTGTCAGGACATTTCTCACATAAGGCGGACATTTAAACCTGCGGGGGCCTCAACAATGCGCAGGGGAAGGGAAAGACCAGGTCTTGGCTCGTTTGTCCGGTGATCTGCGCGGAAACCCCGAGATCGGTAAGCACACTGGTCGTGCTCCGATTGTTCTAGGGGGAAAACGAAATGGCAAAAAGCACGAGCGTCGCCGGGGTCCTCACGATCGGCGCCGTTCTCGCCGGTGGCGCCGTGATCGCGAGTGCTCCTCTCGTCGCCGCTCCGGCGGAGGCCGCCTCGATGTCCGCGCAGCACAGCCTCGTCCGGTTGGGCCATCCGCACTCCCGGGGCAAGGGCAACCACCAGAAGAACAAGCACCGGCAGAATCAGCGGCTGCGGGAGCAGCAGCGCCAGCACCAGTTCCTGATGCGTGACCTCACGCTGGTCCTCATCCCGTTCCAGAAGGACACGACGGGCGCGACCGCCCTGCCGTACAACTGGCAGAACGACAGCCTCTCCGACGTGCAGTACACCGGCCAGAGCCAGTTCGACGCGCTGGAGAACGCGCCCAGGGCGGTCGAGATCAACGTCGACGGCGGGGAGGGGGATTCCAAGACGGCGGTCTCCCCGGAAACGCACGGGGCCGACGTGGACATCGCCGTGGACGGGAAGGAGGAGACCAAGCACGACCCGGCGCCCCGGCCGATCATCAGGCCCACGTCCACACCCACACCGACGCCCATGACGACGACGACAACGACGACAACGACGACGCCTCCGACCGTCGTCCCGCAGGCCGCGCCCCCGGTCGTGCAGACCGTCGCCAAGCCGGCCGCCAAGCCGGCCGCGAAGCCCGCTGTGAAGCCCGCAGCGCAGCCCGCCGCCAAGCCGGTCGTGAAGCCCGCCGTGAAGCCCGCAGCGCAGCCGGTCGTGAAGCCCGCCGTGAAGCCCGCAGTGAAGCCCGCAGTGCAGCCGGCAGTGAAGCCCGCTGTCACGCCCACGACGTGCGCGCCCGCCTGCGCGCCCGGTCTCCTCAACCTGCCCCTGAGCCTGTCGCTCACGGCCACGGTGTCCCTCGCGCCGGACGCGAAGGCGGGCACGACCGCGAAGCCGGCCACCACGACCACCGCGCCGACTACGACCACGGGGGTCTGCGCGCCGCTGGCCGCGAGCTGAGCGTCAGGCGTCCCTGCGGGCCAGCAGGACGGCGGCCAGCGCGTACGGCACCGCGACCCAGGCGACCATCACCGCGAGCGCGGCGAGCGGCGACAGGAGCGCGCCGCCGAGTGATTGGGGGTTGCCGGTGCCGGCCAGCTGGCCCGCCAGGGCGCCGGGGAGGATCGAGCCGATGCGCTCGTTCCAGGGCGCCGGGACGTTGTTGACGATGATCGGAAGCACGTACCAGACCGCCACGAGCGCGGCGACGGCGGCGACGGCCGACCGGGTGATCACGGCCAGGCACAGGCCGAGCAGCGCGAACATCGCGATGGACAGGCTCAGCGCGAGGAAGAGCGGCATCCGCTGGCTCAGCGCCTCGGCCGACTGCCCCCGGATGTGCCGGTCGCCGATGATGAGCCGCCCGGCGGCCCACGTCGCGAGCACGGCCGCGAGCCCCGTGCAGAACGCGACGACCGCGACGACGCCCGCCTTGGCGGCGAGCACCCGCCCGCGCGACGGCAGCACGGTGAACGTGGTGCGGATCATTCCGGTGGCGTACTCGCCGGAGCAGGCGAGGACGCCCAGCACGGCCAGGCACAGCGAGGCGAGCCAGTTCGCGAGCTCGGGCAGCGACGACACCTCCAGGCGGTCGCGCTGACCGGGCGGCAGGCCCTCCCACAGGCGGACGGCGTACCACGCCAGCAGGGCCATGAGGGCGACGACGACGCCGATCACACCGAGGACGACGGAGGTGGACCGCAGGGTGCGGAGCTTGAGCCATTCTGCGGCGATGGCGTCGATCATCGGTCCGCACCTCCACCCGTGAGCCGCATGTAGGTCTCCTCCAGCGAGGCGCCGCGCGGGGTCACCTCGTGGAGGGGGATCGCGTGCCGGGCGGCGAGGTCGCCGATCTCCTTCGGATCGAGGCCGCGCACCGACAGGCCCCCGCCGTCCTCGGCGGCGACCGTCCCGCCCGCGCCCGTCAGCGCGGCGGCGAGGTCGTCGGCCCGGCTGCTGCGGACGAGGACGTCCCGTACGCCGGTCAGCTCCCGCATCGGGGTGTCCGCGATGAGCCGCCCGCGGCCGATGATGACGAGATGGTCGGCGGTGAGCTCCATCTCGCTCATCAGGTGACTCGACAGCAGCACCGTGCGGCCTTCGGCGGCGAGGCCGCGGAGCAGTTCGCGGATCCAGCGCACGCCGTCCGGGTCGAGGCCGTTGACCGGCTCGTCGAGCAGCAGCACCGCCGGGTCGCCGAGGAGCGCGGCGGCGATCCCGAGGCGCTGGCGCATGCCGAGCGAGAAGCCGGCGACGCGCTTGCGGGCCACCCCGGCCAGGCCCACCTGCTCGATCACGGACACGACCCGGTCGCGGCCGATGCGGTTGGCGCGGGCCATCCAGCTCAGGTGGGCGAGGGGCGTACGGCCGCCCTGGACGGCGCCGGCGTCCAGGAGCGCGCCCACCTCCCGCATCGGGTGGCGCATGCGGTCGTAGCGGCGGCCGTTCACCAGCGCCTCGCCGCTCGACGGGCGGTCCAGGCCGAGGACGATCCGCATGGTCGTGGACTTGCCCGCGCCGTTGGGCCCGAGGAACCCGGTCACGCGGCCTGGTTTCACGTGGAACGTCAGCCCGTCCACGGCGACCGTGCGTCCGAAACGCTTGGTCAGCTCTCTGACTTCGATCATGTCCCGACGGTCTCGCGGGCGGGCCGCTCTCCGCGTCGGAGCGCGGTGCGATCCGCGGGACGCGCCTCAGACCGTGGGATGACAGACCGGGGCAGGAGGCGCGCATGCGCGTGTGTGGCTAGCGTGGGCGCGTGGACGATCCGGACGTGCGGCCGCTGTTCCCCCGGCCGCTGCGCCCCCGCGAGCTGATCGCGCTCGACGTGCTGGCCGCGCTGGGGTACGCGTTCGTGCTGGTCGTCCAGTCGCCGGACGTACGGCACCCGGCGGCCCTGGCCCTGGTCGCCGCGATGACGCTGCCGCTCGCGGTCAGGCGGCGGTGGCCGCTGCCGGTCTTCTGCCTCGTCATGGTCGCGTCGGTGGCGGCCATGACGCTCGGTGTCGTGCGCGAACCTCTGGCCGCCGCGGCGTACGCGCTCTATCCGGTCGCGCTCGGCACCCGGCGGCGCCGGTGGGAGCCGACGGCGGCGATCGGCGCGCTGACCGTCGGGGCGCTGCTGCTGGCGGCGGTCGGCGGCGTGTCGGCCGAGCCGGAGATCAGGCGGATCGTGGAGACCATCGTGCTCGGCTCGCTCGCGCTGGGCGGCGCGTGGACGATCGGCCGGGCGGTGCGGGAACGCCGGGCGTACGCCGCGCGCCGGGCCGACGAGGCGGCCGAGCGCGCGGTCACCGAGGAACGGCTGCGCATCGCCAGAGAGATGCACGACGTGGTCTCCCACACGCTCAGCCTGATCGGGGTCAAGGCCGGGGTCGCCGTGCACGTCGCGGACCGGCGGCCGGAGGAGGCGCTGGAGGCGCTGCGCGTCATCGAGGCCACGAGCAGGCAGGCGCTGACCGAGATGCGGCACATGCTCGGCGTGCTGCGCACGACACCCAGCGCCACACCCAGCACCACACCCAGCGCCACAGCCGGCACGACCCTCGGCACGACCCCGAGCACCGCACCCGATGCGCTGACCCCGGCGCCGGGCCTCGCGGCGCTGCCGGACATCGCCGAGCGTGCCGCGGCCGCGGGCGTACGCGTCGACCTGGATGTGCGGGTGACGGACCTGCTGTCCCCGGCCCTGGAGCTGGCGGTGCACCGGATCGTCCAGGAGGCCGTCACCAACGTGGTCAGGCACGCGGCCCCGGCGGCCTGCCGGGTGCTGGTGCACGACGAGGGAGACCAGGTGCGGATCGAGGTGACCGACGACGGCCCGGGCCGCCGGGTCCTGCCCCCAGGCGCCCCCGGGCATGAGGGGGTCGGACACGGTCTGATCGGCATGCGCGAGCGCGTCGCGGCGTACGGCGGGGACTTCACGGCCGGTCCGATGCCGGGCGGCGGGTTCCGCGTGCGCGCCCGGCTGCCGCGGGAGGGGGAGGGGACGTGACCGAGCCGATCCGGGTGCTGCTCGCCGACGACCAGGAGCTGCTGCGCGGCAGCCTGCGCCTGCTGGTCGACAGCACGCCGGGGCTGGTCGCGGTCGGCGAGGCGGGCACCGGGGCGCGGGCCGTCGAGCTGGCCCGCGCCGAGCGTCCCGACGTCGTGCTGATGGACGTGCGGATGCCCGGCATGGACGGGATCGAGGCGACCCGGCGCATCTGCGCCGAGCCCTCCGGGGCCAGGGTGCTGATCCTCACCACGTTCGACCTCGACGAGTACGTCTACGCGGGGCTGCGGGCCGGGGCGAGCGGGTTCCTGCTGAAGAACACGCCGCCCGCCGACCTGCTGGCGGCGATCCGCGTCATCGCCGCGGGCGAGGGGCTGCTCGCGCCGAGCGTGACGCGGCGGCTGATCGCCGAATTCGCCCGGACTACCGCCGATCGGCCTCGGCCTGGCCCCTCGCTCGACGGCCTCACCGCCCGGGAACGCGAGGTGCTCACGCTCGTCGCGCGCGGGCTGTCGAACCTGGAGATCGCCGCCAGCCTGCATGTGAGCACGGCCACGGTGAAGACCCACATCGGTCACCTGCTCGCGAAGCTCGGCGCGCGCGACCGGGCCCAGCTCGTCATCGCGGCCTACGAAGGGGGGCTCGTCTCCACGTCGCGGACGCGCCCGTGACAGGGTGGAGCACGTGGAGAGCTTCGATGTGATCGTGATAGGCGCCGGTCCGGCGGGCGAGGTCGCGGCGGGACGAATCGCGGCGGCCGGCCTGAGCACCGCCATCGTGGAGAGCGAGCTGGCGGGAGGGGAGTGCTCCTACTGGGCCTGCATGCCGAGCAAGGCGCTCCTGCGGCCGGTGGACCTCGCGGGCGAGGTGAGCCGGGTCACCGGGCTGCGGCTGGCAGGTCAGGACGAGGGCGGCCCGATCGACGCCGCCGCCGTGCTGGCCCGGCGTGACGCCGTGGTCTCGCACTACGACGACACGGGCCAGGCGGGGTGGCTCGAATCGGCGGGCGTGACGCTCGTACGCGGCACGGGACGGCTCGCCGGTCCCCGGCGCGTGGAGGTCACGACGGCCGACGGCGGCACCCGCACGCTCGCCGCGAACCACGCCGTCATGCTGGCCACCGGGAGCCGTTCGGTGATCCCGCCCGTGGCGGGTCTGGCCGCCGCCCGGCCGTGGACGAACCGCGAGGCGACCGGCGTACGCGCCATCCCGGAGCGGCTCGTGGTGATCGGCGGCGGCGTGGTCGCCTGCGAGATGGCCCAGGCCATGCGCGGGCTCGGCACCCGCGAGGTCACGATGCTCGTCCGGGGCGGCCACCTGTTGACGAGGATGGAGCCCTTCGCCGGGGAGCTGGTCGCCCGGTCGCTTGCGGACCAGGGGGTCGACATCCGCAGGCACGAGAGCGCGGAGAAGGTCGAGCGGCCGGAGCCGGGCGGCGAGGTCACGGTGCGGCTCGCGAGCGGGGGGACGATCACGGCCGACGAGATCCTGGTCGCCGCCGGTCGCCGGTCCGCCACCGACGATCTCGGCCTGGCCTCGGTCGGGCTGCCGCAGTCCCGTCCGGTCGAGGTGGACGACAGCATGCGGGCCACCGGCGTGGCGGACGGCTGGCTCTACGCGGTCGGGGACGTCAACGGCCGCGCGCTCCTCACGCACATGGGCAAATACCAGGCGCGGGCGGCCGCCGACGTGATCGTCGCCCGGGCCCGGGGCGAGGCGGACGACCGGCCCGGCATGCGCGACCGCGCGGACCGCGCCGGGGCGCCGCAGGTGGTCTTCACCGATCCGCAGGTGTGCGCGGTGGGCCGCACGGAGGCGCAGGCCCGCGACGAGGGCTTCGACGTGCGGGTCGTGGAATACGACATGGAGCAGGTGGCCGGTGGCTACCTGCTCGGCGACGGCTACCGGGGCAGGGCCAAGGCGGTGGTCGACGAGCGCCGCCGGGTGCTGCTCGGCGTGACCTTCGTGGCTCCGGGCGCGGCCGAGCTGCTGCACGCCGCGACGATCGCGGTCACGGCCGAGGTGCCCCTCGACGACCTGTGGCACGCCGTGCCGGCGTATCCGACGGTCAGCGAGGTGTGGCTGCGCCTCCTGGAGGCGTACGGGCTCTAGAAGCGGGCTTCAGAGACTGATGATCGCGGGGTGACGCGGGTCCTCGACGCGGACGGCCACGTCGGCGGCCCGCAGCGGCCCGGACTCGTGCTCGTAGCGCTCGTAGGCGGGCAGCGTCCACCGCTCCTCCGGCGGTGTGCGGCGGGCCAGCGCGGCGGCCGACATGGACAGGTGGACGGTCATGTCGAACGGCAGGCCGCGCCCGAGCAGCAGCGCGCCGTCGACCAGCACGACCCCGCCCGGCTTCAGCGTCACGTAGTCCGCCCGGGTGGCCCGGTCGCGCTCGCTGTCCCACAGCGAGGGCAGCACCCGGCCCGTACGGCCCGGCTCCAGCGGCCCGAGCACCTCGCGGACGAGGCCGCCCACGTCGAGCCACTCGTCGTGGAACACGTCGGGGTCGGTCCGGCCGAACTCCAGCCGCAGCGAGGCCGGGCGCAGGAACCCGGCCGCGGGCACCCGCAGGACCTCCCGGCCGCGCAGGCGCAACGGCTCCACCAGGTCGTCGGCCAGCCGTCCCGGCCCGGCGGCGGGCGCGCCGTCCACGGCGACGCGCACCCAGGCGTCGCGCGGCCGGTCGGCGATCAGGTCGGCGAGTTCCTCCACGAGCAGGGACGGGGAGACGGGACGGGCACGCACGTGCCCATCATCTACCCGTTCAGCCGGCGGCCGGAGATCTGCTCGGGGGCGACCACGATGAAGTGGTCGCGGGTTCCGGGCACCCACGGCGTGAGCGGCAGCGCCGACAGGCGGGCGATCTCCTCCGGGTCGCAGACCGCGCGGGCGTGCCCGACCGCGGTCACCGACCAGCCCGTACGGAACGTCGCGTCGAAGTCGTCGGCCTCGAAGGCCACGACGGTGTTGCGCGCCGCGGCGGCGAGCTTGGACCCGGGGGCGGTGCGGATGACGATGTTCCCGTCGAGCAGGCAGAAGTTGACCGGCTGGACGGCGGGGAGGGCACGATCGGTGAAGACGATCCTCCCGATGGGGACGGAGGCCAGCAGGTCCAGGCATTCCCCTCCGCCGAGGATCTCCAGGCCGGCCGAGTCGAGCTTCATGTCTGCAAGCCTGGCGCGGTCGGCCGCCGCCGGGTTAGGGACGAAGGTCCCGTCGTCCACGTCGATCGGCCCGGCGTCCGTTGGCCCGGTGTCCGTTGGCCCGGCGTCCAGTGGCTGGGCTCAGCCGTCCCGGCCGGCCTTGAGGCGGGCGGCGAGCGCGGCGGCCTGGGTGCGGCGCTGCATGTCGAGCTTGCTCAGCAGGTTGGACACGTAGTTCTTGACCGTCTTCTCGGCCAGGAACATCCGCTCGCCGATCTGGCGGTTGGTCAGGCCCTCGCCGATCAGCTCCAGGATCTGCCGCTCCTGGTCCGACAGCGCGGCCAGCGGGTCCTTCTTCGCGGCCTGGTCGCGCAGCCGGTGCAGCATCGCGGCCGTTGTCTGCGGGTCGAGCAGCGACTGCCCGGCGGCCACCGTGCGCACCGCGCCCACCAGGTCGGAGCCGTGGATCTGCTTGAGCACATAACCGGCCGCCCCGGCCATGACCGCGTTGAACAACGCCTCGTCGTCGGCGAAGGAGGTCAGCATCAGGCAGGCCAGGCCGGGCACCTTCGAGCGCACCTCACGGCAGACGTCCACCCCGCTGCCGTCGGGCAGGCGCACGTCGAGCACCGCCACATCCGGCTTCAGCGCGGGGATGCGGGCCACGGCCGACTCGGCCGTGCCCGCCTCGCCGACGACCTCGATGTCGTCCTCGGCGTCCAGCAACGCCGCCACCCCACGCCGTACGACCTCGTGGTCGTCCACCAGGAACACCCGAATCATGACCTGGACGCTAGCCTTCCCGGGGCCGCCGGAGAAGTGCCGAAGGTCCCGCGTGTCGGCCCCCTGGAGCTTTCAGTGCCGGGACAGGCGGCGCAGGGCGCTCCTGATCCTGCCGCCGAACGGCGCACGCCGCCGGGGCTGGGCGTCGCGGGCCACCCGCAGCTCCGCGAGGGCCGTCGCCGCGTCGGGCCGTTTGGCCGGTGTGGGGTCGCGCATCCGCCGTACGAGGTCCATGACCTCGGGGGCGACGCCTCCGGCGTCCGGCTCGGCGTCCATGCCGGGCATGGGCAGCTCGCCGGTGAGGAGCTGGAAGGCGATCACCCCGGCCGAGTAGACGTCGGCGGCGGGGGTCATCCGCTCGGGGCGGGCCCGGCACTCGGGGGCGACGTAGTGGACGTCGAGGATGTTGGGCAGCTCGTTGGCCACGGTGTGCTTGCGCGGGCCGGGCTTGGCGTAGTCGAAGCCGGTCAGCATCGCGTTGCCGCCGTCGGTGACGAGCACGCAGGCGGGGGTCAGCGCCCGGTGGATGACGTTGTTGGCGTGGACGTGGGCGAGGCCGTCCAGCATGTCCTCCATCACGGTGAGCTTGGCGTCGATGCCCAGCCTGCGCCCGGTGAGGTGCAGGTGCAGGGCCTGCCCGTGGACGTCGTCGAGCACGAGCACGAACCGGCTCTCGTCGTCGATCGCGAAGAAATCCCGTGAGCGTACGACGCAGGGATGCGGCGGAATCTTGGCGAGCGACTGGTAGGCGTTGGCGATCCGGCGCTGCTCGGCCACCCGCCGCCGCTGCTCGGCGAGGGGGTCGGCGCGGTAGACCCGCAGCAGCACGGTCCCACTGGTGGGGGCGGTCGCGTTGACGGCGCGATATTCGGTGACCCGGCTGTCGCCGCCGAGCTGCTCCTCGACCTCCCAGTTGCCGAAGCGCGGGGGCGCGGTCGAGCGGCGCACGGTGCCGTTCAGCGCCTCCAGGATCGCGGTGCGGTACGGCTCGGCGTCGCGGCTGCACCCGTGCCGCACCCGGGACACGTCGCTGAGCATGGGGATGAGCCCGGCGATCGTGGTGACGTGCCGGGCGTCCCGGCCGGTGGGATCGACGAGGACGGCTCCGGGGGCGGTCAGCACCACCACGTTGTCGACGTACAACCGCTCCAGCTCGCGGTGCTCCTCGATCAGCAAACCCTTCAGCGCCCGCGCGGTGCCGCGCAGCTTGGCCACCGGTGAGCCGAACGCCTCCCGGTGCTGGGGGAACCACCGGGTGCCCGACACCTCGAACCTGCCCCGGGCCCCCTTCACGTCGATCACTACCAGGGAGTGGCCGGTGAGCACGACCACGTCCACCTCGAACAGGTCGGCTCCGCGCGGGATCTCGATGTTGTGCAGCAGCAGCCAGTCGTCAGGGGCGTTGTCCCGCAGGTGCGCGATGACCCTTCGCTCGGCGTCATTGACGGGGCGTCCGCCACCGACGATCTGAGCCATCTCTGCCGCTCCGCCTCTCTGACCAGATTGAGAACTTAATCCTCCTAGGTAGCGGTATTCCCGCGCCACCACTGATTCCCCCGCATTGTCCCAGGGGAAATCTGGAGCCCCATCTCCAGGCCCGCTCCGGTCGGGGATGACGGCTCTCGCGGTTTGTGGTGGCTGCGCCGGGAAACGGTGTATTTCATGCGAGTTGTCGTGATTGGGGCGAGCGGGAACGTCGGTACGAGCCTGCTCACCGCCCTGGAGTCCGAGCCCGCCGTGACCTCCGTCGTCGGCGTGGCCAGGCGGAAGCCGGACTGGCGGCCGGCCAAGACCGAGTGGCGTACGGCCGACGTCTTCAGGGACGACCTCGATCCGATCTTCGCGGGCGCCGACGCGGTCGTGCACCTGGCCTGGCTGTTCCAGCCCACGCACGACCCGGTCACCACCTGGAACTCCAACGTGCTCGGCAGCATGCGCGTCTTCGACGCCGCCGTCCGGGCCGGGGTCTCCGTCCTCGTCCACTCGTCGTCTGTGGGGGCGTACTCGCCCGGGCCGAAGGACCCGCCCGTCGACGAGTCGTGGCCGACCCACGGCTGGCCCAACGCCGCGTACGGGCGGGAGAAGGCCTATATCGAGCGCGTGCTCGACATCTTCGAGCGCGACCACCCGGACATCCGCCTGGTGCGGATGCGCCCGGGGTTCATCTTCAAGGAGGAGGCCGCGACCGAGCAGCGCCGGCTGTTCGCCGGGCCGTTTCTGCCGCAGCGGCTGTTGCGGCGGGAGCGGATCCCGTTCGTGCCGGACATGCCGCGCCTGCGGTTCCAGGCGCTCCACTCCGAGGACGCCGGCGAGGCGTTCCGGCTGGCGCTCACCCGCGACGTGCGGGGCGCGTTCAACCTCGCCGCCGGCCCGGTGATCGACCCGGCCGTGCTGGCGGACCTGCTCGGCGCGCGGCGTGTGTCCGTGCCGGCCGCGGTGGTGCGCACGGCGGTGTCGGCCGGCTGGCACCTGCGGCTGATCCCCGCCTCGCCCGGCATGGTGGAGATGGTCCTGCAGATTCCGATCATGGACACCACCCGGGCCCGTGAGGAGCTGGGCTGGCGGCCCCGGCACAGCGCGGTGGACGCCCTGCGCGCGGCGATCGAGGGCATGCGGCGTGGTGCGGGCATGGAGACCCCGCCGCTCGCGCCCGGCTCGGGCCGGGAACGGGCCAGGGAGGTCGCGACGGGCGCGGGCACCCGGCCGTGAAAGACCCTGGCGAGGGAGGCGCGATGACGCTGCTCGATCCCGACTGCGTACGGCGGCTGCTCGAGTCGGCCGACCCGGACGTCGCGCTGGTCTTCGTCCGCGGCGAGTGCCGGGTGATGCCGCTCGACGAGATCGACGAGAAGCACCGCAAGCTCGTGGTCGTGCGCCGCGCGGACCTGCCCGAGGCCCAGGGCGACGAGCCGGTGACGGAGGAACGGGTGGAGGCGCTCACGCGGTGCCTGGAGAACGCCGTACGCGACCTCGGCGGATGAGGCCGCCATCCGCCCGGCGATGCGTGACCGAGGCGTCACTTTCGGTAACATCGTCTCGGGCATCCCCCATCCGAGCGTGGTCCCGGTCTTCCCGGCTGATGCCGTCCTCTGAGACAAATGACGGCGTGTCGCGCGCTGACCCAAAATTCCGGAAAGCGCGGCGGACAAATCGGACAGCCAACTTCGCGCCACCGGACAAATCAGGATCAAAAGCTATCGCAAGCTGTGATCTGATCGTCACTCTTCGTACGGAAGCCCGAATGCCGCTCGTATTCGTTGCGTGCACGGTGGGTCACCTGTGAACATCAGGGAAAGGTCCGGAATCCCTCCTACCGGGTCGGCGGCGCTACGGCGGCGGGGATTCCGCCCCTTGCGCGCATCGACCGGATGGAAACGGATTCCTGATCGGGCCGATCGACAGGTCCGGGACATCGGTCTCGGCCGGCGCATATGGGGAGGGGGCCCCGATGACTGCTATCAGGCCCCGCGGGAGCGGGGGACGCCGTCACGAAGGGCGGATTCACGACCCGGAGTTCGGCTCGTGGATCGGAGAGGTGGCCAGAGCGGTCCGGGACGTGGTTGACAGCACACCCCGGACCATCCGCCTCTGCGCCCTGATCGCGGTTGCCGCCGCGTCATGGGCATTCCTCAGGTAGCCGTCCAGGAGCCATGAGGAGGTGGTCGCGGACCCAGGTTAAGGCGGCCGGGGAGTCGTTACGGCCCGGTTTACGGGATCGGGACGATAACCAGGGCCAACCGGGGACCGGCCAGGGTCGATCCCGGTGCTTGCCGGGTCCGCGACAGGCCACTGCTTGCCGACAGAGGCAGACGATGCGGTCCAGGCGAAGGGGATCAAGCGATGGGGGCCGGAAGATAGGGCCGGATGATGGTGCGCGGTGCCCGCTCAGACGGAGCGGGCGCCGCGCCCGAAGGCGGAGCCCCCGTCGGCGGGGCCGCCCGCGTCCGCGTCACCGTCGACCTGCATGGACAGCCGGATCGTGGACTGCCCGGGGATCCGGTCGATGGTCACCGAGTCGCACAGCTCGCCCATGAGCCACAGGCCGAAGCCGCGGTCGCCGCGGCCGCTGGGCCGTTCGCTCGGCACCGCGCCGGGCCGCAGGACGCCGACGCGGTCGACGACGTCGACGGCCAGCGTGCCGCCGTCGCAGGAGATCGTCAGCATGCCGGATCCCCCGCCGTGTTCGAGCACGTTGATGGCGGCCTCGTTGGCGGCGATGACCAGGTCGTCCAGCCGGGGTCCGGTGAGGCCCGCCTGCTCGGCGTAGCGCTGGACGTTCTCACGCAGCGTCGCGAGATCATCCGTTATCGGCCACTGCCGGCGGTGATCCGCCACCTGTCCTCCTCGCCGCGTCTCCCGGCCGGGTCCGCCGCCCGATGCCTTCGAGGCTACCGTCTCGTTACTCGTTTGCTGCCTTCACCTGGGATTCGAGCGTGCGCCGACCACGTCGAAAGCCTCCGCGAGGCTCGGGGCGACGGTGAAGGCACTGATCAGTCCGGTGACCCTGAAGATCTTCGCCAGCCGGTCGTTCGGGGCCGCCAGCGTCACCGCGCCGTCGCGCTCCTGCAGCAGCTTCCGTACGGCCAGCAGGATCCGGATGCCCGTGGAGTCGCAGAAGCTCACGCCGCTCAGGTCGAGGACGAGCTGGCGGTGGTGCTCGCCGAGGAGCGCCTCGACGTTCCTGCGCAACGGCTCGGCGTTCGTGTAGTCCAGGGCGCCGTCGAGCGCGACGACCAGCACGTGGTCGGCGACCGGGGCGGACACGGGGGTCAGGACGACGGCGGCGGTCACGGAGCACACCTCGGCGGACGCTGCGAGGAACAGGGATTCGTCAGTTTAGGACAGCGGCACCTGCCTACCGGGGCGTACGGCTCGCTGGTCAAGAAACGCCATATGGGGTTTCTTGCCCAGGGGCCGGGGGAGTGGGGGACTGACCGACTGGGCCCCTCCTGAAAAGACCGCTTATGCCAGACGTGACAAGGGAGGTCCAGTTCGACGCCATGCATGGACCCTCCCTCGTCGCGCAGGCACCGGTGAGTTCGGCGACGCTCACGATCGGAGTCGAGGAGGAGTTCCTGCTCGCCGACCCGCGAACCGGACGGGTCGTCCCGGCGGCGCGGGAGATCCGCGAGCGGGCGGCCGGGCCGGGGGCGGATCGGCTGGTGTTCGAACTGACACAGTTCCAACTGGAGAGTAACAGCGCCGTGCACACCACCCTGCGTGATCTGCACGAAGACCTGCTGGAGATGCGCCGCGCCGCCGCCCGCGCCGCCGAAAGCATGGGGCTCGCGCTCATCGCGAGCGGCACCGCCCTGGACGGCAACGCCGGAGTGCCGCCGCTGTCGTCGTGCCCGCGCTACGAGGCCATGCTCCGCGAGTTCGGGGCGATCATGGATCGTCAGGGCGTCTGCGGCTGCCACATCCACGTCGGGATCGCCGACCGCGAGGAGGCGGTGCGGGTCAGCAACCATCTGCGGCCCTGGCTCCCGGTGCTGCAGGCGCTCGCGGCCAACTCGCCGATCGCGGACGGCCGGGACACCGGTTATGCGAGCTGGCGCGCGCTGATGATGGGCAGGTGGCCGAGCGCGGAGCCGCCGCCGTTCTTCCGGTCGGCCGATCACTACGAGAGCCTGGTCGCCGGCATGCTCGCCGGGGGCACGATCCTCGACCGCGGAATGATCTACTGGCTGGTCCGCCCGTCCGATCACGTGCCGACGCTGGAGATCCGCGCGGCGGACGTGTGTCCGACGGCCGGGGAGACCGTGCTGCTCGCCGGGCTGGTGCGAGGGCTGGCCGAGACGGCGCTGCGCCAGGTGCGGGCCGGCGTGCCCGCCCCCGACGTCGAGGACACCCTGCTGCGGGCGGCCTACTGGAAGGCCGCCCACGACGGCGTGGACGGCGAAGCCCTCGATCTGCTCGCGGGAAGCGGCGTCTCGGGAGCCCCGGCCTGGCGGCTGGTCGACCGCCTGCTCGAACACGTGCGGCCGGTGCTGGAGGAGAACGGCGACTGGACGCCGCTGACCGACCAGATCGAGCGCGTGCGCCGCAGCGGGTCGGGGGCGGCGCGGCAGCGGGCGGCGTACGCCCGGCGCGGCCGGCTGGCCGACGTGGCCGAGCTGCTCACGGCGCAGACCGTCGCCTCCTGCTGGGCCTGACGTTCTTATCAGTCACTCCGCTTCGTCACTCCGCGACGACGCGCAGCGTCTTCAGACTGGGATCGGCGGCGTCGGGGATGTCCATGCCGCCCGCGAGCCCGCTGGTCAGGTAGCTCAGCACCGGCCGGGTGACGCGCTCGCCCGGGCACAGGGCGGGCGCGCCCGGCGGGTAGGGCGTCACCATCTCGGCCACGATCCGGCCCACCGCCTGACCGGTGGGCACGTTCTCGACCCGGCCGAAGAACGCGTCCCTGGGCAGCATCGCGATGTCCAGCTCCAGCTCGCCCGGCTCGGGCAGGTCGATCTCGGCCGCGGGCGGCAGATCGCGGGCCGATGACAGGGCGCGCAGCGCGTCGAGCAGCCGGCCTGCCGTCTCCTCGCTGTCGGCGACGGTGATCTCGGCGCTGACGCGGCGGTGGTCGCTCAGCGCGAGGTTGACGTGGCAGCGCTCGCGCAGCCAGTCGTTGGCGTGGTAGCCGTCGACGCCGAGCCCCGACACGTCGATCACGATCTTCAGCGGGTCGACGTCGAAGGCGCCGGTGTTCTCCTTGCTCAGCACCCACAGGCCGGGCATCTTGCCGATCTCCTGGCGGACCCACTCCGCGATCTCCAGCGCGCGGTCGAGCAGGCTGGTGCCGTGCTCCGCCATCTGCCTGCGCCAGCCGTCGAGCGCCGCGTAGATCAGCGTGGAGGGGCTGGTCGTGCCGAGCAGGTCCTCGCGCGCCTTGAGCACGGCCGGGTCCACCCGGTTGCCCTGCAGGTGGAACACCGAGCTCTGCTCCAGCCCGTTGCCCATCTTGTGGACGCTCGTCACGCACAGGTCGGCCCCGGCGTTCATGCCCCACGTGGGCAGATTGTCATGGAACGGGAGGTGGGCGCCCCATGCCTCGTCCACGATGAACGTCCGGTCATGCCTGCGGCACACCTCGTTGATGCCCTCCAGATCGCCGCAGGTGCCGTAGTCCACCGGGCTGGCGACGATGACGCCCTTGGCGTCGGGGGCCGCCGTGAACGCCTCCGCCACCGCCTCGGGTGTGGGCGGATAGGACATGTGCAGATCGCCGTCCCAGTCCCCGTGCACCCAGACGGGCTGGACGCCGCTCAGGATCAGCGCAGAGATGACCGACTTGTGGGAGTTGCGGGCGACCAGCAGCTTCTCCCCGGGACCGGCCACGGAGAGCATGGCGCTCTTGACCGACAGGGAACTGCCGCAGGTGGAGAAGAACGCCTGCTCGGCGTTGACCGCCTCCGCCATGAGCCGCTGCGCCTCTTCGAGCACGCCGCCGGTCTGCAACCGGTCGTCTAGGCCGTTCATGACCATCACGTCGGCCCTGAAGAGATCCTCGCCCAGGATCTCCAGCACCCGCGGATCGACCCCTCGCCCCTGCTTGTGGCCCGGAGGCGTGAAGCTGATGTCTCCCCTCCGGCGATAGGCGGCGAGCGCCTCCAGCACGGGTGCGCGGGACTGGTCCATGTCCGTGTTCCCTCCCCCTACGCGACGTTTCCTCCCCCTGCACGACGTGCGTACGGCAGGCGGTCGAAAGCCCCCGCCCTCGGTGAGAGGACGGGGGCGGTGGTCAATCGGGCGTTCAGACCATGGACACGTCTTGGGAGGCCGACAGCACCATCGCGGCGACGGCCTCGACGGGCGTGCCGTCGATGACGAACGTGTCGCGCAGCCGGGTCGCCTCAAGGACGATCTTCAAGATGCCGTGAACTCCGGTGAGCCGCATGCAACCGGCGGCCTTCTCGATGTCGTCCCGGGCGTCCAGCAGCGCTTCGAGGCCGCAGGAGTCGCAGAACCGCAGGCCGGACGCATCCACCACGATCCTTACGCGACCCTGGCGGACAAGATTCCTGATCGCCCTCCGGAGCGTGTCGCCGCTGGCGATGTCGAGTTCACCTCGCAGCGCGACCACGACGGCCGGCTGGTGATCGCTCACAGTAATCTCGAGCTGCTGCGTTGTCATATACGCGCCTTCATCCATATTTTTCGGGCGTACTGTCTTAAGCGACGCTACCCGGCAGAGTGTCAGGTCCCGGTAATGCGCGACGGTCGATGGTATGCGGGTCCGTCCGGCAATCCCACCTGAACACCAGAATGTGGCAAATAGGTAAAGAAGATGGGCCTCGTGGCGATCTCTGCTGATGCGTCCGGATTGCGGGGAACCCCGGTCCAACAGGGGTTCCCGGCCTCCGGTGATCGACCGAGGTGGACGCCTCGCCCTGGTGCCTGCCCGGCCTGCTCGGTCTCATGGAGGCGGAGACTGGAATTCTTCAAATATACCAGCTAGCCAGACAAATGAGGCATAAACCGCTATTCTCGGAAAATGCTTACTCTTGCCATTCCTTTTTGAGGTGCGCATTACCGACCGCGCCGGGCGCTTGACTCGTCCATGCATGGCCGGAGGCCGATCCCCGGCACCGGCTCGCTGGACCACCTGGGGGAGAACGTCGCCGCCGGCGCGTTGAAGCGGACTTCCGAGGACATGGAGGAGCTCGGTCAGGCCCTCCTACGGGCGTACGACCACGTATCCGCCGGGGCCGAGCCTGCCGCCGACGGGCTTGCCGGTGATCAGGTCGGTGCCCTGGACCGGCACGGGCCGCTCGTCCTCCGTGTGGTTGACGGCGAAGACCAGATCCCGCCGGCGTACGACCTCGACGCCGGGGACGCCGCTCCCGGCCAGCCCGGCGCGGGTGAGCACCTGGGCATAGCCGGGGTCGTCGAGCCGCGTCGAGACGTACCACGCCGTGCCGTCGCCGAGGCGATGACACGTGACGGCGGGCCCACCGCCGGGATAGCGGGCGACCGCCTCGGCCCCGTCGAGGTGGACGACCTCGCTCCACAGGGTCGCGCGGCCGAACTCCGGTAGTTCGACGGGCTCGCCGAGCGGGCGGAACTCCTCCACGGTGATGCCGAGGATCTCGCGCAGCGCCCCCGGGTAGCCGCCCAGCCTGATCCGGGTGTGCTCGTCGGTGATTCCGCTGAAGAACGACACGACGAGCGTGCCACCGCCCTCCACGTACGCCGCGAGGTTCCGGGCGGCCTCGTCGGAGATCAGATAGAGGCTCGGCACGAGGACCGCGCGGTAGGCCGGCAGATCGTGCGACGGATGGGCGAAGCAGGTGGGGACGCCCTGCCGCCACAACACCCGATGGGCCTGCTGCACGGCCGCGAGATAGTCGATCTCACTGGACGGCAGGCCGGGCCCCTGGGCGGCCCACCACGCCTCCTCGTCCCACAGGATGGCGGCCTCCGCCTCGACGAGCGGCCCGTCATAAGGAGCCGGGATGCGTTCGAGCGCCTCGCCCAGGGCGCTGACCTCGCGGAAGACGCGGGAGTCCGGGCCGGTGTGCGGCACCATGCCCGGATGCCACTGCTCGGCGCCGCCGCGGGAGGCCCGCCACTGGAAGAACATCACGCCCGTCGAGCCCCGGGCGACGTGCTGCATGCTGTGCCTGGCGATCTCGCCGGGCTCCTTGGGCCCCTTGCGCGGGCCCAGGACGTACCCCGTGGCCTGCTCCATCAGCAGCCAGGGCCGCCCGCCCGCCCACGATCGGGCCAGATCGGCGGCGAAGGCGGTCTGCTCGGCCGCCGCCATGCCCGGGGCCGAGGGATAGTCGTCGATGGCCACCAGGTCCACCTCGGTCGACCACTTCCAGTGGTCGACCGAGGCCCAGCCGGCCAGCACGTAGTTGGTGGTGACGGGCACCTCGGGAGTCAGCTCGCGCAGCAGGTCGCGCTGCTCGCGGAAGTGGGCGAGCATCTCGTCGGAGACGAACCGGCGGAAGTCGAGCGCCTGCGCCGGGTTGGGGAGATACTGCGTCGCCCTGGGCGGGGTGATCTGCGCCCAGTCCGAGTAGTGCTGGCTCCAGAACGCCGTCGTCCAGGCGTCGTTCAGCGCGTCGAGGCCGCCGTACCGCTCCCGCAGCCACGCGCGGAACGCCGCGGCGGCGTGGTCGCAGTGGCAGGGCGTGCCGTACTCGTTGTGCACGTGCCACATCGCCAGCGCCGGATGGTCGCGGTAGCGCTCGCCGAGGGCGCGGGTGATCCGCAGCGACGCCTCGCGGTACGCCGGGGCGCTCACGCAGTAGGTGTCGCGGCTGCCGTGCGTGAGCCGTACGCCGTCCCGGGTGACGGTGAGGGCGTCGGGATGCGCCAGGGAGAACCATGGCGGAGGAGAGGCGGTCGGGACGGCCAGGCCCACCCGGATCCCGCCGTCGGCGAGCAGGCCGAGCACCCGGTCGAGCCAGCCGAAGGTGTAGCGCCCCTCGGACGGCTCCAGCCGCGACCAGGAGAACACGCCCACGGTGACGAGGTTGACCCCCGCCCGGCGCATGAGCGCGACGTCCTCGGCCCAGACCTCCTCGGGCCACTGCTCCGGGTTGTAGTCCCCTCCGTACCACAACGGCATGCACATGCCCTTCTTTCGGGGCGACGCCCCGCCGGTGGGAGGCGCGGCGGGGCGTCGGGTCGCGGGGTGGAGTGCCGGGGAGGCGTCAGCCCTTGATGGCGCCGATGATGACGCCCTTGGTGAAGTGACGCTGGACGAACGGATAGATGACCAGGGCGGGCAGGACGGCGATGGCGACGATGGCCATCTTGATCGCGAGCGTGGGCGGCGCGACCTGGCCGAAGCCGCTCACGCCCACGGTGGCCGTCGGCAGCGGGTTGGAGTCCACGACGTACGACCGCAGGATCAGGGCCAGCGGCCACTTGCGGGTGTCGTCGATGTAGAGCATGGCGTTGAACCACGCGTTCCAGTAGCCGACGGCGTAGAACAGGCCGATGACCGCCGTGACGGCCTTCGACAGCGGCAGCACGATCCGCCACAGGATGCGGAACTCCCCGGCGCCGTCGATGCGGGCGCTGTCGAGCAGCTCACGCGGGATGTTCATGAAGAACGCCCGCAGCACGACGACGTTGAACGCCGACACGGCCGACGGCAGGATCAGCGACCAGTACGAGTCCTTCAGCCCGAGCGAGGCGACCATCAGGTACGACGGGATCAGGCCGGGGAAGAACACGAACATCAGCAGCACGCAGAACAGGATCGGCCGGTGGAACAGGGTGCCCGGCCGCGACAGCGCGTACGCCCCGAGGACGCTCACGCCGAGGCTGACCGCGGTGCCGGCGAGGGTGACGCCGGTGCTGACCAGGACCGCGCGGCTGACCACGCTGTCGGAGAAGATCTGGCGGTACGCGTCGAACGTGATGCCGTCCGGCACCAGCACCAGGCCGCCGACCCGGTTCACCGTGTCGGCCGACGACAGGCTGGTCAGCACGATCGTGTAGAGCGGCAGCAGCACGGCGAGCACGATGAGCGCGAGCGCGCCGCCCTTGCCGATCCGGCCCGCGACCGAGCCCGGCTCCTCCCAGGGCGCGAGCCCGGAGACCTTCGTCTTGCTCATGATCGGGAGTACACCCCCCGTTCGCCCAGGGCGTGCGCCACCCGGTTGGCCACCAGGATGAGCACCAGCCCGACCAGGCCCTTGAACAGCCCGGCCGCCGCGCCGTAGCCGAAGTCGCCGGTGCGCAGGCCGGACCAGTAGACGAAGGTGTCGAAGACCTCCGACACCTTGCTGCCGACCGCGCCGCGCTGCAGCATGAACTGCTCGAAACCGACGTTGAGCGCGTCACCGAGCCGCAGGATCAGCAGCAGCACGATGACCGGCCGCAGGCCCGGCAGCGTGATGTGCCACATGCGGCGCCAGCGGCGGGCCCCGTCGACCGCGGCGGCCTCGTACAGGTTCTGGTCGATCGTGCTGAGCGCGGCGAGGAACACGATCGCGCCCCAGCCGGCGTCCTTCCAGACCGTCTCGGCGGTCACGAGCAGGATGAACGTGTCGGAGTTCGTCATCCAGTCGATCCCGGAGTATCCGTGGTCGCGCAGGATCTGCGCGATGAGGCCGGCGCCGCCGAACATCTGCTGGAAGATCGCGACCACCAGCACCCACGAGAAGAAGTGGGGCAGATAGACGACGCCCTGGATGAACGCCCGCAGCCGCCCGGAGACCACGCTGTTGAGCAGCAGCGCGAGCGCGATCGGCACCGGGAAGTAGAAGACGAGCTGGAACGCGGTGATGCCCAGGGTGTTCACGATCGCCCGGATGAACTGCGGGTCGCCGAACAGCTGGGCGAAGTTGGTGAAGCCGATGATCGGGCTGCCCAGGATGCCGCCGCTGAACGGGTTGTAGTCCTGGAAGGCGATGACGTTTCCCAGCGCCGGCACCCACCAGAAGGCGGTGACGAGCACCAGCATCGGCATGGCCATGACCAGCAGCGGCCAGTCGCGGCGCAGCCGCGCGGCGAAGGAGTCGCGCCGCGTGTCGTTCTGTGTGTCGTTCTGTGTGTCGTTCTGCGTGTCCTTCTGTGGGCCGGGGGCAGGTCCGGCCTGGGTCGCCCCGGGCCGGACCTCCGCCACGCTCCCCGTGTCCGCGTTCGCGCTCACAGCCGGCCGTTCTCCCTGGCGACCTTCATGTAGAACTCGCGGGCCTCGTTGCCGCCCTGCTCCTGCCAGTCCTTGACGATCTGGGCCCACTCCGAGATCGGGCGCTTGCCGCGGAAGATCTCGTTCATCTTGTCCTCGGTCGGCTTGACGAGAGCGGCCATCTTCGACGGCACCTCGACCCGGATGCCGACGAACGGGTCGTTCTCCAGGTATTGCGAAGCCGTCTGCTGCCAGCCGTGGTACGCCTCGACGTAGCCGGGGTACTGGTTCTCGGTGATCGCGCCGGGCCGCCCGGACAGGAACATGTACGTCGGGGCGAACTCCTTGCGGCCGAGCGCGGTCTGCTGGACCTGCCCGTCCTTGATCGTGAAGTGCTTGCCCTCGACGCCGTTGTTGACCAGGTCGTACTCCTGCGTGCCGTACGGCGCGGAGCACCAGTTGGCGATGCCGATCAGCTCGCGCGTACGGGCGTCGCCGAGGCCCTTCTTGATGAAGCAGAACATGCCGGCGGGCTCGTTGCGCCAGACGATGACCTTGCCGCCCGCGTGGGCCGGGTAGGGGTCCACCGCCCGCACGTTGAACTTGGGGTTGCCGGGCAGGAACCGGCCGAACAGCTCGTGGATCGCGCCGATCCCGTCCTTGTACATGACGATCTGCCCGGCGCCGAAGGGCTCCTTGTGGTCGGCGAACTGGTTGGCCACGACGTCCGGGTGGACATATCCGGCCTCGAAGAGCTTGGTCACCAGCTCGATCGACTGCAGCCACTCGGGCGTCTCGTACTTGTAGATCAGCGTGCCGTCGGGCTGCTTGCGCCACTCGCGCGGGGCGCCGAACGCCCGCTGGACCTCCTGGTCCATGCCGCCGAACGCCCAGCGCTTCTTCTTCGGGTCGGTCAGCTCCTTGCCCAGCGTGAGCAGGTCGTCGGCGCTCGTGGGCGCGGGCAGGCCGAGCTCGTCGAGGATGTCCTGACGCACGACGGTGGCGAACGGATAGGGCGCGTTCTGCCACGGGATGCCCTGGAGCACGCCGCCGAACACGCCGTACTCCCACGCGGCGGTGTCGTAGCTGGCCAGCAGCGGGAACTCCTTGGCCTTGTCGCCCGCGAGGTAGGGCGACAGGTCGGCGAAGAGCTTGTTGGCCGCCTCGGTGAAGTGAGCGATGCTGATCAGGTTCCAGCCCGGGATCTGGATCATGTCGGGGACGTCGCCGCTGGCCAGGATCGTGTTCAGCTTGTCGACGTAGGTGTTGCCGTCGGAGATGTTGAACCGGACGGCTCCGCCGAGCCGCTCGTTGACGGCGTCGTAGTAGGAGTTCTCGCCGAGGCCGGGAGGGACGGTGCCCCACAGCGGGGTCATGACCTTCACCTCCGCGCCGCTGGTGATCGGCTTGGCGGCGACGGCCTGGACCATCGTGCCCGGCCTGGTCAGGAAGCCGGGTTCGACGAATTCGGAGCCCGGCAGGTCGGGCGACAGGCCGGGCACCTGGAACGGCACGCGGGTGGGCACGAGGCCCTTCAGCTTGTCGGCGGCGACGGCGGTGCCCTTGGACACTTCCTTCTTGGCCGCGCAGCCGGTGAGACCTGCGGCGGCGAGCGCGCCCGCGCCGACCAGTCCGAGGAATCCGCGGCGGCTGGTCAGGGGGCCGCCGGGCGGTTGGCTCATTGGTGCGATCCTTCCGGGAACGGGGGGTTTTCTCGGAGTGTCGACGACGTCAGTTAGTTCGTCAATTGGCCAAACAAATTAACCTGAGAGCGGGGTGGCGACAAGATTCCGTGAAACGTTCATCACCCTCACGAGGTCGCCCCGTCACGCCTGCCTGCGTATGGCCCCCGGGACGCCGGCCGTCGTCATGGGCTAAGCGGGCAGCGGGCCGTACGAGGCTGCTGCTCACCCTCGCGGGACGCTCACGGACGCCCCGCCGAGCTCGCCAGCCCCGCCGGGCGCTCCGCCGGCCGAGCCCGGTGCGGGCCGATAGGGCATTTCCCGTATTTCGGACGGACCGAATAGTGTCGGACCGGAATTGACATACGTCCGCAAACACGGTTGACATTGTCCGTAACGCACGTGAATTGGGGAGATAGCGCCGGATTCAACTACCCATCAGTACAATTTCTCTGCCTGGCATCATGTCTGACCAGCGCAGATGTGGTAAATGTCCGCACCTAGCGCCCAATATCTGATATTCCGGACGCATTTCCGGATGAGAATGACATAATGCGTGGGAGCGCTCCCGCTCCGCCCGGCTGCATTCTCCGCAGCGCCATCCGGCACGCCTGCCCGAAGGGCACGTTGGAAGGAAGGTGCCGCGTCTCCATGACGGCATTCGGCAAAAGTCCTCCGTCCCGGCTCGACGGAGATGTCCCGGCGGACGTCGTCCGCGCCGGCTCCCGCCCCTGGGCGCCCCACCTGTGGTGGATGGCCCTGGCCGTCGGGGCGCTCGGGTTCGCCTTCGTGTGGCTGGCCACGCCGCACGCCAGGGAGATCGGCTCGCCCTGGGAACTGGTGGCCAAGCTGGTCGCGTTCGCCTGCCTGTGCGTGGCCATCGCGGTCTTCCCCTGGGTGTCTCCCCGGCTGAGCTGGCTGCTCTACGTGCCGTTCGTCTTCTTCACCGGCTATCTCATCCCGCGGATCAGCTGGTTCTACTACGGCGACGGCGCGCGGGCCCAGGGCGACAGCTTCTACACGCACCTCTATCTGCTGCTCTATCCCGGCATCGTGCTCACGGTGGCCGCCGCCTACCGCATCGGCGGGGGCACCCCGGGCCGCACCCTGAAGATCATGCTGAGCGGGGTCCTCATCGTGTTCTCGGGCTTCCTCGACATCATGTGGTTCGTCGTCAACCCGGTCGGCATCCCCGAGGTCATCGACGCGCCGCACATCAACCTCTTCACCGGGGGACCGATCTCGTTCGGCGCGACGATCGTGTTCGCGCTCGTGCACGTCCCGGTCATCATCGGGGTCAACCTGCTGCCCCTCGACCGCTGGATCGGCCGCCTGCTGGGCGCGGGGGAGCCGTGAGCACCTCCGTGAACAGCACAGTCGGCATCCCCGTCGGCATCCCCGTCGACATCTCCGTGGCCGCGCCCGCGTACAACGAGGCGGAGACCATCGCGGCGGTGGTGGGCGAGTGGCAGGACTACCTGGAGAACGCCCCGGCCGTGGGCGACTGGGAGATCGTGGTCTGCGACGACGGGAGCCGCGACGCGACCGGCGAGATCCTGGCCGGCCTGCGGGAACGGTGCCCGCGGCTCGTCGTCGTCACGTTCGAGCGCAACCGCGGCGCGGGCGCGGCCATCGCCGCCGCGATCGCCCATACCCGGCTCGACTGGGTGGTGCTGCTCGACTCCGACGGCCAGTTTCCGATCGCCAACCTCGATCGCATCCTGCCGCGCGTCCAGGCCGGGGAGGCCCTGGCGTTCTCCGGGGCACGGATCAGGAAGGCCGACGGCCTGGCCTACCGATGGGGGTCGGCGGCCAGCGGCGCGGTCAGCAACCTGCTCCACCACACGCGCTACCGCGACTTCAACTCGATCTTCAAGGTGGTGCACGGCCCGCTCTTCCGGTCGCTGCCGCTGGAGTCGGCCGGGATGAACTGCTCGACCGAGATCACCGCGCGGGTCGCCGAGATGGGCCACGCGTGGGTGGAGGTCCCGATAGAGCACCGGGAGCGCGGCGGCGGCGCGCGCGGCTGGCGATACTGGCGCGGCGCCCGCGACCGGGCCCTGTTCGTCGCCTATCTCGGCTATCGCCACTGGCTGCTGCGCCGGGGGGTCCTGCGCAGGCCGGCGGCGCGTGAGGAGAGCCGATGAACGTCGCGGTGACGATGTTCTGCGGCGGACGAGGGGCGGCCGGCATCGCGAGGGGCATGCTGGGCGCTCCGGGCGTCGTCCTGTCGCTGATCGTGAACGGCTACGACAACGGCCTTTCCACCGGCGCGCTGCGGCGCTATCTGCCCGGGATGCTCGGGCCGTCGGACTTCCGCAAGAACCTCCTGCTCCACCTCGATCCCGCCGATCCGGCGCAGGCCGCGCTGGCGGCCGTGCTCGACCACCGGCTGCCGGGCGGGACGACGCCCGCGGGGCTCGCCGCCGTCATCGAGTCGATCACCGCGCGGCGCGGCCGGTTCGCGGCGCTGCCGGAGGCGGCCCGCGAGGCCGTCACGGCCGACCTGCGCGTGTTCGCCCGGCGGCTCGCCGCCTATCCGCACGGGCTCGACCTTTCCGACTGCGCGCTCGGCAACCTCGTGTTCGCGGGGGCCTACCTGCGGCTCGGCCGGGACTTCAACGCCGCCGTCGAGGCCTGCGCCCGAACGTTCGGCTCACCCGTACGGCTGCTCAACGTGACCAACGGGGAGAACGCCTTCCTGGCCGCGCTCCGGCGCGACGGCGGCCTGCTGGCCGACGAGGCCGAGATCGTCGCGCCGCAGGGCCCCGGAGCGATCACCGACCTGTTCCTGCTGCGCGAGCCGCTCGGCGCGCGGCGGCGGGCCGAGCTGGAGGCGCTGCCGCCCGCGTGGACCAGGGAGGTCCTGCGCCGCGAGCGCGCCGAGGTGACGCCGAACCCGCGGGCGCTCGCGGCGATCCGCGACGCCGACCTCATCGTCTATGGCCCCGGCACCCCGCACTCCTCGCTCCTGCCCAGCTATCTCACGCCGGGCGTGGCCGACGCCGTCGCGCGGAGCCGGGCGGCGGCCAAGGTGTTCGTCGTCAACACCCGCAACGACCACGACGTCCGGGGGCTGAGCGCGCCCGACCTCGTGGACCGCACGCTGGCCTACCTCGGTGATCCCCGCAACGAGCGGCGGCTGGTGACCCACGTGCTGAGCCATCACGCGTCCACGCCGGACGCCCCGGCGGTGCCGTACGGCGTGCTCGACCGGGGGGAATGGGCGGGGGCCCGCTGGATCGGCGCCGACCTGGATCACCGCGGCGTGCACCACGCGGAACGCACGGCCGAGGCCCTGCTCGCCATCAGGGACGAGGCGGCCTTGGCGCGGGCCCGATGACGGCGGTCCTGGCGGACGCGTGCGCCCGCCGCGTCTGGCTCTTCGACCTCGACGGCACGCTGGTGGACTCCTGCCCGGCGCACGAGGCGGCGTTCCGGCAGGCCATCGCCGAGGTCGCGCCCGATCGGCTCGCGTCCTTCCGCTACGCCGACCACGCGGGCGCGAGCACCCACGAGGTGGCGGTGCGCCTGCTGGGCGAGACCGGGGAGGCGGACCGGCTGGCCCGGCTGAAGCAGCGGCTCTACCGCGAGCGGGCCGGCGTGGTGGCGGTGTTCCCCGGCGCGCGGCGGCTGCTCGGCCGCCTGGTCGCCGCCGGCCGCGACGCCTACCTCGTCACCAGCGGCAGCCGGGCGTCGGTCGCGCGGGTGCTCGCCGCCTGCTCGCTGGGCGCGTACTTCAGGGGCGTGCTCACCAGCGACGACGTCCCGGCGAGCAAGCCCGACCCGGCCTTCTACGCGTACGCGTGCGCGCACTGGGGGCTCGACCCCGGCGCGGCCGTGGTGCTGGAGGACTCCGCGCACGGGGTGGCGTCGGCGGTCGGCGCGGGCCTGACGACCCTGCACGTCCACACGGCGGAGCCCGCTCCCGGGGCGGTGGCCGTACGCGACCTCGAACAGATCCTGTCTCTCCTGTATGCGGAGGTGGGCGGTGCCTGCTGAACGGTTGTGCGCGGTGATCCCGGCGGCCGGGCGGGGGAGCCGCCTCGGCCTGGACATCCCCAAGATCATGGTGGAGATCGCCGACGGCGTCACCGTGTGGCACGTGCTGCACGAGCGGCTGCGGCCGTACGTCGAGCACGTCCACGTCGTGATGTCCCCGCAGGGTGAGGGGCCGTTCCGGGCGCTGGCGGCGGACGAGATCGCGACCGGCGCGGTCTCGGTGAGCGTGCAGGAGCGGCCCACCGGGATGGGCGGCGCGATCTTCGGCGCCGCGCCGCACTGGGAGGCGTACGACACGATCCTGGTGGTCTGGGGCGACCAGGCGGGCCTGTCCCCCGAGACGGCCGGCCGGGTCGTCCGGGCGCACGAGAAGGGGATCACGCTCCCGCTGGTGCCGATGGCCGAGCCGTACGTGGAGTATGAGCTCGACGACGCCGGGACGCTGGTGCGGGTGCGCCAGTCGCGGGAGGGCGACGAGTGCCGCCCCGGCGGGCTCAGCGACGTGGGCGTCTTCTGCCTGAGCACGCGTACGAGCACGGGCCTGACCACTGGGGGGCTCCGGGAGGAGTGGACCCGCTATCTGGGCGGGGCGGACGTGGGCGCCCGCACCGGGGAGGTCAACTTCCTGCCGTTCCTGCCCTATCTGTCCCGGGAGCGGCACTGGCCGCTGACGGTGGTGCCGGTGACCGACCCCGACGAGGCGCGCGGCGTCAACACGGCCGACGACCTCGAATTCGCCCGGCGGGCACACCTGCGGTGGGCGTGACGGGGTGGGCGCGCTGACGGACCGGGCGGCCGGGCTCCTGGCCGCCCACCGCTGGGCCGCCGGGCCCACGCTGGTCAGCACCATGGCCAGCGGCACGGCCGCCGCGACCACGCTCGTCATCGCGCGGGGGATCGGCGCCGCGGCGTTCGGCCAGTTCACCGTGGTCCTGTCGATCGCGCTGATCGTCACCGTCGGCATGCTGACCAGCCTCAACTACGTCATGTTCCAGGAGTTGCCGCGGGCCGAGCCGGGGGCGCGGCCCGCCCTGGTGACGACGGCGCTGCTGGCCACGCTCGTGCTGGGCGCGGTGGTCTTCGCCGCGGGTCTCGCCGCCGCGCCGCTGCTGACCGCCGTGCTCGGCGTGGACACCCGCACGCTCGCCTTCGCGCTGGCGCTGGCGCTGTCGATGACGCTCAACCAGCTCACCGAGAGCTTCCTGCGCGGGCTGAAGAGGTTCCGCCTCGTCGCCGGGCTCAAGCTCGCCGTGGCCGTCGTCTATCTGGGCGCCGCCGCGTGCTGCCTGCTGGTCTTCGGCGTGCGGGACGCCGAGCCCTACCTGGTCGCGCTGATCGGCACCAACCTGGTCTTCGCCCTGGTCTCGGCCGCCGGGTTCGAGGTCGTGCCCCGGTCGTGGTCGTGGGCGCTGGCCCGCTCGCTCTACCGGCACGGCGCGTACGTCACCGCCATCGCCGCGCTGACGGCGGTGGTGTTCGGGGTGGACGTGATCTTCCTCAACCACTGGGCGCCCCGGGCCGACGTGGGCGTCTACTCCGTCTACAACGGTTTCCCCAAACGGCTGCTCGGGGTGGTGTTCACCGACGGGATCGGCCTGGTGCTGCTGCCCACGCTGGCGACCTTGGACAAACCCGCCGTGATGCGGCGGATCGCCCGGCTCGCCCCGGTGGTGTTCGCGGCGACCGCCGTGTTCTCGTTCGCGGCGAGCACGGTCTTCTTCCTGCTCGTGGGAGGCGAGTATCCGTACGCGCTGGGCCTGATGGCGCTGTCGGCGCTCGGGATCGGCGCGCACACGGTGTTCAACCTCCAGCAGGTCGCCCTGACCATGGACGGGGTGCGGGGGGCCAAGGTGCTCATCGGCTGCCTGCTGGCCGGGACGCCGCTCGCGCTCGCCTGCCAGGCGGCGCTGATCGCCTGGCAGGGGCTGATCGGCGGGCTGGTGGCCTTCGCCCTGAGCAATCTCGTCCTCGTGGCCGTCGTGACGGCCGTCTCCGCCCGGCTCTATCGGCCGGCCGGCGCATCGGAGGTGCGCGGGTGAGGATCGCCCACGTCATCAACCAGTTCCCGCCCAACATCACGGCGGGGCTCGGCCGCTACGCCGAGCTGATCGCCCCCCACCTGGCCCGCGACCACGAGATGGCGGTCTTCACGCTGAACGACGGCCGCCTGCACGTGTGGGAGCGGGCCGGCGGCATCGGCGTCTACCGGCCGCGCGGGCGGGTGCTCGTGCTGCTGACCAGGGCGATCGCCCGCCGCAGGCGGCTCAACCGGACGCGGGGTGTGGAGTTCCTCCTGCTCGCGCTGACCGTCGTGGTGAGCAACTGGCGCTACTTCCTGCTCCTGCGGCGGCTGCGTCCCGGCCGGCGGCCCGATCTCGTCGCCGTGCACGACTCGACGAACTTCCTGTGCGGCCTGCTGTGCCACTACGTGCTGCGGCTGCCGGTCGTGTTCCACGTGCACACCACCGAATATGGCGTCGCCCCGCAGCGCAGCATCACCGACCCGCTCAACCTGTTCGCCGCGCTGGAGCGGTGGCTGGCGCGGATCTCCCGGCGGGTCGTGGTCGCCACCCCGGAGGTGCGCGAGCAACTGCTCGAGGCGGGCTGGGACCGCTCGCCCATCGACGTCGTCCGCCTCGGCGGCACGTACGAGCGGGTGGTCGCCGACCCCGCGTTCGACCGCGACAGGCTGCGCGCCGGCGCGGCGGACCTGCGCGCCCGGCTCGGCATCGCCGAGGACGATCCGGTGCTGCTGTTCGTCGGCCGCCTCGAACGGCAGAAGGGGATCTATCCGCTGCTCGACGCCATGCGCGACATCGCGCCCGCCGTGCCGGGGCTGCGCCTGGTGCTCGTGGGGGAGGGCGACGAGGCGGGCGTCGCGCGGATCGTCAACGAGAGCGGGCTCGGCGGCCGGGTGCTGACCTCCGGCGGCTTCGTGGACAAGCGGGCGCTGCTGGACTATTACGCGATGGCCGACGCCTGCGTCTTCCCCTCGCTCTTCGAGCCGTTCGGGTTGGTGGCGACCGAGGCGATGGCCCTGGCCCGGCCGGTGATCCTCGGTGACGGCTTCTCCCGGATCTTCCTCGGCGACCCCGAGCGGCCCGCCGTACGGTTCGTGCGGGCGGCCGATCCCCGCGACATCGCCGACGGGGTGATCGAGGTCATGACAGATCCCGGGCTGCGCCGCGCCCTGGCCGAGCGGGGCGAGCGGCTGGTGCGCGAGACGCTGAGCTGGGGTCGCGCCGCCGAGGAGACGCTCGCCGTGTACGCCAAGGTGCTCTCGACGGAGGGGACGAGACGATGATCTCGCTGGTCGTGCCGTGCTACAACGCGGCCAGGACGTTGCGGCTGTGCCTGGAGTCGGCGCTGGCGCAGACCCGGCCGCCCGGCGAGATCGTCGTGGTGGACGACGCGAGCACCGACGGCTCGGCGCGGATCGCCGAGGAGCTGGGCTGCCGGGTCGTGCGGCTGCCGGAGAACCGGGGCGTGTCGGCCGCCAGGAACGCCGGGATCGACGCCACCACGGGCGATGTGATCTTCTTCCTCGACTCCGACGTGGCGCTGCGGCCCGACGCCGTCGCGAACGCGATGGAGATCCTGGAGCACGATCCCGAGGTCGGCTGCGTCCACGGGGTCTACGACACCGTGCCGCTCATCGACGACGGGCCGGTCGAGTGGTATCGCATCCTCCACGCGGTGCACTGGCGCCGTCGCCACCTGGGCGAGGTCAACAGCGTGGTGTTCGCCCTCGCCGCCGTCCGCCGCGACGTGCTGCTGGCCGTGGGCAGGCTCGACGAGCGGCTGCGCGACTGCGAGGACGTCGAATACAGCAGCAGGCTCGCCGTACGCAGCCGGATCGTGCTGACCGACACGGTCGTGGGCCGCCACGACGACGGCAGCCGCCTGCTGCCGGTGCTCGGCGAGCAGTGGCGGCGGGCGCTGCCGCTGATCCCGCTCGCGCTGACCACCACCCGGCGCGGGGCCGCCAAGCCGGAGCACGCCAACAGCCCGGCGGGCATCCTGTCGTGCGGGCTCGCCCTGGCCGGGCTGGGGCTGGTGCTGCTGAGCGTGCCGTTCGGGCTGTTCCATCCCCTGCTGCTCGCCGTCCCTGCCGTGTTCGTCGCCGGGTTCGTCCTCGCCGATCCGGAGCTGGTCGGGTTCGTACGGCGGCAGCGGGGGCCGATCTTCGCCGCCTATTTCATGGCCGTCCATCTGGTCGTCCATGTGGTGCTCGTCGCGGGCCTGGCCGCAGGCTCGCTGCGCCTGCTGACCGGCCCGCGCGATGCCCGGCAGACCGCGTGACGGGCCGCGTGACCGGGCGCGTGACCGGGCGCGTGACCGGGCGCGTGACGGGCCGCGTGACCGGGCGCGTGAGACGTCAGGCGCAGCCGACGCGCCTGCTGCTCAGGGCGATGTCGTCCACCCAGAGGTCGTACGCCGAGGGGGAGGGGTTCGGCTGGTAGAGCTGCCAGCCGATCTTCACGGTGTCGAAGCGGGGGAAGACGAAGTCGACGTCGTTGCCGCCGTGGCTCCGGGTCGACACGGTGAGGTCGGGCTTGGGCACGCCGTCGAACCAGAGCGAGATCGCGTTGTCGGCGGGATCCATCCGCCACTCGACGCACTGCCACACGTCCGCCCGCGACGGGGTCGACTCGCGCCAGTTGGTCCAGTCGCCCGTCGGGCCGCCGTCCGCGCCGACGCCCCACAGGTCCTTGCCCAGCGTGGGGACCCACTGACCGCCGAGCGGCCGGACGATCTCCGGCCCCGCGCCGGTGGCCTCGACCAGCGTGTAGTGGGCCCAGTCGGGGGCGGTGGGGAACGCCTTGACGCGCAGCCGCAGGCGGCCGTAGAAGCCGTTGCCGGGCGGGGCGAAGTCGTCCACCTTGAGGAACGCCCGGCCGTTGCCCTCGGTGTGGACGTGCAGCATCTTCTGGCCGCGGGGGCCGCGCTCCACCGTGAGCGTGCCGTGCTTGGTGTCGACGCCCCACTTGAGGCTCGCCGCGCCGCCGACCGGCAGCGACTGGAAGTCCTCGCAGAACAGCGTGCCGCCCTTCGCGCAGGTGTCCGGCCCGTGTGACGGGGACGCGGAGGCGGCCGACGCGGGGGCCGGCGACAGCAGCAGGGCCAGACAGGAGGACACCACGGGTAACAGTCGTCGCACGACGCGCTCCTTTTCCCGGTGACAACGGCAGAAGTAAAGTACGTCATCTGGGAGCGCTCCCATAGAGCCGTGCGGAAGATCGATGAAAGAGGGGAAGCGCGCGGATAATCTACGCGTGAACGGACCTTCCCGGCGATTATTTCTGCAGCTCGGCGGGCTCGCCGCGCTGACCGCCGCCTGCGCTCCCCGCCGGAAGGCCGACCCCGCGACCTTCACCCTGCTGCGCCGCCGATGGCGCGAGGTCACGCTCGGATATCCCGGGACCTTCGACCCGGAGCGGGAGCCGTACCGGAGCCGGCTGGCGCGGCTGGGCGCGCAGGCCCGCCGGCACCGCGACACGATGACGCCGACCGCCCGATCGCTCTGGCCCGACCTGCCCTTCCCCTCGCTCGACGCCACCCCGGCCCGGTTGCGGGCGATGGCCCGCGCGTACGCGCTGCCCGGCACCGGGCTGACCGCGGAGCCGGGGCTCGGCACGGCGGTAGCCGCGGGCATCGAGCACTACGTGCGCCACGTGTACGCCGAGGACGCCGAGCAGACGGGCAACTGGTGGGACTGGCAGATCGGGACGCCCCGGGCGCTGCTCGACGCCGCCGTGCTGGCGGCCGCGTATGTGACGGACACCCAGGTCGCGGCGCTGTGCGCGGCGGTGGACGCCTTCGTGCCGGAGAGCCGCCTGGACGACTACGAGGGCAACAGCACCGGGGCGAACCGGGTCGATCTGTGCACGGTCACGCTGCTGCGGGCGATCGCCGGGGCAGATCCCGATCGTGCCGCGCTCGCGGTCTCCGCGCTCTCCCCGGTGTTCCCCTACGTCACCGATGGCGACGGCTTCCACCGCGACGGCTCGTTCATCCAGCACGGGTCCGTCCCCTATCAGGGCGGATATGGCGCGGTGCTGCTGACCGGCCTCGCGACGCTGTTCGCCGTGCTGCGCGGCACACCGTGGGAGATCACCGACCCGGCGGCGGGCACCGTGCTCGACGCCGTCGACCTGGCGTTCGCGCCCTTCGTCCACGACGGCGCCTGCATGGACCTCGTACGCGGCCGGGGCATCACCAGAGGGTCGTACGGCGACCACCGGAGGGGCAGGGAGATCGCCGCGGCGGTCCTGCTGCTGGCCGAGACCGCCCCGGAGGCCGAGCGGGCCCGCTGGCGCGCCATGGTCAAGGGCTGGGCCGTCCGCGACACCGTCAAGCCCATGCTCACGGCGGCGGCCCAGAGCGATCTCGCGTTCCACGGGCGGCTGTCGGCGGTGCTGGACGACGCGACCGTCCCGGCCGCCGCCGAGCCCGCCGGGCACCGGCTGTTCCCGGCGAGCGCCCGCGCCGTTCACCGCAGGCTCGGCTGGTGCGCGGCGGTCAGCATGGCCTCCTCCCGCGTGGCGCGCTACGAGCACGGCAACGGTGAGAACCTGCGCGGCTGGCACACCGGCTCGGGGATGCTCTACTGGTGGGCGCGCGGGCACGGCGACCACTACTCCGACGCCTTCTGGCCCACCGTGGACCCCTACCGGCTGCCGGGCACGACGGTCTCCACCCGGCGGCTGCCCGACGGCGCGGGCGGCGCGTGGGGCGACACCCGCCCGCCGGCCGAATGGGTCGGCGGCGCGACCGACGGCACGTACGCCGCCGTGGGCCAGCACCTCTACGGCCTGGAGAGCACGCTGGAGGCGTTCAAATCCTGGTTCTTCCTCGACGACACCGTGGTCTGCCTCGGCGCCGGCATCACGTGCCGCGACGGCGTGCCGGTCGAGACCGTCGTGGACAACCGCAGGACCTGCGCCCGGCTCACCGTGGCGACCGGATGGGCGCACCTGGACGGCCACGGCGGTTACGTCGTGCCCGCCGGCCGGCCGCTGCGCACGCTGCGCGAGGACCGCACGGCCGCGGGGGTCACCCGGACCTACACCACGCTGTGGCTCGACCACGGTGTGGACCCCGACGCGGCCGACTACGTCTACCACCTCATGCCGGGGGCGGGCCCGGCCGAGACCGCCGCCCGCGCCGCCGATCCCGGCTGGGCCCGGGTGCTCGCCAACACCTCGGCGCAGCAGGGGATCGAGGTCCCGTCGCTGGGCGTCACCGCGGTCAACTTCTGGACGGGCGGACACGCGGGCCTCCTGACGGCCTCCGGTCCGTGCGCGGTCCTCGTACGCGACCTCGGCGACGGCACGGCCACGGTGACGGTTGCCGATCCCCGGCGTGCCCTCGACGAGCTGACGGTGACGTGGGACCGGCCGGTGGCGGCGGTCACACGCGGGCACCCGCTCCTGGAGCGCGCGGAGACCGGCGCCCGGCTCACGCTCACCTTCACGGCGCCGGCCGACCACGAGGGCGCCTCCCGCACCATCGCCGTCCGGCTCGTCGTTTCGACGACCTGAGCAGGGAGCTGCGGGAACGCCGTGTCATCATGAACGCCGTGTCCACCCTGCCCGACGACCTGGACGACGCGCTCGAAGCGTCGCTGGGCCGCTTCCCCACGACCGAGCTGACGCGGAGCGTGCAGACGCTGATCCGCCAGTATCGGGAGGGCTTCGACCGCAGCGTGCCCGCGCTGGGCACGGAGGCCGCGGTCGCGGCGTACGCCGGTTATCGCATGCCGGCGACCTACAGCGCCGTGCGCGCCGCGCTGCGTCAGGTCGCCCTGCTGGCCCCCGGGTTCGCGCCGGAGACGCAGATGGACGTGGGTGGTGGGACCGGCAGCGCGTTGTGGGCCGCGAGCGCGGTCTGGCCGACCCTGCGCACGGCCACCGTGCTGGAGCAGTCACCCTCGGCCATCGCCTTCGGGCGCCGGCTGGCCGGGCACGCGCCCGCCGTGGCCGTACGCGAGGCGCGCTGGCAGCAGGCGTTCGTCGACCGGAGCGCGCCCGCGCCGACGGCCGACCTGGTCACGATGTCCTATGTGCTCGGCGAGCTGTCGCCCGCCGTCCAGGAGGACGTGGTCGGCACCTTGGCCCGGGGAGCGGCCCAGGGAGCGGCCAAGGGAGCGGCCCGGGGAGCGGGCATGCTCGTGATCGTCGAGCCCGGCACGCCCGCCGGATATGCCCGGATCGCGGCGGCCCGGCGGTTGCTGGCCGCATCGGGCCTGCACGTGGTCGCCCCCTGCCCGCACGACGGCGAGTGCCCGATCCGCCCCGGCCAGGACTGGTGTCACTTCGCGGTCCGGCTCAACCGCACCGCCCTGCACCGGCGGATCAAGGACGGCACGCTGAGCTTCGAAGACGAGAAGTTCTCCTATGTCGCGGCGTCGGCCCGGCCATCGCCGCGAGCGGAGAGCCGGATCCTCCGCCACCCCGTCAAGCGCAAGGGGCTGGTCACGCTGCGCCTGTGCACGGCCGAGGACGGGCTGGCCGACCGCCCGGTCTCCAAGCGGCAGGGCGAGACCTACCGCGAGGCGCGCGACGCCGTCTGGGGTGACGCCTGGCCCATCGGCCGGGAAAGCGCGAGCCCGGCAGGTTAGGGACGCTTCCGCCCGGTTAGGGAAGCGTCCGTCAGGTATGGGCAACACGGTTCGGCCGTTCCATAGGATGGGCGCATCACGCACCGGCCAGGCGGAACATCCCAGGGCCCCGGCCCGGTGCGACGGAAGGAGCTCGACGTCAGCACCGTCGACGAAGCGTCCGGCAGACCGATGTCGCTCGCCTCTCCCACGGAGGCGAGCCGCCTCGCGGCCGCACGCCGTGCCACCCGCAACTCGAACGCCGTCCTCCGGGAGTCTCGGTGCAGCATGACAACGGTCTGACCGTCAGCCTCCAGTCGCCCGTCTCCGGGCCGCGCCTGCTGGTCGTGACCGGTGACCTGGACCATCACACCACCCCACGCCTACGGGCGGCCCTGGAGGAGGTCGAGTTCGGCCCCGGCTCCGGCCTGGTCGTCGACCTGTCCGGCCTGACCTTTTGCGACTCCACCGGCATCGCCACACTGGTCGCGGCCCACCAGCGCGCCGCCGACGTGGGCGCCGCCCTGCTCCTGGCCGGTCTGCACTCCGACATCGCCCGGGTCTTCCAGATCATGGGCCTCGACCAGCTGCTGTCCCTCTACGACAGCCCGGAAGAGGCCGTACGCGCGCTGAGCGAATAGAGGTCGTTCACAGGGGCGCGGCGACGGCGACCACGATGTTCTGCTTGATGTCGCAGTTCCTGGTGCGGCGGCAGAAACCGTCCTCCACGTTGGTGGCCCCGCCCGCGGTGCTGGCCGCCGTGTGCTGGTGGCCGCGATTGCGGGTGGGGCTGTGCAGGTTGACGATGTTCCGGTTGCGCGTGCCGTTCCCTACGGAGGTGGGGCCGTCCCCGTCGCCCCGCCCGGCCCGCGCGTACGCGGGAGCGGTGAGCAGGGCCTGCGCGGCGGCGGCCGCGACGAGGACGACGGCGAACAGCGGGACACGCCCAGATGCGCTGTGTGAAAGAAGCATCGCCACCACCCGTCCGCCCGCCCGGAATCTCGTCACACCGTAGCGTCCGGCCGGGCGCGGACGGCGTCTTCCCGCGTCCGTGTCCCGCCATGTTCTCGGCCGTTTCGCCGCGCGTCGGCGCCCGATGCTGCGTCGGCCTCCGATGCTGTGTCGGCCTCCGATGCTGCGTCGGCCCCGAGGTGTCAGCGTCCGATGATCACCGTGCCGCTCGTCCTGGGGGAGCTCCGCATGTGGCCCCGCAGGTTCTGGGCGCCCTTGCAGCCGGGCCTGCGCCTGCAGTTGGACGCCTGGGTGTTCACCGACGCGTCCACGCCGGAGACGATCTGCTGAGTGCCCGCCGCGTTCCACGCGTCGCCGACGAGCAGGGAGTTCAGGTTGTTCTGGCCGTTGTTGAACACGTACCGCGAATCGGCGCCGTTCCCGCCGCCACCGCCGCCCCGCCCCCGGAGGGTCGCCGCGTCGGCGGGGGAGAGCAGCGGAGAGAGCGCGACGCCCGCGCCTGCGACCGCGAGCGCGGTCAGCGCCAGCAGCCGCGCCGCGGAGCTGGTGAGCGCGTGCCGTCTCGTGTCGTGAGCCCTGAGATGAGCCCTGTGACGAGCCATGTTCTCCTGTGCCTTCCCCCGGTGACCGTCGAACAGATCCGTCCGTGTGTGGATCTGCCGGGCATCTACCCCGCACGCACGCGCCCGTCACGGTCACTGAAGGAGGATTAGGACCCCCCAACGTAAGGATCTTCCGACCTAGCTCTCTTGGAGCGATCCCCGCAGTCGCTGGGTCAGCTTGCAGAGGCGCGCTCCCCGGCGGCAGATGATGCTCTGCCCGTTCGCCACGCCGCCGACGCCGATCGTCCTGTGCTGGATGCCGGACCCGTTCCGCGCGCTGCCCACCGTCAGCTGGCTGACGTTTCGGATCCCGTTGCCGACGCGGACGCCGGCGGTGTTGCCGTTGCGGTCGCCGCTCCCTGCCGTCTGGGTGGCGGCGTGCGCGACCGTCGCGTGCGCGGCCAGCGCCGCCGTCATCACCGTGGCCGCCACCAGGGCGAGACCGCCGCGCATCAGCGGCTCACCGCCCGCCTTCGGACTCGTCGCCCGCCGGGCCGCGGGACTTGATGTGCTGCGACAGCGTGCAGAACCGGCCGCGCGGCCGGCACAGGCCGCCCTGCACGCTGCTGACCCCGCCCACGCCCGACGAGAACTGGTGGAGGACGCCGCGCAGGCGGGTGCTGCCGATCGTCACCAG
The DNA here is from genome assembly GCF_008033685.1 of Microbispora sp. CSR-4. Lineage (NCBI taxonomy): Bacteria > Bacillati > Actinomycetota > Actinomycetes > Streptosporangiales > Streptosporangiaceae > Microbispora > Microbispora sp. CSR-4. The sequence goes on from NZ_VJVX01000027.1 coordinate 46,869, forward strand.
GTTGCGGTTTTCCGAGCCGTTGCCCACGCGTACGGCCGAGCGGTTCCCGTTGCCGTCGCCGCCCGAGGCGTACGCGTCCAGCGGTGCGACCAGAGTGAGAGCCGGCGCAAGGGCGAGCGCGAGGGCGAGCGCCAGGGCCGGGGCCGGCGCGGGCCGTCGGCGAAGGGCGCCAGGGGATCGCATGCGGGTGTGGATGATCGGCATCGACGTGCCTCCTACCCCGCTCGCGTGCCCGCGTCCCGGCTCCGGGGGAATTCGCAGCGGATCATTCCCCGGGCATGGAACGGCCGCCCCTCCGGTGAAGGGGCGGCCGGTCGCCGGTTATCGGCTGGTCACCTCGTAGGTCCGCAGGTAGTCGAACGTCGCGGTGGCGCCCGCCGCGTTCATCGAGATCAGGCCGATCCGCACCGGCCCGGTGCGCGGGAGCGACCAGGTGCCGCCCCAGATCCAGTGGGTGCCGTCGGTGCTCGACGCCATCCTGACGTCGTGCTCGCCGTTCTCCTGGTCGTAGTGGTAGAGCAGTCGCAGCCAGGTGGTCTGCGCGGCCGGGCCGCCGAACATCGGCGCGTTGGCGACGGCGGTGGGCGGGGTGGTGCCGGGGCGCGGGCCCTCCTTGCCGAACTCGGTCTGGTGCAGCACCGCCCCGTTGCCCTGGTTGAGGGGCAGGACCGTGTGCGTCAGCTTCAGCCACCGGTCGTCGTTCTCGTACAGCAGCAGACCGGCCTGCTGGTTGCCCTTCGTGCCGTCGAAGGTGAGCTTCGTCTCGACGGCGAAGTCGCCCTGCGGCGCGTCGCGGAGCAGGATCGACGCGGTGTTGTCGCCCTGGAACAGCTCGGCGTTCTGGGTCGGCCAGACGAGGGAGCCGTTCGACAGGGTGGCCGACGGGTTGCGGACCTTCGTCCAGCCGGTGGGCGAGCCGGTGCCGTCGAACTCGTCGGAGTACGCCGGAAGCCGCCTGCCGAGGACGGGGTCGGGCACCCGCTCGGTCACCGGCCGGTAGAGCGGCGCGGCGCCCACGTTGTCGGCGTCGGCCGGACCTCGGGTGGTCACCCCGATGGCGCCGGACGCGGGGGCGTCCGCGGGCAGCGTCATGGAGACGATCGCGACCGGGTCGCCGAGCCGGTCGGCCGACACCGACACGGTCAGCGCGTCGCCGCGCCGCTCGGCGGCGACGTTGTGCCAGGAGCCGTAGTCGAACGTGGACGGCAGCGGGCTGCGCGCCGTCGTCGTTCTGCCGTGCACCTTGGCCGTGACGACGAGCTCGCCGCGCTCGCGGTCGAGCCACGCGGTGATGTCCTTCGCGCCGTTCTCGCGGGTGATGATCAGCCCGGCGGCGGTGCCGCTCTCGCGCAGCCGCAGGTCGGCCTCCACACGGACGTCGCCCCGGACCAGGTCGTCGCTGAGCTCGCTGGTCGAGCCCTTGCCGGTGAGGTGACCGAGCGAGTCGGGATCGGAGGCGAGCTTCCACGGCCCGGTCCACCCGGCCTTGCCCTCGTTGAACGTGCCGCCCACGGTCCAGGTGGTGACCGGCGCAGGCTGCGCCCCGGTGGACGGCCCGGCCCCGGCCCGTACGACCGGCCAGCCGTCGATCCAGTCGAGCCGGTCGATCATGAGGGGACGCCGGCTCAGGTTGCTGATCGTCGTGCCCCAGGTCGTCGTGACCGGCCCGAACTCGGGGGCCGACGAGGGAATCGCGTGGTAGACGAGCCAGTCCTGCCCGCTGAGGTCGGTCTGGACGGCGTTGTGGCCCGGGCCGACCCAGCCGTTGCCGCTGGCCGCGAGGACGATGCCGTCCTTGCTGGTCAGGTCCATGAGGTCGACACCGGTCGGGGTGGTGAACGGCCCGAGGGGGCTGTCGGCGCGGCCGACCTTGACCGTGTAGCCGCTGAACGCCCCGTCGCAGCACCCGGCGTCGGAGTAGAACAGGTAGTACCTGTCGTCGTGCCGGACGACGAAGCCGCCCTCCATGCGGCGTCCGCGGGCGATCTGCGTGACCGGGCCGGTGACCGCGGTCGCCTCGGCGTTCATCTTCGCGCCGCAGATGGTGTCGTAGCTGCCCCAGTAGAGGTAGTTGTCGCCGTTGACGTCGGTGAACATGGCCTGGTCGATGTTGCCCGTCGGGCAGCCGCTGCCGCCCGCGGGGACGATCATGCCGTGGTCGGTCCAGGGCCCGGTCGGGTGCGGGCCGGTCGCGAGCCCGACGCCGCCCGTGGAGAGCGCGTACGTCAGGTGGTAATCCCGTGCCCCAGCGGCCTCAGGAGCTTCAGGCGGATGCGGCAGGATGCCTTGGTGTGTGTGTCGGGGAGGTGTCCGTGCTGGTCAGAGGGTTTCGTCAGGCCTCGGGCAGATTTACCGATTCTTTTTGTCGGATGGTTGACGTAAAAAACGGGCGAACCTTAGGTTTCCAGCGTGTCACCGACCCCCAACGGCGTGCATGCCCTCGTGCGCCGCTCCCATGAGGAGCGGGTGCTGCGCGTGCTCCGCCAGAACGGCGCACAGAGCCGCAACGAGATCGCGGCCCGGGTCGGCCTGTCGCGCACCACGGTCTCCGAGATCACCAGCGATCTCCTCGGCCGCGGGGCCATCCGCGTCGTCGACACCGACGCCGTGGAGCGGGTCGGCAGCGGCCGGCCGGCCGAGCGGCTCGCGCTCGACCCGGCCTCCGGGCAGTACATGGGCGTCGACTTCGGCCACCGCCGCGTGAACGTCCTGGTGGCCGATGCCGCGCACGACATCATCGCGTCCGGGACCGCCCGCTATGAGGAGTCGGCGCAGTGGCCCGAGCGCCTCGACGCCGGGCTCGCGCTGATCGACCGGCTGAGCGCCGACACCGGCGTCCACTACGGCGCGCTTCAGGCGATCGCCGTCGGCGTGCCGGGCTGGGGCGACCGCTCGCGCGCCGACGGTGTGGCGGAGGGGTTCGCCACCCGCTTCCACGCCGGTGTGATCGTGGACAACAACGTGCGCTTCGCCGGGCTGGCCGAGGCACTGCACGCCCAGTCCGACTCCGTACGCGACCTCATCTACCTGCGCCTTTCGGACGGCGTCGGCGGCGGTCTGGTGGTGGGCGGGCAGCTCGTCAAGGGCGCCAACGGCTACGCGGGGGAGCTCGGCCACGTGACCGCGGTCCCCGGCGGCGCGCGGTGCCGGTGCGGCAAGAACGGATGCGTGGAGACCGTGGCGTCGGTGCCGGCGATCCTCGGGCGGTGCCGCGAGCTGGGCGTGCCCGTCGACACGCTCGACGACCTGAAGGCCGCGGTCGAGATCGCCCATCCGACCGTCGACCAGGTGCTCCGCGAGGCCGGCACGGCGGTCGGCCGGGTGCTCGGCACGGCGGCCATGACACTCAACCCCGACGAGATCGTGCTCGGCGGCGAGATCATCCGGGTCGCTCCGGCCCTGCTGCGCCAGGTCGCCGACACGGTCACCTACGAGCTGTCGTGGCGCACCGACGCGGCGCCGGTGATCCGCCCCGCCCTGCTCTCGGACGACGGAGGGGCGCGCGGGGCCATCGCCGCCCTGTTCCACGAGTCGCCGCTGCTCGCCGGATACGAAGCGAACGTCACGACGGACGGAGGCCGATAGTGGCCGTGACCAGTGCGGGCGCCACGAGGGACGGCAACGCCCCCGCCCGGCCGCGCAAGAACCGGACCTTCCTGGTCCTCAACATCATCTCGATCGTGGCCGGGATCGCGATCTGGTGGGGGCTGTCCCTGGCCGGGCTCCAGTTCCCCACTCCCGCCGAGGTCGTCTCTGCCGCCTGGAAGATGATCCAGGACGGCACGCTCGCCACCGACGTCGGCGCCTCGCTCGGGCGCGTGCTCGCGGGGTTCGCCCTCGGCTCGGTCGCGGCGGTGATCGTCGGCTTCGTCATGGGGTGGTACACGGTGGCCCGCGGCCTGTTCGAGCCGTGGATCCAGTTCTTCCGCACGATCCCGCCGCTGGCGATGCTGCCGCTGGTGCTCGTGCTGATGGGCATCGGCGAGAGCCCGAAGATCTTCGTCATCTTCCTGGCGGCGTTCCTGTCCTGCGTCATCTCCACCTACCAGGGCGTGGTCAACGTGGACAAGACGCTGATCAACGCCGCGCGGGTGCTCGGCGCGGGCGACGGGACCATCTTCCGCCGCGTCGTGGTGCCGGCCTCGACGCCGTTCATCCTCGTGGGCATGCGGGTCGGGCTCGGCTCGGCCTGGGGCACGCTGGTGGCCGCCGAGCTCCTGGCCGCGCAGGCCGGGCTCGGCCACCGGATGCAGAGCGCGCAGCTCTACTACGACCTTCCGACGATCTTCGTCGGCATCATCGCGATCGGGGTCCTCGGCCTGATCATGGACCGGCTGCTCATGATCGCCGGCAACAAGCTGACGGCCTGGCAGGAGAACCGATGAGCACTCCCAAGATTTCCGTACGCGACGTGCAGAAGGTCTTCCCGGTGGGGAAGGAGCCGTTCGTCGCGCTCGGCGGCGTCTCGCTGGACATCGCCGACAACGAGTTCGTGACCGTCGTGGGCCCCTCCGGCTGCGGCAAGAGCACGCTGCTCAACATCCTCGCCGGGCTGGAGCAGCCCACCGGCGGCGCCGCGCTGGTGGACGGGAAGCCGGTCACCGGCCCCGGCCCCGAGCGCGGCGTCATCTTCCAGCAGTACGCGTTGTTCCCGTGGCTGACCGTCCGCGAGAACGTCGAGTTCGGCATGCGCACCGCCAAGGTCCCCAAGGCGGAGCGGCGCGAGCGGGCCGAGCACTTCATCCGCCTGGTCGGCCTGGAGCAGTTCGCCGACGCGCTGCCCAAGACGCTGTCCGGCGGCATGAAGCAGCGCTGCGCGATCGCCCGCGCGTACGCGGTGAACCCGTCGATCCTGCTCATGGACGAGCCCTTCGGCGCCCTGGACGCGCTGACCCGGGTGCGGCTCCAGGAGCAGCTCCTGGAGACCTGGAGCAAGGAGCGGCGGACGGTCATGTTCATCACCCACGACGTCGACGAGGCGGTGTTCCTCGCCAACCGGGTGGTCGTCATGGCCGCCAGGCCGGGCCGCATCGCCGAGATCATCGACGTCGATCTTCCCTATCCGCGCGACGAGGACATGCGGCTGAGCCCCGAGTTCGGGGCGCTGCGCAACCGCGTCTGGCATGCGGTGTACCACCAGCGGCAGATCAAGGAGCCCGCGAAATGAAGAAGACCCTCCTGGCCGCCGCGGCGGTCGTCATGGCACTGTCGGCGGCGGCCTGCGGGTCGGACTCCGCCGGGTCGGGCGGTGCGGACGGCGCCACCCACGTGAACTTCGGCTACATCGCCGACTTCAACGGCGCGAGCCTGCTCGCCGTCGCCGACAAGCAGGGCCTGTGGAAGAAGCACGGCCTCGATCCCAAGGTCAGCGTGTTCACCAACGGCCCGCTGCAGATCCAGGCGCTGGGCACCGGCGACCTCGACTTCGGCTACATCGGCCCCGGCGCCATGTGGCTCCCCGCGTCCGGCAAGGCCAAGGTCGTCGCGCTGAACACGCTCGGCAACGCCGACCGCGTCATCGCCCAGGCCGGCATCACGTCGATGGACCAGCTGAAGGGCAAGACGATCGGCGTGCCCGAGGGCACCTCCGGCGACATGATCCTCACCCTCGCGCTGAAGAAGGCCGGGATGACCAAGGACGACGTCAAGATCGTCCCGATGGACGCGTCCACGATCGTGTCGGCGTTCACCTCCAAGCAGATCGACGCGGCAGGCTTCTGGTATCCGGCCATCTCCACGATCAAGAAGACCGTGCCCGACCTGGTCGAGCTGGCCAAGAACGAGGACTTCGCCGACACCGTGTCGTTCCCGACCGCGTTCGTCGCCGGCAACGACGTCGTCGCCAAGGAGAAGGACAAGACCGAGAAGGTCATCGGCGTGCTGCGCGACGCCATCCAATATCGCAGCGAGCACCTCGACGAGACCGTGGCCGCGACCGCCGAGATGCTGAAGCTGCCCGCCGACCAGGTCAAGGCCGACGCCGCGAACTCGAAGGTGCTGTCGCTGTCCGACCTCGACGGCTACACCAAGGACGGGACGATCGACAAGTGGCTCAGCGGGATGGGCGACTACTTCGTCAGCGCGGGCAAGCTGCCCTCGGCCGTCGACCCGAAGACGTACTACACCGGCGATCTGTTCACGGGCGCCGCCCAATGACGCGTCCGGTGAACGTCCTGTTCCTGATGACCGACCAGCACCGGGCCGACACCCTGGGCGCGTACGGCAACCGCCTCGCCGCCACCCCGGTGCTGGACGAGCTGGCCCGGACCGGGACGCGATTCGACCGCTGGTACACCCCCACCGCGATCTGCACGCCGGCGCGGGCGAGCCTGCTCACCGGGCAGGCGCCGTTCCGGCACAAGCTGCTCGCCAACCACGAGCGGAACGTCGGCTACATCGAGGACCTGCCCGGCGACCAGTGGACGTTCTCCACGGCCCTGCGCGACGCCGGATACAACTGCGGGCTCATCGGCAAGTGGCACGTCGGGCACCACCGGCGGGCGGCCGACTTCGGGTTCGACGGGCCCGACCTGCCCGGGTGGCACAACCCCGTCGACCACCCCGACTACCTGGACTATCTCAAGGCCAACGACCTGCCGCCGTACGAGATCCACGACCGCATCCGCGGCACGCTGCCGAACGGCGGGCCGGGCAACCTGCTCGCCGCGCGGCTGCGCCAGCCGGTCGAGGCGACGTTCGAGCACTACCTCGCCACCCGGGCGATCGAGATGCTGGAGCGGTACGCCGCCGAGCCGAAGCCGTTCTTCCTGCAGCTCAACTTCTTCGGGCCGCACCTGCCGTACATCGTGCCGGACGAGTATTTCGACATGTTCGACCCGGAGCTGGTAGAGCTGCCCAAGTCGATCGCCGAGACCTTCGCCGGCAAGCCGCCGGTGCAGGCCAACTACAGCGCGCACTGGACGTTCGACACCATGCCGCTTGAGGTGACGCGCAAGCTCATCGCGGTCTACTGGGGCTACGTCGCGCTCATCGACATGGAGATCGGCCGGGTCATGGACGCCATGCGGCGCCTCGGCCTGGACGACGACACGGCCGTGTTCTTCACCTGCGACCACGGCGAGTTCACCGGCGCCCACCGGCTGCACGACAAGGGCCCGGCGATGTACGAGGACATCTACCGCACGCCCGGCCTGCTGCGGATCCCCGGCCAGGAGCCCGGGGTCGTCCGCACCGAGTTCGTCAGCCTGCTGGACTGCACGGCGACGATCCTGGAGCTGGCCGGGATCGACCCCGCCCCGGCGGTCGACTCGCGCAGCCTCGTGCCGCTGGCCTCCACCCGCGAGGTGCCGTGGGAGGAGGACATCGTCTGCGAGTTCCACGGGCACCACTTCCCGTACCCGCAGCGGATGATCAGGACAGACCGCTACAAGCTGGTCGTCAACCCCGACTCCACCAACGAGCTGTACGACCTGCTCACCGACCCGGACGAGCTGCTCAACGTCTACAACCACCCCGAGATGGCGGAGGTGCGCGGACGGCTGATGCGGCGGCTCTACCAGGTGCTGCGCGACCGGGGCGACAACTTCTATCACTGGATGACCTCGATGTACGACGTCGGCGACGTTTCCTACGACCCCACGTTGAGCGGGCTTGACGAGGCGACCTACCGATGAGCAGGCGTCCGAACATCGTCATGATCCTGACCGACGACCACGCGTCGCACGCGGTCAGCGCGTACGGCTCGGTCGTCAACCGGACGCCGCGGATCGACGAGATCGCGGACCTCGGCGTCCGGTTCGACAACTGCTTCGCGACGAACGCGCTGTGCTCGCCGAGCCGGGCCAGCATCCTGACCGGCACCTACTCGCACGTGAACGGCGTCTCGACGCTGGTCACGCCGATCGACGCGGCGCAGCCGACGTTCGTGAGCCAGTTGAAGGCGGCCGGCTATCGCACGGCGATCGTCGGCAAGTGGCACATGGGGGACGGCCCGGGGCACAACCCCCAGGGGTTCGACTACTGGGACGTGCTGATCGAGCAGGGGGAGTATTTCGACCCGTCGTTCCTGTCGGAGGACGGCCTGCGGACCGTCCCCGGCTACGCCACCGACCTCATCACCGACATGGCGCTGAGCTGGGCCGACTCGCTCGACGGCGACGACCCCTACTGCCTGCTGATCTACCACAAGGCGCCGCACCGCCCGTGGGAGCCCGACGACAAGCACGCGGGGATGTACACCGACCCCATCCCCGTTCCGTCCACGTTCGACGACGACTACGCGACACGCTCGTCGTCGGCCCGGCGGGCCGCCATGCGGATCGCCGAGCACCTCAACGCCGAGGACCTCAAGCAGGACCCGCCGGAGGGGCTGTCGTACGAGGAGCTGGCGCTGTGGAAATACCAGCGCTACATGGAGGACTACCTGGCCGTCGTCGCGTCGGTGGACGACAACGTCGGCCGGGTGGTCGACTGGCTGCGCGAGCGCGGCGACTTCGACGACACGCTGCTCATGTACTGCTCCGACCAGGGCTTCTTCCTGGGCGACCACGGCTGGTTCGACAAGCGGTTCATGTACGAGGAATCGCTGCGGATGCCGCTCGTGCTGAGCTATCCGCGGCGCATCCCGGCCGGCCAGGTGCACACCGGGATCGTCACGAACGTCGACTTCGCGCAGACCGTGCTGGACGCCGCCGGGGTGCCGCACCACCCCCGGATGCAGGGCCGCAGCTTCCTCGCCGACCTGACCGGCGAGCCGGGCCCGCCGCCCGCGGAGGGCATGTACTACCGCTACTGGGAGCACGACGACGTCTTCCACAAGGCGCCGGCCCACTACGGCTACCGGACGTCCCGCTACAAGATCATTTATTTCTACAACGACGGCATGGGCATCCCCGGCACGGGCGCGTTCACGTACCCGGGCGAGTGGGAGCTGTACGACCTGGAGGCCGACCCGGAGGAGCTGCGCAACGTCTACGACGACCCGGCCTACCGGGAGATCCGCAAGGAGATGAAGGTGCGCATGTGGCACGCCCAGGCGGCCCTCGGCGACGAGCCGCACCCCAGCCAGCCGGTCCCCGAGGGTATTTGATGTCCTGCTGCACGCCCGCCACCCCGGGACTGCCCCAGGAGCCGGTGCGCTTCACCGCGGAGGGACGGCATGCGGTCGAGCAGGTGCGCCTGCCCGGCGGCGAGTTCCGGATGGGCGACGCCACCGGCGACGGCAACCCCGGCGACGGCGAGGGGCCCGTCCACGCGGTCACCGTGGCGCCGTTCTCGATCGACGCCACGACCGTGACGGTCGCGGACTTCGCCGCCTTCGCCGACGCGACCGGCTACCGCACCGAGGCGGAGGAGTACGGCTTCTCCGCCGTCTTCCATCTGGCGATGCGCGCCCACCCCGACGACGTGATGGGGCCGGTGCCCGGCACCCCATGGTGGGTGGGCGTGCGCGGCGCCGACTGGCGGCACCCCGCCGGACGGTTGTCGCAGGCCGAGCCCGACCACCCAGTGGTCCACGTGAGCTGGAACGACGCGATGGCCTACTGCTCGTGGGCGGGAAGGCGGCTGCCCACGGAGGCCGAGTGGGAGTACGCCTCCCGGGGCGGCCTCGACGGCGCCCGCTACCCGTGGGGGAACGACCTGCCGCGGGACGAGTGGCGGGTGAACATCTGGCAGGGCGTCTTCCCCACGGAGAACACCCTGGACGACGGCTATCTGACGACCGCTCCGGTGCGCGCGTTCGCGCCCAACGCGTACGGGCTGTGGCAGACGGTGGGGAACGTCTGGGAGTGGTGCGCGGACTGGTACGCGCCCGACTACTACGTCTACTCGCCCTCGGACAACCCGCGCGGCCCGCTGCGCGGCAGGGCCCGGGTGCTGCGCGGCGGCTCGTTCCTGTGCCACGACTCCTACTGCAACCGCTACCGGAACTCGGCGCGCTCGTCGAACACTCCCGACTCCTCGATGGCCAACGCCGGGTTCCGTACGGTCGCTCTGTGACCGGACGCCCCGCATCGCCGGGTGCGGGGCGTCCGGTGGTTCAGGGGTTCCCCGGCTCAGGTGCTCGGGGGCTCAGGGGCTCAGGGGAGCGTGGCGAGGAACGGCTTGACGGTCCTGGAGAAGTTCCAGTTGTTCGCGGCGTCCCAGTTGATCGACCAGGTCATCGCGCCCCTGATGTCGGGGTAGGCCTGCGCGGGGACGAACGACCCGCAGTCGGTGCGCCGCGCCAGGCAGTTCAGGGCGTTGGTGACCGTGCCGGGGGAGACGACGCCGCCGCCCGCCGCGCCGGGACCGGCCGGCAGGCCGAGCGCGACCTGGTCGGGGCGCAGGCCGTTCTGCAGCTGGATGCAGGCCAGCGCGGTCATGAAGTCCACCGTCCCCTGGCCGTAGACCCTCTGGTCGCAGCCGAGCATCGTGCCGGAGTTGTAGTACTGCATGTTGACGACGGTGAGGATGTCCTTGATGCTCAGGGCGAGCTTGAAATACTCCATGCCGGTCGACTGCATGTCGATGGTCTGCGGGGCCATCATGATGATCAGCCCGGAGCCCGCCTTCGCCCGCAGGTCGCGCAGCGCCTGGGCCATGTAGGTGGCGTTGAGGCCGTTCTCCAGGTCGATGTCGACGCCGTCGAAGCCGTAGCTCTGCATGATCGAGTAGACCGAGTTCGCGAACGCCGTGGCCGCGGACGAGCTCGCCACCTGCACGCGGCCCGCCTCGCCGCCGATGCTGAGGATGACCCTCTGGCCGCGCTGCCTGAGCGCCTGCACGTCGGCCTTGAACTGGGCCTCGGTGTATCCGCCGACGGCGGCGGCCAGGCCGGAGTCGAGGGCGAACGTCACCTGGCCCGGCGTGGTGGTCGCCTCTCCGAACGCGATCGCGACGACGTCGTAGTCGCGCGGCACCTGCGACAGCTTGAGCTCGACGGCGGGGTTGACGAAGTTGTGCCAGTAGCCGGTGAGGATGTGCCGGGGCAGCGCCCCGCCCGAGGAGCACCCGGTGGTCGTGCCGGTGACGGCGGCGCTCGCCGCCGACTCGCCCGCGGAGTTGTACGCCCTGACGGTGTAGGTGTGGGTGGTGCAGGCGCCGAGCGAGCCGATCGTCGCGGTGGTGCCGGTGACCTGGGCCCGCTGGAGTGTGCCCTCGTAGACGCGGTAGCCGGTCACGGCGCCGCTCGACGCGCCCCACGACAGCGAGATCGACGTGCCGGTGGTGCCGGTGACCGAGGGGGCGCCGGGCTGCCCGGGCGTGCCGGTGCCCGCGCCGGTCGTGGCCGAGACGGCGGCGCTCGCCGCCGACACGTTGCCCGCCGCGTCCCGCGCCCTGACCGTGTAGCTGTACGTCGTGCCCGAGGCCAGGCCGCCGTCGGTGTACGTCGTCCCCGTCACGGTGGTGACGAGCTGCGAGCCGCGGAAGACCTGGTAGCCGGTCACGCCGACGTTGTCGGTGGAGGCGTTCCACGCGAGCGACACGCTGCTCGACGTCGTGCCGGTCACCCGCAGGTCGCCCGGGACACTGGGGGCCGTCGTGTCGCCGCCGCTGCCGCCGATCGGCTTCCACAGCGCCGGGACGATCGGCGGCTCCCAGCCGGTCAGCGACGTGTGCGCCTGGATGCACTCGTAGTCGGTGCCGTCGTACGTCACGCGTGCGCCCACGGCGTACCAGGTGTTGGGCGCCCAGGCCGCGTACGCGAGCACCGCGCGGGGCGCGGCCGACGCGGGGGCCGGGCCGGCTCCGACTCCTGCCAGACAGAGGCCCAACGCGAGCAACACCGCGCTGAGCAGCCGTTTCCTCATCAATGCCGTCCTTCCGGGGTGCCGATCGGCGTCCGCGAAAAGGCGTCGGGTGACACGACGGCCGGTCGCGTGACCTTTCCTCTCTTAGGAAAGTTTCCTAATAGTTTTGGCGCGAGCGTAACCCCGGAAAGACGGCCGTACAAGACCCGAACCCGAAGTGGTGGGGCCCGGAATGATGGCTGCACCTGTGATAGTCGCGCCCATCATTACTTCCTGGGCGTCTGCGATCGGGGAGGCCACGTGCACGGAGGCACCGGTCGACGTGCCTCGGCTGGAGCGCCTGGAACACCTGCGCGGGCTGCTGCCCAGCGGCAAGGTCGGCGCACTCCCAAGCTGCTCCTGTTCGCGCGCTCGGGGTTCTCCCCCGCGCTGCTCCGCCTCGCCGACAGACGGCCCGACGTGGAGCTCGTCGACCTGGGCCGTCTGTACGGCGGAGCGTGAGACTCCCGGCTACTTGCCGAAGCCGGCGGTCAGGCCGCTGAGCAGCTGACGGCGGCCGACCGTGTAGAGGATCAGAATCGGCAGGATGGTCAGCACGACGGAGGCCAGAACGGCGGGCACGTTCACGCCGTACGGGCCGCCCTGGAACGCCGCCAGAGCCAGCGGCAGCGTGCGCTTGTCGGGGCTCTGGGTGAGGATCAGCGGCAGCAGGAACCCGTTCCAGACCTGCAGCGCGTTGTAGATCGACACCGTCACCACGGCCGGTCGCGTGAGCGGGAAGGCCAGGCCCCACAGGGTCTTCCACTCGGTCGCGCCGTCGAGCCGCATCGACTCGAACAGCTCCTTCGGCACGTCCCTGATGAAGTTGGACAGCACCAGCACCGACAGCGGGATCGCGAACGCGACCGACGGCAGCACCAGACCCGTCAGAGAGTCGTAGAGGTGCAGCTTGATGATGATCAGGTAGACGGGGATGACCGTCGCCTGCAGCGGGATCGCCAGGCCCATGAGGAACAGCGAGTTCACGCCGCGCAGGAAGCGGCTGGCGCCACTGCTGCGGACGATCGCGTACGCCGCCATGAACGAGAACAGCACCGACGGGATCACGGTGCCGATGGCGACGAGAAGGCTGTTCAGGAAGTACAGCGGGAAGTCCATCTCGATGACGAGACGGTAGTTGTCCAGCGTGGGATCGCTGGGCGGCGCGAACGGGTTGGTCAGGTAGTAGTTGGACTGCGTCTTCAGACTGGTGATCACGATCCAGTAGATCGGGATGATCACGATGGCCAGCCACAGCCAGCCCACCAGCCCACCCAGCCAGTTCGGGCGCTGCCGGCTCTTCGCCGGACGGCGTCCGTGCGCCCCGGACGTGGCGGGGCGCTTGGCCGCCCTCGATGTGTGGGTCGCCGTCACGGTCAGGCCCCTTCCAACTGACTGGCGTAGGGGTCGCGGCCGCCGATGCGGCGTAGCAGCAGCGCCAGGCCGAGGCCCACGAGGACGAGGATGACGCCGATCACGCAGGCCGCGCCCATGAGGTTGGCCTGGAAGCCGCGCTTGTACATGTCAAGCGCGAGCGCGCGGGTGGCGTCGCCGGGACCGCCCTCGGTCAGCACGAAGATCAGGTCGAAGAAGGTCAGGGAGCCGACGAGCATCAGCGTCGAGGACGTGATGATCGTGTACTTGAGCTGCGGCAGCGTGATGCTGAAGAACATGCGGACGCGCCCCGCGCCGTCCAGCTCCGCGGCCTCATAGAGCGAACGCGGAATCTGCCGCACACCGCCCTGGTAGAGGAGCGAGTGGAACGGGATGTACTGCCACGACACCACGAAGATCACGACGCCGAAGGCCAGGCCGGGCTCGCCGAGCCAGTCCTGGGTGAGGAAGTCGATGCCCAGCCCGGCGCCGAGGCCGAAGTTCGGGTCGAGCAGCGCCTTGAAGGTGATCGCGATGGCCGCGGAGCTGAGCAGCAGCGGGATGAAGTACAGCACTGCGAGCAGCTCGCGGTAGCGCTGGTGGCCCGCCAGGAACACGCCGATCAGGATGCTGGCCGGGGTCTGGAAGCCCCAGGAGAGCAGCATGATCAGGAACGTCACCCACAGCGCGTGCGGCAGGCCGGGGTCGGTGAGCACCTGCCGCCAGCTGTCGAACCCGGTCAGCTGGATCTCGCCCAGCGTGTCCCAGGAGGTGAAGCTGAGCAGCAGCACACCTATCAGTGGGATCAGCGCGAAGACGGCGAAGGCCACCAGGGCCGGCACGGCCAACCATGGCAGGACGCCGCCGCCGCGGCGCGAAGCGGCGGCGGGCGACGTCCTTCGAGCGGAAATAGCAGCCATGCTTACTTACCGATGACCGCGTTCATGTTCGTGGCGAAGTCCTGCGGCGAGATCGACAGCTGGAACAGCTTGGCGATGTTGTCGAGCAGCACCTCGGCCGCGGTCGGGCTGAGCGCCTGGTCCCACGACTGGGCGAAGACCTTGGCGTTGCTGGCGACGCCGTAGACGAAGTTCAGGAACTCGGCGTCCTTGGAGCCGGCGAACAGCTTGTCGGAGCCCTTGACGATCGGCACACCGCCGGTCTCGACCCACTGCTTCTGCTCTTCGTCGTCGAGCACGCCGGTGGCGAAGAACTTCTTGGCGATCTCCTTCTGCTCGGGGGTCGCCTTGGAGGAGATCGACAGGTACTGGCCGGGGTTGCCGACGGTGTTGCTCGGGTCGCCCTTGCCGCCGTCGACGCCGGGGAAGTTCATCCAGCCGAGGCCGCCGCTGGAGACGATGTCGCCGCCCTGCTCCTGCTGGATGCCGTACGACCAGCTGCCGTGCAGCATCATCGCGGCCTTGCCGGTGTAGAGCAGCGCCTGGTCGGCGTTGGAGTCGGCGGTGACGGAGGAGAAGCCCTTGATGAAGGCGTTGGCCTTGATCAGCTCCTGCATCTTGGTCAGGGCCTCGATGGAGGCGGGGTTGTTCCAGGCGTCCTTCTCGCCGTCGAAGACGGCCTGGAACACCTCGGGGCCGCCGATGCGGTCGAAGAGGAACTCCAGCCACATCATGTTGGTCCAGCGCGACTGGCCGGCGAGGGAGAACGGCGCGATCCCCGCGTCGTTGAACTTCTTCACCAGGTCGAGGATGTCGCCGTACGACTGCGGCGGCTGCGCCCCGACCTTCTCGAAGACCTTCTTGTTGTAGAACAGGACGATCGGCTGCACGGTCTCGCACGGCATCGCGTAGATCTTGCCGTCGATCGTCGCGGCGCCGAAGGCGCCGGGGAACAGCCGGTCCTTGACGGCGGCGTTCTCGTCGAACCACGAGGTGAGGTCCTCGACCTGGCCGGCCTGCACGTAGCTGCGCAGACCGCCGCCGCCCCAGCCCCAGATGATGGTGGGCGCCTGGCCCGCGCCGATCGCCGTCTTGATCTTCGTCTTGTACGCGTCGTTCTGGACCGTGGTGATCGCGATCTGGCCGTTGGGGTTGGCCTTGTTGAACCGCTCCACCGCCGCGGTGCGGGGGGCTTCTCCGGGCGGGCCCTGGAGGAACCAGTAGGTGGCCTTGCCGCCGCCCCCGCCCCCGTCGCCGCCGGCGGCACCGCCACCGGATCCGCCGCCGGAAGGGGCTGGACCGGACGTGCCGCAGGCCGCCAACGCGGCACCGAGGGGGAGGCCCATGGAGAGGGTGAGGAAGTTGCGGCGGGATGGTGTCCTGGACTCCACGCTGATCTCCGTACGTCGAACGCCGAGGCTGGCCGCGGCTCGTTGAAAAAACTCGGACGCGGCAGGGGGGCGACGTGGATCGGCACCCCGGTGCCACAGTCCACTCCTTCTTGAAGTCAGCTCGTTCGAAACATTTCGACACAAGCCGCGTGGCACGCCAATCTAGATTTGCGATACCTCACTGTCAAGAGCGCTCTCACGACCTCCCCAGCTTGACGTGAGGCGTGTGTAAAGTACCGACGAACAGGCGTCACGCTCGGCGATCACGGTTGACCGAAAGTTTAGCGATAGAACCGCCCCGGACGCCGAAATGTTTCGAAACCTTTTTGAGGAGAGCACATGACGGCCCCAGATCGGACGCACACGGCGGACGGGACGCTCCGGGCATGGCAGGACCGGACACTCCCCGTGGCCGATCGGGTCGAGGCCCTCCTCGCCGAGATGACGCTTGAGGAGAAGATCGGCCAGCTCGGCAGCAGGTGGATCGGCAACGACATGCAGGCGCAGGAGGAGATCGAGCCCGAGAACGCGCTCAATGTGGCCCCCATGCAGGACGTCTTCGCCGCCTCGGGCACGGTGCCTATAGAGGAGGCCGCACGCAATGGGCTCGGCCACCTGACCCGGGTGTTCGGCAGTGCTCCGGTGACTCCGGCGGAGGGCGCGGCCGAGGTGGTGCGGCTGCAGCGCGAGGTGGTGAAGCACTCCAGACTCGGCATCCCGGCGTTGGTCCACGAGGAATGCCTCACGGGTTTCACGACTTATGGTGCGACCGTATATCCGGCCGCGATCGCCTGGGGCGCGACCTTCGATCCCGAACTGGTCGAGCGGATGGCCGCCGCGATCGGCAGGGACATGCGGGCCGTGGGCGCCCACCAGGGCCTGTCGCCGGTGCTCGACGTGGTGCGCGACTACCGCTGGGGCCGGGTCGAGGAGACCATGGGCGAGGATCCGTACCTCGTCGCGATGCTCGGCTCCGCCTACGTACGCGGCCTGGAGAGCGCCGGGATCATCGCCACCCTGAAGCACTTCGCCGGTTACTCCGCGTCGCGGGCGGCCCGCAACCACGGCCCGGTGCCGATGGGCCGGCGCGAGCTGATGGACATGATCCTGCCGACGTTCGAGACCGCCATCGCCGAGGGCGGCGCGCGCTCGGTCATGAACTCCTACTCCGACGTGGACGGCGTGCCCGCCGCCGCCGACCCGTGGCTGCTGACCGAGGTGCTGCGCGACGAGTGGGGGTTCACCGGCACGGTCGTGTCGGACTACTGGGCGATCGCGTTCCTCGCGAAGATGCACCAGGTCGCCGCGGACCACGAGGAGGCCGGGGTGCTCGCGCTGACCGCGGGCATCGACGTCGAGCTGCCCGACACGCTCGGCTACGGCCGGCACCTGGCCGAGCGGGTGCGGCGGGGCGAGGTGCCCGAGGAACTGGTCGACCGGGCCGCGCGCCGCCTGCTCACCCAGAAGGTGCAGCTCGGGCTGCTCGACCCGGACTGGACGCCGGAGGGGTCGGTGGCCGGCGCGGACGCCGTGGACCTCGACTCTCCGGCCAACCGGGCGCTCGCCAGGGAGCTGGCCGAGCGGTCGATCGTGCTGCTCGACGCGGGCGACGCGCTGCCGCTGCTCGGAGAGGGGCGCCAGGGGCCCCGCCGGGTGGCCGTGGTCGGGCCCTGCGCCGACGACCCGCGCACGTTCATGGGCTGCTACGCCTTCCCCAACCACGTGCTGCCCCGCTATCCGAAGCTCGGGCTCGGGCTGGAGGCGCCGAGCCTGCTCGACGCGCTGCGGGCCGAGCTGCCGGACGCCGAGATCGTCCACGAGCGGGGCTGCGACTGGCGGGAGGAGGACCGCTCCGGTTTCGCCGCCGCGCTCGCGGCCGCCCGTGAGTCCGACCTGTGCGTGGCCGTCGTCGGCGACCTCGCCGGGCTGTTCGGGCAGGGCACCTCGGGCGAGGGCTGCGACGCCGAGGACCTGAGGCTGCCGGGGGTCCAGGAGGACCTGCTGGTCGAGCTGGCCGCCACCGGCACGCCGGTCGTGGTGGTCGTGGTGTCGGGCCGGCCGTACGCGCTGGGGCGGGTCAGCGAGGGGGCGGCCGCGCTCGTCCAGGCGTTCATGCCGGGCGAGGAGGGCGGGGCGGCCATCGCCGGCGTCCTGTCCGGCCGCGTGCAGCCCAGCGGGAAGCTGCCGGTGCAGATCCCGCGGACCCCGGGCGGGCAGCCGGGCACCTACCTGCAGCCGCCGCTGGGCTCCGACAGCCACGGCATCAGCAACATCGACCCGACCCCGCTGTTCCCGTTCGGCTACGGCGCGTCCTACACCACCTTCGAGATCGGCGACCTGGAGATCGATGGCGAGGAGGTGCCCACCGACGGGGAGTTCACCGTGTCGGTGCGGGTGCGCAACACCGGCGAGCGGGCGGGCGAGGAGGTCGTCCAGCTCTACCTGCACGACGTGCTCGCGCAGGTGACCCGGCCGATGCGGCAGCTCGCCGGGTTCGCCCGGGTGCGGCTCGCACCCGGCGAGAGCGCGCGGGCGACCTTCACCGTGCACGCGGACAGGACCGCCTTCACCGGCCGCGACCTGCGGCGGATCGTCGAGCCCGGGGACATCGACGTCTACGTCGGCACCTCCGCGTCGGACCTGCCGTGCCGGGGCCGGGTGCGGCTGACCGGCCCGCTGCGCCACGTCGGCCACGACCGGCGGCTCGTCACCCCCGTGGACGTGCGACCGGCCGAGAGCCCCGATCAGGGAGGAACAGATGCCGCCCAGTCGTAGGCGGGCCACACTCGCCACGGTCGCGGCCTCGGCGGGGGTGTCGGTCGCGACCGTGTCGAAGGTGCTCAACGGCCGCAGCGACGTCGCGCCGGAGACGCGTTCCCTGGTGCTGTCGCTGCTGGCGCAGCACAACTACATCGCGCCGCCGCAGCGCCGGGGCGATACCGCGCCCGACACGATCGAGGTGGAGTTCGACGCGGACCTCAACGCGTACTCCACCGAGATCGTCCAGGGCGCGGTGCAGGCCGGGGCCGATCTCGACGTGGCCGTGGTGGTGAGCATCCGGCGCGACGCCGACCGCACGGGAGGGTGGGCGCGTGACCTGGTCGCGGCCGGACGCCGGGCGCTGGTCGCCGTCACCGGCGAGCTGACCGCCGTGCAGCTCACCGCCCTGGCCCGGGCGCGGCTGCCCCTCGTCGTGATCGACCCGCTGAACCTGCCGAGGGCCCGGGTGACCAGCGTCGGCTCGACGAACTTCGCCGGTGGCATGGCCGCGACGCAGCACCTGCTCGCGCTCGGTCACCGGCGCGTCGCCTATCTGGGCGGCCCGGCCACCGCGGCCTGCAACCAGGCCCGGCTGCACGGCTATCGGGCCGCGATGGAGGCCGCGGGCGCGCCCGTCCTGCCCGGGTACGCGCGGGCCGGAACCTTCCACTACCACGACGGCGTGACGGGCGGGGCGGCCCTGCTCGACCTGCCGGAGGCGCCCACGGCGATCTTCGCGGGCTGCGACGACATCGCGCTGGGCGTGCTCGAAGCGGCCCGGGCCCGGGGGCTGCGCGTGCCCGATGACCTCAGCATCGTGGGCTTCGACGACACGCAGATCGCCCGGATGGCCTCGCCGCCCCTGACCACCGTGCGGCAGCCGCTGCGGGAGATGGGCGCCGTCGCGGTCCGTACGGCGCTGCGCCTGGCGGCCGGGGAGCAGGTCGAGTCGCATCACGTCGAGCTCGCGACGGAGCTGGTGGTGCGCGGCTCGACCGCACCTGCGGCGCACACTGGAGGGTGAGCCCCGGGAAGCAATCGGCCGGAGCGAACGTTGCACAGTGCAAACGATGCGGTGCAAACGATGCCGTGCACATGATGCCGTGCAATTGACGCGGGAAAGTTGGTGGTCTCCATGACCGTCCAGGCAAAGGCACTCATCTCGCTCCTGCCCTCCGACCAGGGTGGCCTGCCGCACGAACTGCCCTCCCGCACACAGTCGCTGGTGATCTGCGCCGACGCGGGGGAGTACGGCAGCGGAGCGAGCCATCCCTTCCAGGCGGCGATCACGTCGGACGACGAGGAGCCGCTGATCCCGGGTGACCGCCTGCACGTGGTGACCATCGCGACCAACGACGACGACGCGGTCCTGTATCTGCGCCCCGGAGAGCGCTTCCGCCTGTGGTGCGGCCACGACGTCGGCACCGGCATCGTCTCCCGCCGCGTGATCTGAGCATCCGGCTGATCTGAGGGTCCGGGTGATTCGGGCCTCCGGGTGATCTGAGCGCGCCCTGGCGGTCCGCACCGCGGCCGTGTCCCAGCCGATCACATAGGCTTGAATCGTGCCCGCGACCTGCGGGAACGGGGGCCTGCGCCGCGGGGGGAGGCGGAAGATGGCCGAACAGTCGCTACCACTCGCCGCACACCTGCGGCTGCGCACACACGACGTCGACGAGGCCTGCAGACTGGTCGGGAACGACCTCGGCGTCCACGGACTGCGCCCGGTGGATCCGGAGATCCGGCTCGACGCCCGCCTGAACGGGGTCGCGTTCGACGGAGTCGGGCTCTATTCGCTCGGCTACGGCACGGAGGTGCTGATCACACCGCAGCCGGTGGACGACTATCTGCTCGTCGAGATCCCGCTGAGCGGCGCCGCCGAGGTGTCGCAAGGCCGGGAGCGGATCGTGGCGACGCCCGAGCTCGCCTCGGTGCTGTCGCTGACCCGGCCCATGTGCATGCGGTGGCCCTCCGGGCTCGAGTCGCTGATCGTCCGCTTCGACCGCGCCGCGCTCGAAGCCCACCTCGGCAGGCTCATGGGGCGCACCCCGCGCAGGCCGCTCACCTTCTCCCTCGGCATGGACCTGACCCGGCCGCCCGTACGGTCATGGCTCTCGGTCGTCGAGCTGCTCAGACGGGAGGCCGAAACCGGCGGGGCCATGCTGGAGCAGCCCGTCGCGCTCCGGCAGCTGGAGGGGCTGCTGATGACCCAGCTGCTGCTGGCCCAGCCCAGCAACTACAGCGAGGCGCTGTCGGGCGCCCAGCCCCGGGTCGCACCGACGGCGGTGGAACGGGCCGTCGAGCTGATCGAGGCGCGGGCGGCGGAACCGCTCACGGTGGAGGAGATCGCCGAGGCGGTGGGCGTCGGCGCGCGGGCGCTTCAGGAGGGGTTCCGGCGTCAGCTGGAGACGACGCCCATGAGCTACCTGCGGGAAGTGCGCCTCGACCGGGTGCGGGCCGAGCTCATGGTCGGGGATCCGGGCGCCACCACGGTCACCGACGTCGCCTATCGCTGGGGGTTCGTCCATCTGGGGCGGTTCGCGCTCGCCTACCGCCGGCGTTTCGGGGAGTCCCCGTCGGAGACGCTGCGCCGCGGAACGCGGGATGTTCTCAGCGGGCCGGCAGGTCCGCCCACCAGGTGATCGTGCCGGAGGGCCCGCTCCGGGCGCCGTGCCGGATGGCGAGGGCGTCGACGACGACGCCGCCGCGCCCGCACTCGCCCGGGGCCGCCTCGGCACCCGGCCACACCGGGGCCGCCCCGGCGTCGGTGACCTCGACCCGGATGATGTCGTGATCGCCCTCCGCGCAGCGGAGGAGCCGGAATTCGGCCGGCGGCAGGGCGTGGAGCACGGCGTTGGTCACCATCTCGGAGATCACCAGCACGGCCTCCTGCGCGGCGGTCCCGGGCGTCCCCCAGGCCGTCAGCACGCCGAGCGCGCGGTGTCGTACGGCGCCGACCTCCTGTGGAGTGTGCGGCACCGGACACGTGTATTCGTCGAGGACCGACTCGTCCGTACGGACGTCGGCGCGGTCCATGGTCTGCGAGTTCATCGTGTCGTGCTCCTTGGTCACCAGCGGGCACCTTCCGTGGCGAAGCGCCCCGCCCTTCCATGCGCGGTGCGTCAAACGGTCGGAAAGAGCGTCACTTATCGCAGATTAGGCAGGCCATACGAATGGTCGCTATCCCCAAGGCGAGGGCGGGTATCCGCATAACGAACCATTACCCGGACGCCTGTGCGGGCTCCGGTCCGTACGGGTCCCGCGGGGCCCGCGGGACGGCCGGGGCCGCCGGGAGACGGGAAAGGTCAGTGCGCGGGCGTCGGCTTCGGGGCGCTCAACCGCTGACGCCGGAGCTGCTCGGCGAACTCCCTGGCCATCGCGAGCTGCTCGCGCAGCCTGTCGGCGCGTTCCGCGACCGCCCGCTCGAAGAGCTGCAGCCGGGCGACCAGGCCGGGATCGTCGTCGCCGCGCGCGAGCCGGTCGGTGATCTCCAGCAGGTCGCGCATCTCCTCCAGCGTGAACGCCAGCGGCTTCATCCGCCGGATCATCGCCAGGCGCTGCACGTCCTCCTCGCTGTAGAGCCGGAAACCGCCCTGCGTGCGGGCGGGCACGACCAGGCCGACCTCTTCGTAATGGCGGATCGTGCGCAAAGACAGCCCGAGCCGCTCGGCGACCTCGCCGATCTGCACCAGACCTTCAGGCATCGCTCCGCTCACCTTTCCTACCCCCCGCGGTCAAAGCTCTCGCGGGTACGTCGCCACTCACGGCCTACCGTTACGTACGGGTGGAGTTTCGCAGAACAACGCCGGTTCCCACCGCGACGGCGCGCCCGGCGAGGGGGAAGGTGCCAGGCGGGCCGTGCGGTGGCGTTGACGCCTGCGATGGGTGAGCACGCGGCGAAGCGGAGTCCCACCGCAAGCGGGCCAGACTCTACTCTCACGGAAGGTTATGGAGCAATGATCTGGGAGCAGGAGCTCGATCAGTAGGTGCTGGGCTCCGGCTTCTCGACGTTCCACGTGACCGTGCCGTCCGGCTGGACGCACCTCCGGCGGACCCGGGTGACCAGCTGCGTCGGCAGCTGGAGCGCCG
Organism: Microbispora sp. CSR-4; assembly: GCF_008033685.1. Classification (NCBI taxonomy): domain Bacteria; kingdom Bacillati; phylum Actinomycetota; class Actinomycetes; order Streptosporangiales; family Streptosporangiaceae; genus Microbispora; species Microbispora sp. CSR-4. The sequence goes on from NZ_VJVX01000027.1 coordinate 69,111, forward strand.
CCACCCAGGACCCGTTCCTACTCCGCTCGAAACAGATGTTGTCGCCGTTGACGACGACCCGGTCGGCGGTGAGGGTGCGCTGGAACCCGCTGTACATCCTGACGCGGTAGACGGACATCGTCCTCCTCTCCACGTGCGATCCCGTGTGGCCGGACCCGCCGCGCAGGACGTTCCCACGCGAGCGGGCCCCGGCGGGCGGCGAGGCCGCCCGGATACCTGGCCTTCCGGCGGTCACGACGCGGGGCGCGAGGACGGGACGTCGTAGGAGACGTCGGCGGGACGGTGGCGCGTCGGCCGGGAGAACCATGTGACCAGCCTCACCCTACTCTGACGTCAGAGTAGGCAGTCCCCGAGGGGACGGCCGTCAGCTCGTCAGCAGGCCGACGCCGAGGGTCAGCACGCCCGCCGCCAGGCAGAGCGCGCCGAGCCAGAGCAGGACGATCAGGCGGTTGGGCCGGGTCACGTCCCGTCCGATGGACGACAGGAAGAATCCGGCGGACATCAGCACGGCCGCGAGCGGCACGCCGAGCCGGGCGGTCCACAGGGCGGCACCGTCGAGACCGGTGGCGTCGGCGAAGAGGAGGCCCACCAGCCCGAGGATGACCAGCACCCCCGCGTGCGCGTGGCCGGCTCGGGCGAAGGCCTGCTGGAAGGGCGTCATCGGCACCGCGCCGCGGACGATCCGGGTGAGGAACCACCCGCCGAACTCGATGGTCACGATGGTCAGCAGGACGGCGCCGGCGATCATCTGGGTGGGCTGGCTGAGCTGCAGGGGGGTCATGGCTCTCCTTCGATGTGGGGGGTGGGATGGACGTCAGCGGCCGGTGCGCAGGGCGGCCTCGGGAAGGCCGAGCGTCCGTGAGAGCTCGGCCAGCTCCGCCTCGAACAGGTCGCCCTCCTCGTCGCCGACGATCCGTGGGAGGCCGAGCGACTCCAGGCAGACCATGCCGTAGAGCCGCATCCAGCAGCGGGTGAAGGCGGCCGCGGCCGCCGTGGAGGGCATCGTGATCTCCAGGATCCGCACGAGCCGTTCGGCCAGCGGCTCGATCCGGGGCTCGCGGGGCCAGGCCGCGGGGGATGCGTTGCCGTAGTCGCGCCAGACTCCGGCGAAGATCTCGCCGAACAGCCTGCCCACCTGGCCTCGCGCCCGGCGGACCGTCGGGTTCTCCTCCTCCGGCGGGGAGACGACCAGGGAGAGGTGGAACTCCCGGGGGTGCTCGACCCCCCAGCGCCGCAGCGCCCTGCTGGCGGTCACGAGCCTGCCCGCCGTGTCGGCCTCGTCCACCTCGGCCACGGCGGCGGCGACGAACTCGGTGAGCTCGTCCAGGATCGCCAGGATGACCGCGTCGAGGAGGGCGCGGTGGCTGTCGAAGTAGCGGTAGACCCCGGGCGGGGTCATCCCCATCTCCCGGGCGACCGCCCGGATCGTCAGCGCTTCGACGCCCTGGGTCGTCAGGATCTCGCGGCTGACCGAGATCAGCTCCCGCAGCGTGGCGTCGCGCACCCTCTGACGTCGTGAAGGACCGGTCGTCGAGGTCGCCTCCATGGGCCTGTCTCCCTTCTTTTGTTTACACATGTTAACTGTAGCGTATTGCATTCGCTAGTGCGTCTGTGCGACGCTTCGGTTATCGACATTCGCGGTGATTGCCCGCCCGACCCCTGGAGGCTCCCTTGACCACCTACTCCGGCACCACGCTGCGCTCCAGGCCCGCCGCCCCCGCTGCCACACCCGCCGCCTCTCCCCGGGCCGGCGCGGCGGACCGCGACCACGCGGTCGAGCTGCTCGCCGACGCGTACGGCGCCGGCTATCTGACCAAGGAGGAGTTCGACGAGCGCCTCGGCCTCGCCACCCGCGCGCGGCACCACGCCGAGCTCGACGCGCTCCTCGCCGACCTGCCGCCCCGGCTGCGTACGTCGAGGGACCGGGCGCGCGGCCCGGCCCGGAAGGCCAGGGCGGCCAGGCTCGGGGTGCGCATCCACGCCGGCGTCTATGCCGGCACGTCGCTCCTCATGGTGGCCGTCTGGCTCGTCGTCGGCCGGTCGACCGGCTCCTGGTATCCGTGGCCGATCTGGCCCGTCCTGGGCTGGGGCGTCGGCGTGCTGGGCCACGCCGTACCCGTGACGCTGGCCACCCGTGCTCGCGAGCGCCGCGAGGCGTTTTAATTCAACTGCTTGACTTACCTCGCCGGCATGGATGAACTTGCACCGGGCCGGGTGGCCTTTCGTTCGGTGAACCGCGCAGCGGTTCCGGTGCGGTGGTGAGGATGGCCGTGTCCAGGATGGCCGGGTGAGGATGGCCGGGAAGGTGCGAGCCGAACGGGTCGGTGCGACCCGTGAGCGGATCCTGTCGGCGGCGGAGCGGCTGTTCGCGGAGCACGGCGTGTCCGCCGTGTCCAACCGCCAGGTCAGCGAGGCGGCGGGGCAGGGCAACAACGCCGCGGTCGGCTACCACTTCGGCACCAAGGCCGATCTCGTGCGCGCGATCGCCCGCAGGCACGCCGAGCCGGTCGACCGGATACGCGAGCGGATGCTGGCCGGCATCGGCGACTCCGCCGACGTACGCGACTGGGTGGCCTGCCTGGTCCGCCCGGTCACCGAGCATCTGGCCGCCCAGGGCACTCCGACCTGGTGTGCCCGCTTCATCGCCCAAGTGGTGACCGATCCCTCGCTGCGCGCGATCATCGCCGAGGAGACGCAGGGCTCACTGCGCAAGGTGATGGCCGGGTTCCACCGCTGCCTGCCCGAGCTGCCCGCCGGCGTCCGGGCGGAGCGCGGCGACATGGCGTGGCATCTGATCACACACGTGTGCGCCGAACGCGAGCGCGCTCTCGCCAAAGGCGCGTCCACGCCGCGGCCGAGCTGGAACGACACGGCGACCGGACTGATCGACGCGCTCGTCGGGCTGTGGCTGGCGCCCGTTTCCGGCGACCCGTAGCCTCACCTCGCCGGGCGCATGCCCGTCTTGTCGTCACCGCACCCGGCGACGCCGAGCAGCCACCGTCCGGCCGCGGCCAGGCGGGCCCGGACCGCGTCGCGCAGCAGCAGCCAGGCGATCCAGCCGACGGCGAGCACGGCCCAGTAGGAGATCAGCCGATAGAGCGCCACGACGGCCGCCGCCATGGTGCCGGTGGTGCCCGCTCCGACGAACGTGGCGGCCATGCCGAGCTCGGTGACGCCGAGCCCGCCGGGGATGAACGCGACCGTCGCAGCGATCTTGCCCGCGACGTAGCCGAGCAGCACGGTGTGGGGCCCGAGCCCGACTCCCGCGGCCGCGCACACGGCGGCCAGGCAGGCCACGTCGAGAAGCCAGTTGGCCAGCGCCAGGACGACGAGGACCAGCCGGTCTCTGCCGGTCGGCCTGATCGCGTCGCCGGCCGAGAGGATCCGGCAGGCGCGGCGCCGGTGTGGGTCGCGCCGGTGTGGGTCGCGCCGGTGTGGGTCGCGACGGTGTGCGCCGTGCCGCCGCCGGCGCAGCCGCACCAGTGCGAAGACGGCCGTCGCGGCGGCGGCCAGCGCGATCAGCGCGGGCATCCGGGTCGCGTCGCCGCCCAGCAGCGCGACCAGCCCCAGCAGGGCGAAGGTGGTGGTCGAATAGACGGCGCTGAGCGCGAGCGTCGCGGCCGACAGCGACGTGGACGCGCCGAGCCGGCCGAGCTCGCGGATGGTGAAGGCGACCGAGAGCACCGGTCCGGCGGGCAGGGAGCTCGACACGGCGTTGCGGGCGTACGTGACGGCCATCGAGCGCGGAGTGGTGAGCCTGACGCCCCCGCTCCTGAGCAGACGGCGCAGCAGCGCCGCGAAGAGCCGCATCGAGAGGGCCTCGGCGAGCACGGCGACGGCCAGCCAGCCGAGGTTCACCCCCTGTATCGAGGCCCAGACCGCGTCCGGATCGGGGATCCGGTCCCTGAGCGCGAACAGCGCCACCCCCGCCACGGCGACCGCGGCGACGCCTCTGAGCCGGCGCGCTGTATGGGTGACGGAGACAGGGGACATGCGCGGATTCTTCCGTTGCGCGGGCGGGGCGTAATGCGCGTTTAAAGCGACTGACTTAGGTTAGCATCGCGGTTTGCCCAGCTCCGGGGCGGCTCCTACCCCGTGACCGGCCCGGACGGGCCGGTCGTCCGGTCACTCGCGGAGGTCCATCACCATGATGGAACCCCAGTCGCCCCGGCGTTCCTCCGTGAAGCCCATCGCCCGATAGAACGCGTACGCGCCCGGGTTGCCGCTGCCCACGCCCAGGTGCAGGCCGGGCACCCGCCGTGCCCGCAGCGCGTCGAGCAGGGTGGTCATCAGCCGCCTGCCGAGCCCGGCGCCCTGGCCCCTGGGCAGGATGTCGATGTGCAGATGCGCCGGATAGCGGTCGTACAGCTCGTCGTGCCGGGGCCGCGACCGGTGGATGTGGGCGACGCGCTGCCAGTCCTGGCTGCCGTCCGCCGGATCGGTGGCCAGCTCGATCGGATAGCGCTCCCGCAGCGCGGGCCACCAGTTCTCCTCCAGCCAGGTCTCGAACGCGAACGTGTCGGCGGTCGCGACGATGTAGCCGAGGACGCCGCCCTCGTCGGCGGCGACGAACGTGAGCGCGGGATCCGCGACCGGGTACGGCCCGGCGTAGACGTGCGCGAGCAGATCCGGGTCGTGGTAGAGCCCGGTGGCGTCCCTGCCGGAGTCGCCGGTCCGCAGGCACACCCGATACATGCCCGGCAGGTCGAACGGCCGGAACGGACGGATGATCGTGATGGCCGCCTCCTAACCGAGCGCCGAGACGGCGAGCAGGAACCACGCGCTGTGCGGGATCCACTGCTCGGCCCAGCGCCATGAATGACCGGTCTCACGGTGTTCGTCCGGCATGAACGCGATGTCGTGCTCGTCGTCGAAGCCGCTGGTCACCCCGTTGAGGATGCCTCCGGGCACGTTCTGGAACACCGTGGAATATTCGACGTTGTTGCGGCCCCTGCCCTGGATCATCGAGGCGTCGAAGGGGTTCAGCCCCATCACCCAGTGCACCTGGTCGTCCGCCAGCCGGAGCAGCCGGTCGCGCAGGGCGGGGTCGCACTCGGGGAGCTCGGCCGCGAGCAGTGCCGCGTACGCGAGGGAGCAGATCGCGGCGTTCTCGCCCTGCCACCAATAGCCGGTCTCGTTGTCGTGCGGATAGAAGAAGGCCGTACGCGGCGGCCGGCCGGCCGGCTGCACGTACTGCCGGGCGTAGCCGAAGGGGTTCGGCACCTCGTCGGCCAGGTGCGCCGCGTCGCGCATCAGCGCGAGCGCCGTGGCGCGTGCCTGACCGGCGAGCGCGCGGCCGTCGTATGTCTCGGCGAACCGCATGAGGGCCACCGCGGGGAGACCGGCCTCCGCCGCGTGGAAGAACGGCCTGCCCTCCACGTCTCCCTTCAGGTAGCCGAAGCCCATGCCGGTGTCGGTGTAGCGGCCGATGAGCGACTCCGCGCGCCGCAGCGCGGCCTTCTCGTACGCCGCCGGATCGGGCGCGCCGGACACGACGCGCGCGGCCCGGCCGAGCTCGGTGGCGGCCATGAGCGCGCAGTAGTCGTCGATGACCGACTCCGTGCGGTCGTAGAGGTAGTCGAGGTTGTGCTCCTCCAGGTGGGCGAACCCGCGGTGGGCGGCGGCCAGATACTCCCCGGGAGTGAAGTCGCCGTGGTCGTCGAGCGTCGCGGCGCGGGCGAGCGCCGCGATGGCCATGCCTCCGCCCTGGCGGTAGGCGGCCTGCCAGCGGGTCGTCCTGACGCTGTCCTGCAGCGGCGCGTTGATCACCCGCTCGTCCAGATCCTTCGTCAGCGCGTCGAAGATGGCCGTGTAGAAGTAGCCCTCCTCGGACTGGAAGCGCACCAGGAAGTCCGCGCCGTGGAGGCCCTCGTCGCGCATGCGCGCGCCCAGGCTGCGCGACAGCTCCGGATGGTGCGCGGCGAGCCGGTCGCGGGCGGCCATGAACGCCCAGGCGCACAGCGGCGTCTGCTGGGGGTTCATCATGCGGGTGTAGTTGAGATGGCTGAGGAACTTGCTGTGGTCGCCTGAGGCGTCCAGCCACCCGCCGCGCGCGTCGACCGTACGGCCCGAGTCGTCCTGGTAGAACCGTGCGTGCCGGTCCTTGCGGTCGATCTCGCCGCTCGACCGCACCGCCTTGAAGTAGTAGAGGGTGTCCGACAGCGTCATGTGCTGCACCCGCCGCGTGCCGATGACGAACGGCTCGCCGGCGTGCACCCCGTCGGGCGTGACCACCTCCACCCGATAACGCCCCTCGGTGCGCACCCGGCTGAAGTCGACGCGCCGGAACGTGCCGAGGGACCAGCCGTCGACCCGTTCCTCCGGGCCCACGGCGAGCGTGGTCCGGGTGCCGTCCTCCTCGTCGACGAGAACGGCACCCTCGACGGCCACCCGGCCACGCAGGAGCACGACGGCCTTCTTCGTGCTCCCGGTGTTGTAGCCGAGGTGGCTGGTGAGAACGGTGATCACGCCCGGCCCTTCTCCGCCTTCTCCTTCGCGGCCTTCTCCTTCTCGGCGGCGACGCGCTCGGCGTAGTAGCGCGCGGAGCGCTTCGGCGTCCGCTTCTGTGTGTCGTAGTCGACCCGGACGATGCCGAACCTGCGGTCATAGCCGTACGACCACTCGAAGTTGTCGAGCAGCGACCAGGCGAAGTAGCCGCGGACGTCGGCGCCCTGCGCCCGGGCCTCCAGCACCGCGTCGATGTGCGTGCGCAGATACTCCGCCCGCTCGACGTCGTCCACGTAGCCGTTCTCGTCGGCCACGTCGGCGTACGCCGCGCCGTTCTCGGTGATGTACCAGGCCGGGCCGTGATACTCCCGTTCGAGGCGCAGCAGCAGGTCCGTGAGCGCGGCGGGGGTGACCTCCCAGTCCATCGCGGTGCGCGGGACGTCGCGGCGCACGACGACCGGCGACGGCCAGCCGTTCTGTCCCACCGGCCCGGCCTGGATCATGTGCGAGGAGTAGTAGTTGACGCCGAGCACGTCGAGCGGCTCCGAGATCACCGTGAGGTCGCCGTCCCGCACCGGGAGCGGGCAGCCCAGCTCGGCGAGCTTGTCGGCGATGTCGGCCGGATACTCGCCCCGGATCAGCGGGTCGAGGTAGAGCCGGTTGTCCCACCCGTCCGCCCAGCGGGCGGCGGCGACGTCGGCGGGGGAGTCGCTCGCGGGCACCTTGGGGCCGAGGTTGAGCGTGATGCCCACTTCGAGCCGGTCGGAGCGGCCGCTCGCCGCCGCCTTCTCGCGGATCACCCGCGCCGCCAGCCCGTGCCCCAGCAGCAGGTGGTGGAGGGCGGCCATGCCCGCGCGGGCGTCCTGGCGGCCCGGGGCGTGCCGGCCGGTGATGTAGCCGAGGTAGGCCGAGCACCACGGCTCGTTCAGGGTCGTCCACTGGTCCACCCGGTCGCCCAGCGCGTCGTACGCGATGGCCGCGTAGTCGGCGAAGCGATACGCGGTGTCGCGGCTCGGCCAGCCTCCCGCGTCCTCCAGCGCCTGGGGAAGATCCCAGTGGTAGAGCGTCACCCACGGGCGGATGCCCTTGTCGAGCAGCTCGTCGACGAGACGGTCGTAGAAGGCGATGCCCGCGGGGTTGCCCGGGCCGGTGCCGTCCGGCTGCACGCGGGGCCAGGCGAGGGAGAAGCGATAGACGTCCATCCCGAGCTCGGCCATGAGCGCCACGTCCTCGGGCATGCGGTGGTAGTGGTCGCACGCGACGGCGCCGGTGTCGCCGTCCGCCACCGTGCCGGGGGTCGCGCAGAAGGTGTCCCAGATGGACGGGGTGCGCCCGTCCTCGCTCACCGCGCCCTCGATCTGGTACGACGAGGTGGCCGTGCCCCACAGGAAGTTCGCATTCTGCGTCATCAGGTCACATTTCCATTCGCAATAGGAGTTTCCGGGTCTTGACCAGGGAGTCTGTCAGACCCCGGTCAGGGCTCGCGGGAGACGGACTCCACCCACTTCTTGGTCTCCTCGATCCGCCCGGGCCCGGAGCGCCGCCAGACCCCCGTGCCGCCGGTCTGCCAGGGGTGCGGCCCCGCGAGCGGGCGATAGCCGACGCCCATCGCGTCGAGCCGTTCGAGGTGGACGGCGAGCCGCCGCTCGAAGTCCGCGAAGTCGTCGACCTGCCCGTTCCACAGCACCTCGGCGAGGGCGCACGCGCGCGGGAAGGCCAGGTAGTCGAGGCGCCGCTCGCTGGGCACCCACTCGGTCCAGATCTGGAACTGGCCGCCGAGAACCCGCCCGCGCAGCTCCTCCGGCCACTCGGAGGGAGCGGGCTCGAAGTCCGCGACGTCGCGGAGCGTGATCGGGCCGCCCTCCGAGCGGGGCTCCTCGGGCAGGTCCGACTGGTCGAAGTTGAAATACGTGGGGAACAGCGGCGTACGGACGACGTCCTGCGACGCCGCGGCCCGGCCCGCCACCTCGTGCCCGCGCCACGCCATGACGATGGTGTCCGGCAGCACGCCCCCGGTCACGAAGCCCTCGTCCCACACGACCATGCGTACGCCGCGGGTGGCGAGGAACCCGCCGAGGGTGCGGAGGAAGTGGCCGTGCATCTGCTTCACGTCGGTGTATCCGTGCTCGGCCATCTCCGCGGCGATCGCGGGGTCGTCCGCCCACCACCTCATGTCGCACTCGTCCCCGCCGAGGTGCACGTACGGCGTGTCGACCACGTCGAGGATCTCCTCCAGGACGTCCTGGAGGAACGCGACGACCGGGCGGGTGGGGCTGATGGACGAGCCGCCCGCCCAGACGGTGTCGAGCACGGCCTGCTCCTGGCCGGGACGGCCCAGCTCCGGATAGGCCGCGCGCAGCGCGGAGGTGTGCCCCGGCACGTCGATCTCCGGGACGATCGTGATCCCCCGGGCGCGTGCGTACGCCGAGATCTCGGCGAGGTCGTCGAGCGTGTAGTAGCCGCCGTGCGGGGTGCCGTCCGCGACGCCGTCGGGGCCGAGCCGGGTCAGCGGACGCCAGCTCCCCACCTCGTGCAGGCGCGGGTGGCGGCGGCTCTCCACACGCCATCCCTGGTCGTCCGACAGGTGCAGGTGCAGGCGGTTGAAGCGGTGCGCCGCGAGCAGGTCGACGTAGCGCAGCACGGTCTGCTTGGGGAAGAAGTGGCGGGCCACGTCGAGCATGGCCCCGCGCCACTCGTACGCCGGGTGGTCCGCCACCGTGCCGCACGGCACGGCCCAGCCGCCGGCGTCGCCCGCCCACTCGCGCCGCCACGCCTGGACGGGCATTAGCTGCCGGAGCGTCGTCAGCGCGCCGGCGGCGCCCTCGAAGCCGCCGGCGCGGATGTCCACGCCCGACTCGGTGACCTCCAGCCGGTACGCGCCCGGGGCGTCGTCGGTCTCGGTCACGGAAACCCAAGTGGTCTGAGTGGTATTAGCTGGATCGCCCTCGGGCCCGGGGGCGGGCAGCGGCAGTCCCGAGACGAACCTCCTCACCAGCGCCTCGGTCGCGGGCGACCCCGCGACCTTGACTGCCACACCCGCGTTGAGCAGGCATTTTCCCGGGCGTGAAAGGGCTTGCCGGGGTCGGGGAAGAAGCGCGGAATAGGGGTCCAAAGCGTGTCCCGTCGGGTCGGTCCGTCCGAAGTCCGAAGATGCCGGCGCACCAGCATGTGACCGCGAAGGTACTTCTTGTCTTGATTTGGTGCAAGTGGTATCTTCCCGGTACTTCGCTGGTATCTGCCCATGTCGCACCGAGGCGACGGCGATCCACGCAGCTCGATTAGAGGTGCCCATGACGGTCAAGCAGGCATTGCCTCGTGCGCTCGCAGAAGGCGGGGAAACGCGGCCGGCCCAACAGAAGACGCCGTTTCTCGCACGCTTATGGCGGGACGCCCCACTGCTTGTGATGGTCGCGCCCGCCGCGATCGTGCTCCTGCTGTTCACGTACATCCCGCTTCTGGGAAGCGTGATCGCATTCATGGACTATGTCCCGTTTCTCGGGTTCACCGGATCAGACTGGGTGGGCTGGGACAACTTCACGGCGCTGTTCTCCGACCCGTCGTTCTGGACCGCCGTGTGGAACACCGTGCAGATCACGTTCCTGCAGCTGGCGCTTTTCTTTCCGGTCCCCATCCTGCTGGCGGTGCTCCTGAACACCGTGGCGCTGCCGGCGGCGAAGAGGTTCGTCCAGTCGGTGATCTACCTGCCCCACTTCCTCTCCTGGGTGATCATCGTCGCGCTGTTCCAGCAGGTCCTCGGGGGCGCGGGGGTGATCAACCGGTTCCTCATAACGCACGGCCTCTCGCCGTTCGACGTGATGTCGAACCCCGACACGTTCAAGCTGCTGCTGACCACCCAGTCCATCTGGAAGGACGCCGGCTGGGGGACGATCATCTTCCTCGCCGCCATCGCGGCCATCGACCCCGCTCTCTACGAGTCCGCGGCGATGGACGGCGCCGGCGCCTGGCGCAGGTTCTGGCACGTCACGCTGCCGGGGATGCGGCCGATCATCGTGCTGATGCTCATCCTGCGGCTGGGTGACGCCCTGACGGTCGGGTTCGAGCAGATCCTGCTGCAACGCGACGCGGTCGGCCCGGGAGCGGCCGAGGTGCTCGACACCTTCGTCTACTACAACGGCGTCGTCGACGGGAGCTGGGGCACCGCGACCGCGGCAGGCCTCCTCAAGGGCGTCGTCAGTCTCTTTCTCGTCCTCGCGGCGAACAAGATCGCCCATCGGTTCGGTGAGGAAGGTGTGTACAAGCGATGAGCCACCCCGGCCGGCCCGTCTGGCTCGGCAAACCGAAGCCCGTCGCCCTCGCGCTCAAGGCGCTGGCCCTCGTGCTGATCAGCGCGGTCGTGATCTTCCCGTTCCTCGTCGTCGTCTCGACGAGCCTGGCGACCAAGCAGGAGATCGACGCGAACGGCGGCTACGTCGTGTGGCCCACGCAGATCTCGTTCGACGCCTACTACCAGATCTTCAACGGCACCCAGGTCGCCAGGTCGATCGTCATCAGCGTCTGCGTGACCGCCGTGGGCACCGCGTTCAGCCTCTTCTGCACGGTGCTCGCGGCGTACGGCCTGAGCCGGAGGGGCTCGCTCTTCCAGCGGGGCCTGCTGTCGTTCGTGCTGCTCACCCTGCTCTTCGGCCCGGGGATGATTCCGGTCTATCTCATGGTGAAGCAGCTCGGCATGCTCAACACCTACTGGTCGCTGATCATCCCCGGTGCGGTGAGCGCCTTCAATATCGTCATCGTCCGGGGCTTCATCCAAGGAATTCCGAAGGAGCTCTTCGACGCCGCGCGAATGGACGGCGCGGGTGAATGGCGGATCCTGTGGTCCGTCGTGCTGCCCCTGTCGAAAGCCGTCATCGCCGTCGTCGGCCTTTTCCTCGCCGTCGGCTACTGGAACAACTATTTCAGCCCGCTGCTCTATCTGAACGACACCCAGATGTGGCCGCTCCAGCTCGTGATGCGGACATTCGTGCTGCAGAACAACGTCACCTCGAACGCGGCCGCCATTCCCGGATATGTGGCGCCACCCGCCCAGTCCGTCCAGATGGCCCTCGTGGCGATCGCCACGGTGCCGATCCTGCTGGTCTATCCCTTCCTGACGAAGCACATGTCGAAGGGAATGCTCACCGGGGCCATCAAGGGATAAGCCCGCGTTCCGACACCTCCCATCAGAAAACAAAGGAACAGATCATGGGGATCAGAAATCGATCCGGATTCTCGGCCTCGAACGAGGGCGTCAGCCGCAGGAGCCTGCTGAGGGGCGCCGGTCTGGCCGCCGCGCTCGTCCCGATGAGCGGCGTGCTCGCGGCCTGCGGTTCCGGCTCGGAGGCCGGTGGCGGCGGAGCCGCCTCGTCCGGCGCGGCCAAGGCGGTGCCGCTGCCGACGTACGTGCCGCCGGTCAAGCCGAAGCCCCTGCTCGAGGGCAACGCGCAGGGCGTCATGGACGTCTACGCGTCCTTCCCCATGGACGGGCCGCGTACGGTCAACGGGCAGGTCGGCGACGGCAGCGACTTCAACGTGCTGATCATGACGTACGGCCAGCCGTCGCCGCCGGTGAGCGAGAGCCCCTACTGGCAGCTCCTCAACAAGGAGCTGAACCTCAACGTCAAGCCCCTCCAGGTGCCGTTCGACAGCTTCCAGACGAAGTTCCCCGCCCTGGTCGCCGGTGATGATCTGCCCGAGTTCGTCTCCGTCCCGATGTACATGAACGTCTCCCGCCTGCCGCAGCTCGCCGAGGCGCAGTTCACCGACCTGAGCGAGTTCCTCTCGGGAGACGCGGTGAAGAAGTATCCGAACCTCGCCGGCATCCAGAACTACGCCTGGCTCAACGGCTACCTCAACGGCCGCATCTACGGCGTGCCCAAGTCGGACCCCGTCTTCACCTCGCAGATCTACACGAAGACCGACGTCATCGAGGCCGCGGGCGCCAACCCGAATCCGACGAACCTCCAGGAGTTCAAGGACCTCGCCAAGGCCGTCACCAACCCCAAGGCGGGCGTCTACGCGTTCGGCAGCAACATCGCCGACTTCATGATGATGATGTTCGGAGTCCCGAACAAGTGGACCAAGCGCAGCGACGGCACCTTCGTCTCGGCCTACGAGCACGAGGCGTTCATCCCGGCCATGGCGGAGCTCGCCGACCTCTACAAGAGCGGCTGCTTCCACCCCGACACCCCGACGCTGATGAACAACAAGACCCAGCGCGACTCGATGTTCCGGGGCGGCAAGCTGGCGATGCTCTGGGACGGCAACCGCGCGGTCGGCATCGTGGCCGACGACAAGGACGTGGTCTTCGACATCATGGTGCCCTTCGGCAAGGACGGCGGTAAGGGCGTCCACTGGACCGGCGGCGGCGCGTACGCCATGACGATGATCAAGAAGACCACCGACAAGAACCGGATCGACATGTTCCTCCGGGTCCTCGACTACATCGCCGCGCCGTTCGGCTCCCGCGAGTCGTTCATCATGAGCTACGGGGTCGAGGGCGTCGACTACACGGTCAAGGACGGCGTCGCCGTGCTCACGACCCGCGGACAGCGCGAGCAGGACCTCGGCCTGGCCTACATCGTGGGCGGCCCGCAGGTGCTGTGCGACCCGCAGGGCGCTCCCGGCGTGGACAAGCTGAACTACGAGTGGCAGCAGAAGGCCGTGCCGATGCTCCTCGACAACCCCGCGCAGCACCTCTACTCCGAGACCTTCAACACCAAGGGCTCGTCGCTGGAGCAGCAGATGCAGGACGCGATCACCGCGGTGTTCCTCGGCCGGGAGCCCGCCTCCAGCCTGACGTCGGCGGTGCAGAAGTGGAAGGTCGCCGGCGGCGACCGCATGGCCAAGGAGTACGCCGAGGCGGCCACGCTGGCCGGCTAGGCGATCCCGGCCGTCAGGACAACCGAAGGAATCCACGATGAAGTTGAGACGCTCGCCGTCCGCGATGGTGATCGTCGACGGTACGGACATCCACCACGACCTGATCGGCGCCGCGCTGGCGCTCCAGGAGATCGTCACCGAGGCGGGGCTCCCCACCGCCAGGGCCGTGGGGATGGAGCGCTTCGCCGACCTCACCCCGGCCACGGCGGAGGCCGACGTCTACGTCGTCTACCGTTCGTCGATCGTCTTCCACCCCCGGGAGCAGCAGGCGCTGTCCGACCTGGTCGCCGCGGGCAAGGGACTGGTCGTCCTGCACGCGAGCAACCTGTTCGGGTTCGGCGAGGGCGGCCTGGAGGCCGACCGCGTCGCGTTCGAGCTGGTGGGCTCCCGCTACCTCTCCCACGGGACCTCGGGATCGGAGGGACGGTTCGACGTCCGGCTGTGCGGCGACCACCCGGTCACCCGCCACATGGAGGACTTCGGCATCGACGACGAGTTCTACGTCCTGGAATACGGCCCCGACGTCCGGGTGCTCGCCGAGCGGGTGACCGACGACGGCACCGAGCCCGTCCTCTACGTGCGCGACCACGGCGAAGGCCGGGTCTGCTACTCCGCGCTCGGACACGACGCGCGGGCCTGGGGCAACCCCGGCTTCCGGCAGCTCGTCCGCCAGGCGACGCTCTGGGCGGCGGGCGTCCGGGACGACGAGATCCTGACCTGGTCGACCCGCTGGCCCCTCGGCAACGGCAAGATCATCGGAGGTGCGGCGTGAGCGGATCACGTACGGACGGCCGCGCCGCGCCGATCGCCGCGCAGCTGTGGTCCCTGCACGAGGAGGCCTCCCGCGACCTGCTCGGCGTGCTCGAACGGGTGGCGGCGCTCGGCTTCCTCGCGGTCGAGCCGATCAGCCTGTACGGCCACAAGCCGTCCGTCGTACGGGACGTGGCCGACGGCCTCGGGCTGGAGTTCTGCAGTGCCCACGCGCCGTTCCCCGCGGGCGACGCGGCCGAGGCGATCCTCGACGAGCACCAGGAGCTCGGCGTCGAGACGCTCGTCTGGAGCATGGAGCCCGAGGAGTTCGCCACGCGCGACGGCGTGCTGCGGGGCGTCGAGCGCGTCAACGAGGCGGCGGCGAACGCGGCCAGGCGGGGCATGCGCATCGCCTACCACAACCACTTCGCCGAGTTCGAGAACGTCTTCGGCGCAGAGCGCGCCTACGACCTCCTGCTGCGCGAGCTGGATCCGGCGGTCGCCGTCGAGCTGGACGTCTACTGGGTCCGTACGGCAGGGCTCGACCCGGCCCCCGTCGCGGCCTCGCTCGGCGACCGCGTGGAGTTCGTCCACCTCAAGGACGGACCGGCCCGCGGGATGGACGACTACATGGTCCCGTTCGGCGAGGGCGTGGTCGACGTGGAGAGCGTGGTCCGCGCCAACCCGGCGATCCGCTGGCACATCGTCGAGGCGGACCGGTCCCGCGAGGACATGTACGGCCTGCTGCGCCGATGCTACGAGTTCCTCGTCGGCCGCGGCCTGGCGGTGGGCCGCAAGCCGGTGGAACGCGTGATCGATGGGGAGGTGGGGCCGCGATGAGCGCGCAGCGGGTGCTCTTCCTCGGGGGAACGGGCGTGCTCAGTGCCGCCTGCGCCCGTGAGGCCGTCGCGGCGGGTCTCGACCTGACCGCCGTGACCAGGGGCCGCACGACGTCGCGGCCCCTGCCCGACGGCGTACGCGCCGTCGAGGCCGACGTGCGGGACGACGCGTCGATGCGCGCGGCGCTCGGGGACGAGACGTTCGACGTGGTCGTGAACTTCATCGGCTACACGCCCGAGGACGTCCGGGCCGACGTGGCCAGGTTCGCCGGCCGCACCGGGCAGTACGTCTTCATCTCGACCGGATCGGTGTACGCCCGTCCGGCCCCGGCGCTGCCGATCGTGGAGTCCTCCGCGCGGCGCAACAACGGGTTCGACTATCCGGCGCAGAAACTCCGCTGCGAGGAGGCGCTCGAACAGGCGTACCGCTACGAGGACTTCCCGGTCACGATCGTGCGCGCGGCACACGTCTACGACCAGACGGCGCTGCCGCTGCTCGCGGGCTGGACCGCCATCGAGCGGTGGCGCGCGGGCAAGGCGGTGGTCGTCCACGGCGACGGGACCTCGCTGTGGAACCTGATGCACGCGCGCGACTTCGCCCGGGGCCTGATCGGCCTCGTCGGCAACCGTCACGCGGTGGGCGACAGCGTGCACATCACCTCGGACGAGATTCTCACCTGGGACGAGATCCATCTGTGCCTCGCCGCGGCCGCGGGAGCCGTGCCCCGGATCGTGCACCGGTCGAGCGAGGACATCGGCCGGGAAATCGCCTGGATGGGGCCGGTTCTGCAGGAGGATTTCCGGCACTCGGTCATTTACGACAACTCTAAAATCAAGCGGCTGGTGCCCGGTTTTTTGCCGAAAGTTCCATTTGCGCGGGGAGCGCGCGAGATCGTCGCCTGGTTCGACGAGGAGCCGTCGCGACGCCGGGCGAACCCGGAGCTGGACGCGGCATTCGATCGCCTGGTCGGCGATCGCCATGGGTGAAGTTCCACCGGGCGGATCCGGTGTGAGAATGACATTATGTTCGCCGGTAGGTGGGCGGGGGACGAAAGGACGTGGACCGGGTGAATAGGGTGTCTCAGGCGAGTCTCATCGCTTCGGACAGCCCTGAACCGCTGTGGGTGCAAGCGGCCGAACTCATCGAGCGCCGGGTGCGCGAGGGGGCCCTTGCCAGCGGACGGCGCCTGCCCGCCGAGCGTGAGCTGTGCAACCAGATGGGCATCAGCCGGGTGACGCTCCGGCGCGCGCTCCAGCACCTGGTCGAGCAGGGCGTGCTCCGCTCGTCCCACGGGCGAGGCTGGTACGTCGCCGGCCGGCCCGACCGCGACTGGCCCAACTCGCTGGAGTCGTTCACCGAGACGGCCAGGCGGAAGGCGCTGACCGCGACCTCCCGGGTGATCCGCGCCGAGGTCAAGGAGGCGTCGCTCGACGAGGCCGACCAGTTCGGCGTGGCGGCGGGCACGCGGCTCTTCGTGCTCGAACGCGTGCGCATGCTGGACGGCGTCCCCGTCGGCGTCGACTCCTCCCGCGTCGTGCTGAACGTCGCGCCGCGGCTCCCGGAGACCGACTTCACCAAGGCGTCGCTGATCGAGGAGCTCACCGCCGGGGGAGCCGAGCCGGTCGTCGCCCAGTCGGTCATCGAGGCCAAGGGCTGCCCCGAGGGGATCGCCGAGCACCTCGACCTCACCCCCGGTGATCCCGTCCTGGTGATGCACCAGTCGATGGTCGACGCCGTCGGACGGGTCGTCCTGGTCTCGGCCATCACCTATCGGGGCGACCGCTACCGCCTGCGCACCTCCTTCGTACGAGGGGGAACGAGCCCCGCCTGACGGGCCTGTTTCTCCACGTGGGACGCGCGTCGTGCGGTCCCACGGCTTCGTGCTGTCCGAACTCCTGAGCAATACCAGTTGTCCGTACGGCATCACTTGGTATGCAGTGGTATTTGATTTGAAGCGTCTGGTCTAGGCTTGTGTCGCGGTTGGCTCGCCTATGTGTGTTGAAGGGAACTGACGGAATGCCGGGAGAACGGATCCCCTATGTCGACGGCCGTACGGCCCAGCCGGCGGCGCTGGAGCGGGTCGCGGCGCGGGTCGCGGCCCAGCTCCGGGACGGCCGTGACGTGTTCGCGGGCCGCTCCCGCCCGGTCTTCGTCGGCATGGGAGCCAGCTACGCCGCGCTCGCCCTGCCGCTGCGGATGCTCGCCGACGGCGCGGTGCCGGCCCGCCAGGAGCTGGCCAGCGAGATCGGCTCCGGCGTCGCGCTCGCGGAGGCCGACCTCGTGATCGGCGTCTCGCAGTCGGGCCGCAGCCCGGAGACCGTCGACGCGCTGGCCATGGTGCCGCGGGAGCGGCGGGCGGCCGTGGTCAACGTCGTGCCCTCCCGGCTCGGCGACACGGCGGCGCACCCTGTCGATCTCGGCAACGAGCCCGACAGCTATGCCTCGACCATCGGCTACACCGGCACGTTGATCGCCCTGGCGATGATCGCCCGCACCATCCTCGGCACGTCTCCGGCCGAGGTCGCCGCGGAGTGGAACGGCATCGCCGACGTCCTCACCCGCCACGAGCACGCGCTCGCGCCGGTGGTGGACGAGGTGGCGGGCCGCGCCGGGCGGGTGGTCGCGGCGGACATCGTCGCGTCGGGAGCCTCCCGCTCCGCCTCCGAGTCGGGGGCACTGCTGCTCCGCGAGGTGTGCCGGGTGCCCGCCTCCGCCCTGGTCACCCGCAACTACCTGCACGGGGAGATGGAGTCGGCGGGGCAGACCCTGCACGTCGTCCTCGGCGACGGCCGGGAGCTGGAGATCGCGCGCAGCCTCGCCGGAGCCCGCCACCTCACGCTCTGCGTCACCTCGGCCGAGGTCGACCCCGGCGACCACCTACACGTGGTGCGCATCCCCGAGGGCGTGTCGATGCCGGTCCGCACGGTCCTGGAGACCGCCGTACTGCAACGGCTCGCGGGATCCCTCGCCATGGTGCGCGGCGTGGCGATCGAGGACTTCGTCTTCGACAACACCGACACCAAGATCGAGGAGCCCATCGGATGAGCCCGGTGGTGGCCGGCGTGGACGTGGGGGGCACCAAGACCCGCGTCCGGCTCGCCGACGCGTCGAGCGGCGAGGTGCTCACCGACCTGACGGTGCCCAGCACCGGCTGGCAGACGGCCTGCCTTCCCCAGGCGGCGGCCTGGTTGTCGGAGCGGCTCCACCCGCTGCTCCGGCAGGGCCCGGAGGTACGCCATGTCGTCGTGGGCGCGCACGGCTGCGAGACCCCCGACCAGTTCGAACGGCTCGCCCACGAGCTCGTCCGGGTGCTCGAAACGCCGGTGACCGTGGTCAACGACGCCGAACTGCTCGTCCCGGCCGCGGGCCTGGCCGGGGGGATCGGCGTCATCTCCGGCACGGGCGCCATCGCCGTCGGCAGGCACCGCGACACGGGCGCGTACCTGTCCGCGGGCGGCTGGGGATGGGTGCTCGGCGACGAGGGATCGGGCTCCGCGCTCGTCCGCGACGCGGCCCGCGCGGTGCTCGCCCGCGCCGACGAGGGCGCGCCCGGCGACGGGCTCGATGTCGCCCTCCTGCGCGCCTTCGGCGTCGGCGGCCTGCCCGAGCTGGCGGCGGCGATGAGCTGGAACGGAGGAGTCGAGACCTGGGGCGCCCACGCCCCGGTCGTCTTCGCGGCCGCGGATGCCGGGTCGGCGACCGCCGACGCCGTCATCACGGCGGGCGGCCGGGCACTGGCCCGTCTCGTGTCCTGCCTGGCCGGGCGGGGCGCCGACCTCCGGGCCGTGGTCGTGGCGGGGGGTGTCATCGCCAACCAGCCCCGCCTGATGCGGGCGTTCGAGGAGGAGCTGAGGTCCCTGCTCCCGGCGGTCACGGCCACCCTGCTCCAGGCCCCGCCCGTGGTCGGAGCCGTCGAGCTGGCCCGCCGCGGCCTGAGCTGATCCGGATCGGAAGAGGAGAACATGCGGTTTTCACAGGTCGTCGCCCCGGGCCGGTCGGAGGTCGTCGAGGTCCCTGACGCGCCTGTCCGCCCGGGAGAGGTCCGCGTACGCACGCTCGCGTCGGGGATCTGCGTCTCCGAGCTGCCGGCCTGGGCGGAGCACGACGACGCCGCGCCGCGCCGGCTCGGGCACGAGCTGAGCGGCGAGATCGTGGAGCTGGGCCCGGGCGTCCATGGATGGTCGAGGGGAGACCGCGTCACCGGCTTCGCGTCTCCCGCGTTCGCCGACACGGTGAACGTCGACGCCAGGGAGCTGCTGCCCGCCCCGTCCAACGTGCCGAGCCGGGCCGTGCTCGGCGAGCCGCTGGCCTGCGTGGTCGAGGCGCTGTCGAGGTGCGGCCTGCGGCCGGGGCAGCGCGTGGCGGTCGTGGGGCTCGGGTTCATGGGCCTGGGCGCCCTGCAGGTCGCCGCCGACCGCGCGCCCGCCCGTCTCGCCGGCGTCGACCCGGCGCCTTTGGCCCGCGAGCTCGCGGCCGAGTTGGGCGCGAGCGACGTGCACACCCCCGAGGAGGCAGGCGAGAGCCTGCGCGGCACGTTCGACGTGGTCGTCGAGTTCTCCGGCAAGGCCGCCGGGCTCAAGCTCGCGGGCGACCTCGTGACCACGCACGGCACGCTCTGCGTCGCCGGCTACCACCACGACGGCCCGCGTGAGCTGGACATCGAGCTGTGGTATCGCGGCGTGACCATCGTCAACGGCTTCACCGGGCAGCGGTGGCGCCTCATGGCCGCCATGGCCGAGGGGCTGCGCATGATGGCGGACCGGCGCCTGACCTTCGAGCCGCTGATCACCCACACCGTCTCACTGGAGGACCTCGACACGGGGTTCGGATACTTCCTCGACCGCCCGGACGGCTTCGTCAAGTGCGTCGTCACCCCCTGACAGGGGCGAAACGTTCACTTATGACGCTCATACAACCTTCGTCCTGATTGATTTCGTGCTGCCCCTTGATCGTTGTGCACGGTCGGGCCCGTCGTGCCCGGCCGTACGCACAGCAGCACTACTCGCAGGGGGATGACACATGGGTGCATTGCGCAGGGCCGCGACCGTCGCGGTGCTCGGCGGCGTGATGGCCGCACTGCCCGGGATCGCCTCGGCCGACGCCGCCCACAACAAGCCTGTTCACGACCACGGTCACGGGCGCGGCCGGGCGCGGGGCCGACCTGTGGTCCGCTGACCGAGCAGGCCACCAAGGAGAAGCATCCCCGCGCGGGGATGGTCCGAGCATGGCCGAGGCGTGGGACACGTACACCACGTCGCCCCCGCGCCCGCGGGGATGGGCCGCGGATCACGATCCGGAAGCCGGAGTCGTGGAGGCGCGCCAGGATGGCGGCGAGACGGAGCCGTCTACCTACGGAACAGACCCGAGCCGCGGCGGGTCGGCCAGGTGCGCGGCGACGGCGGCGGTGAGGGAGTCGTCCTCGGCGAGGTCGTCGGCGCCGATGACCGACAGCAGGGCTCGTACGGCGTCGGCGCCCCGCCGGTCGGCCCACGCCTGGCTCAGCCGCGCCGCGGCGGGGTCGTCGGGCTCGCCGTCACGGGTGTGCCTGGCCCACGCGGCCAGCGCGAGCTCCAGCATCGGCGTCTGCGCGCCCGCCGCGCGTAGCTCGCGCAGCGGGGCCAGCCAGCGCTCGGGCACCTTGAGCGAGCCGTCGGCGGCGATCTGGCGCAGCCTGTGCCGCATGGCGTGGTTGGCGAAGCGCTCGATCAGGGCGTCGGTGTACGCCTCGGCGGAAAGGCCGCCGGTCAGCGTCGCCGCCACCTCGGCCGTGTAGGCGCGTACGACCGGCTCGCCCCACGGCGTGTCCATGACGTCGGCCACGGTCTCGCACCCCGCGGCCAGCCCCAGGTATGCCATGAGCGAGTGGGCGCCGTTCAGCAGCCGCAGCTTCATCATCTGGTACGGGCGGACGTCGGGCACGAAGGTGACGCCGGCGGCCTCCCAGCGGGGCCGGTCGGAGGCGAAGGCGTCCTGGACGATCCACTGGCTGAACGGCTCGCCCACCACCGCCCCCTCGTCCCGCAGGCCCAGCGCCAGCGCGGCCGTACGGAGGTCGGCGTCGGTGGTGGCGGGCACGATGCGGTCCACGACGGTCGAGGGGAAGGCGACCGTGGAGTCGATCCAGTCGAGCAGGCGATCGCGCTCCGGCCAGCCGCTCGCGGCGGCGTATTCGCGGACGAGCCGCCCGGTGATCTCGCCGTTGCCGACCATGTTGTCGCACGACACGACGGAGATGGGAGCCCCCACCCGCATCCGCGCACGCAGTCCGGCGACGAGCTGTCCTACCACGGTGGCCGGCGTGGGCGCCCCCGCCAGGTCGGCTCGCACCAGCGGATCGCCGACGGCGAGGCCACCGGTCGCCGGATCCCACCGATAACCCTTCTCCGTCACCGTGATCGTGACCACGGCCACGTCGGGGCTGGCCAGCAACGCCGCCAGCCGGTGCCCGTCGTCGACCGCGTGCAGCACCTCGACGACGGACCCGACGACCTGGACGGCGGGTCCGCCGGGCTCCCGCCGCGCCAGGGAGTAGAGGCCGTCCTGCGGGCGAAGCCGGTCCACGACCGTACGGCTGCGCTGGGTGACGCCCGCGATGCCCCAGCCGCCACCATGCGCGGCCTCGGCCGCCTCGGTGTAGACGGCCTGGTGGGCCCTGTGGAAGGCGCCGATGCCGAGGTGGACCAGGCGTGGTCGCAGCGAAGCGGGGTCGACCGCGGGGCGCGACGGCTCGGGCACCCGGGACAGCGTGGCTCGGGAGAGCCGGTCGGTGGTGCTCACCAGTCGTGCACCGAACCGTCGGCCCTGCGGCTGACCGGCAGATACTTCGGCTCGTACGGGAAGTGGGCGGCGGCCTCCTCGTCCATCTCCACGCCCAGGCCCGGCGCCGTGGAGGGGTGGAGGGCGCCGTCGCGCAGCTCGTACGTAGGGCGGAACACCTCGTGGGTGACCGGTTCGTGCTCCATGTACTCCTGGACGCCGAAGTTGGGGACGGTCACGTCCAGGTGCACGGCCGCCGCCATGCTGACGGGCGACAGGTCGGTGGCGCCGTGCGAGCCGGTGCGCACCTGGTACAGCTCTGCCAGGTTGAAGATCCGGCGGACGTGGGTGATGCCGCCGGCGTGTACGACGGAGACCCGGATGTAGTCGATGAGCCGCTCCGTAATGAGCTGCTGGCAGTCCCAGATGGAGTTGAAGACCTCCCCGACGGCTATCGGCGTCGTGGTGGCCTGGCGGATCTGACGGAAGGACTCCTGCAGCTCGGCGGGGGTGGGGTCCTCCATCCAGAACAGCCGCAGGTCCTCAAGACGCCGCCCGAGCCGCCCCGCCTCGGTGGGGGTGAGCCGGTGATGCACGTCGTGCAG
Organism: Microbispora sp. CSR-4; assembly: GCF_008033685.1. Taxonomy (NCBI): domain Bacteria; kingdom Bacillati; phylum Actinomycetota; class Actinomycetes; order Streptosporangiales; family Streptosporangiaceae; genus Microbispora; species Microbispora sp. CSR-4. Next base: position 91,385 of record NZ_VJVX01000027.1, read on the forward strand.
CAGGTGGAAGTCGAAGCCGAACCGTTCGCGCACCGCCGCGAGGTAGCCGGGGGCGAAGTCCAGATATGCCTCGGTCGACCACATCTGCTCGTCCGGCAGCGAGGCGTTGGCCGGTTCGTACACTCCCCGGCCGTGCCTGACGCCGTAGCTGCCGGGGGTGCCGGGCACGGCGGCCTGGGCGCGGATCGCCTGGTAGCCGAGATCTCTGAAGCGCGCGATGTCGTCCAGCAGTTCGGCGACGTCGCCGCCGCTGGCGTGGCCGTACACCATGGCGCCCTCGCGGGCCTTGCCGCCGAGCAGCTCGTAGAGCGGCAGCCCGGCCACCTTGCCCTTGATGTCCCACAGGGCGGTGTCGACGGCGGCGATGGCGGTCATGGTCACGGGACCGCGGCGCCAGTAGGCGCCCTTGTAGAGGTACTGCCAGGTGTCCTCGATGCGGGCGGGGTCGCGGCCTATCAGCAGCGGCACGACGTGGTCGCGCAGGTAGCCGGCGACGGCCAGCTCGCGGCCGTTGAGGGTGGCGTCTCCCAGGCCGGTCACGCCGTCCGAGGTCGTGATCTTCAACGTCACGAAGTTGCGCCCCGGCGAGGTGACGATGACCCTCGCGTCGGTAATGGTCGCCATATATCCCGCTCCCCTCAGGCGCCCGTGGTCTGGACGGCGCGGGGCTGGTCGGCGTACTCCTTGCCGGCCAGGCGGCCGGGCGCCGTCTCGGGCATGAAGAACAGCGCGATGACGCTGATCAGCACGAGAGCGCCGACGTACACCGCCACCCAGCCGAAGGAGCCGCCACCGGCGATCAGCAGAGCGGCCGCGACCACCGTGAAGGGGCCGGAGGCGATCATCGAGCCGAACTGCCAGACGAGCGAGACGCCGCTGTAGCGGACCGCGGCCGGGAACAGCTCGGGGAAGTAGGACGCCTGCGGCGCATAGGTCCCCGCGTGGCCCAGCGCCAGACCGGCGACGAGGAGCAGCACGATGACGGCCATGTTTCCGGTCTCGATGGCCTTGAACGCGGGCACGATCAGCACCAGGTTCAGCACGGCGGCGGCCAGGTAGACCGGGCGGCGGCCGATCCGATCGGTGAGGCGGCCGATCAGCGGGATCGTGATGAGCTCGCACACGATCGCGATGATGACCGCGTTGAGCACCATGGAGTCGTCCACGCCGTGCTGCTTGCCGTACGAGACGAGGAAGACGGTGTAGAAGGGGAACACCGCGGCCTCGACGAACTTCGTGAACAGCCCGCCGAACACCTCCTTGCGGTGGTTGCGCATCAACAGGGGCAGCGGGGCGCTTTCCGCCTGCTTCTTCCTCCTCGCGGCCTTGAAGACCTCCGACTCGTCGATGCGCAGGCGGACGAACAGGCCGATGACCACGACGACGGCACTGAGCAGGAACGGCACCCGCCAGCCCCACGAGAGGAACGACTCTTCGGAAAGGGAACCGGTCAGCACCGCGAACAGCGCGCTGGGCACCAGGTAGGCGGCGGGGCTGCCGAGCTGCACGAAGCTCGCGTACCAGCCGCGGCGGGCGGGCGGCGCCGCCTCCATGGTGAGCAACACGGCGCCGCCCTGCTCGCCGCCCACCCCGAACCCCTGCACGAGGCGGACGAGCACCAGGATCGCCGTCGCCCACATCCCGATCTGCTGGTACGTGGGCAGCAGGCCGATGGCGAAGGTCCCCAGGCCGGTCAGCAGCAGCGTCGAGACCAGCGCCCGCTTGCGGCCGATCCGGTCACCGATGTGGCCCCAGACCAGGCCCCCGAGCGGCCGGGCGAAGAACCCCACGGCGTACGTCGAGAAGGCCGCCAGCGTCCCGACGGCGGGATCGACCTCGGGGAAGAAGATCTTGTTGAAGGCGAGCGCGGACGCGGTGCCGTAGATGAAGAAGTCGTAATACTCCGCCACGGTTCCGACGACGGACGCTCCGACGGTCCGCCGCAGGTCCCTCGGCGCGACTGCATCTCCATCGTTCATGAACGGCCTCCTCGCAGACGACTCAGATTACGTACTCGTTACGTGGTCGACTACCATACAAGTGCACCAGACACTTTTGTCTAGTGGTAAGAAGGACTCCTATGGCATCGAAGGAAGGACTGCAGGCCGCTCGCGCTCGCGGCAGGAACACCCGCCAGCTCGTGCACGAACTGCTACGGACCCAGATCATCAATCTCGAGCTGGAGCCGGGCGCGGCCCTGTCGGAAAACGACCTCGCCGCTGAGCTGAACGTCAGCAGGACCCCCGTGCGGGAGAGCCTGATCCTGCTGACCGACGAGGGGCTCGTCGATGTCTATCCACAGATGGGCACGTTCGTGGCGCGCATCAAGTTCAGCGACATCGCCTCGGCGCAGTTCATCAGGGAGGCTCTGGAGATGGCCGCGTTGCGCGAGGCGGTGACGCGGGTCACCGACCGCGACGTGGCCGACCTGCGCACCCTGCTCTCCGCACAACGCGACGCGGAAGAGCGCGCGGACACCGAGGCCTTCTTCCAGCTCGACGAGGAGTTCCACGCGCGGCTCATGGCGGTCAGCGGCCACGGCGACGCCTGGCGCGTCGTCGGTCAGGCCAAGGCGCAGCTCGACCGGGCCAGGCGGCTGTCGCTACCGCTCACCCAGCAGCTTCACCTGCTGATCCGCCAGCACACCGACGTGGTCGACCGGCTGGAGGACCGCGACCTGGAGCTCGCCGAGGAGGCGCTGCGGCGGCATCTGCGCCTGGTGCTGAGCGACGTGGAGAAGATCAGGGCCCGGCATCCCGAGCTGTTCAGCGACGACGACGTGCCGGTCCGCCCGCGCCGCGAGACCCGGCGCTCCTCTGCCCAACCCCGATGAGCCCGACCCCGATGAGCCCGGCCCCTCTGAGCCCGGCCCCTCTGAGCCCGGCCCTCTGAGCCCGGCCCCCCTGAGCCCGGCCCCCCTGAGCCCGTGAATCCACCGCGACGAGAGGAACGCATGTGAGCACCGCAGCGCCGGGGGAGGAACGGCTCCCTCTCGGAGGGCCGTCCATGAGCGAGCGGACCGGGGGGCTCGTCACCGTGGGAGAGACCATGGCCCGGCTCACCGCCGGGCGCGTCGGGCCGTTGCGGCACTCCTCCGACATGGCCGTCGGCATCGGCGGCGCCGAGAGCAACGTGGCGATCGCGGTGCGGCGGCTCGGCGGTTCCGCCACCTGGATCGGCCGCGTGGGGGCGGACGGCTTCGGCGACCTGGTGCTGCGAGAGCTGCGGGCCGAGGGCCTGGAGGTGCGCGGCCTCGTCGACGACCAGGCGCCGACCGGGCTGATGGTGAAGGAACGGCGCACCAGTAGTTCGCTCAGCGTCTGGTACTACCGGGCGGGCAGCGCCGGATCGCGGCTGCGGCCCGCCGATGTGTCCGAGGAGGCCATCGCACGGGCCTCGCTCCTGCATGTCACCGGCATCACCCCCGCACTGTCGGACTCGGCCGCCGATGCCGTACGCCATGCGGTGAGGCTGGCCCGGCACCATGGCCTGATCGTCTCCTTCGACGTCAACTACCGCTCACGGCTGTGGACGCCCGAGCAGGCCGGCAAGGGACTGATCGACATCCTGCGCGACAGCGACGTGGTCTTCGCCGGCGTCGAGGAGGCCGAGCTGTTCGTGTCGGCCACGGACGACCCCCTCGACCTGGCTGCCCGGCTCGCCGATCTCGGCCCCTCCCAGGTGATCGTCAAACTGGGCGCGCGGGGCTGCGCCGCCGTCATCGACGGGCGCCGCCTGACGCGTGCCGCCGTACCGGTGGATGTCCTCGACCCGGTAGGGGCGGGGGACGCCTTCGTCGGCGGCTACTTGGCCGACCTGCTCGCCGGTGAGCCACCAGAGGTCCGGCTGGACACCGCCGTCACCGTCGGCGCGTTCGCCTGTACGGTCTCCGGCGACTGGGAGGGCCTGCCCACCCGGGCCGAGCTCGGTCTCCTCGCCCGCCGGGAGGACGTGACGCGCTGAGCAGGCCCGGAGAGCCGCCAAGCGGTCCTCACTCCTGGCGTTGATCGCGGCGGTTGTCACTGGCACCCCGTTCGAGGCTTGGACCCTGACCATGCTCCCGACCGCAGGCAGTGCCTGGATCAGTGACCCGGCCCGGAGCGACCGCTGTTGTGGACAGTGGTTCGGCGGACGTGGGCTGAATCGCCCTCAGAGTTGCGCGCCGTGGGTCTTCTGCTTTCCGGCGAGGATGCCCTGGGCGTCCTGCGGCCCGGCCGAAGGCTCCCGGCTGTTCTCAGGCCTGTCGGCGAGCTTGAGCCAGACCACTCCGGCGATGATGATGGCCAACCACAGGGCCTTGACCGGGGTGAGGGTCTCGTCGAAGAAGATGGGACCCAGCAGCGCCGCACCGGCCGCCCCGATTCCTGCCCAGACGGCGTAGCCGATACCGACGTCGATGGTGCGCAGCGCGACGCTCAGCGCCCAGAGCGTCAGAAGGAAGAACACGACGGCGACCAGCGACCACTGCAGGCGCGTGAAGCCGTGGCTGCCACCGACGGAGAGCGCGTACCCGATTTCGAACCCTCCGGCGAGGAGGAGCGTGAGCCAGGAGCTGGCCGATGAGCGGCTGTTGTCGGACATGTACGCGATTCCTTTCGCGAGGATGGGGTCAGAGGCTGGCGGGATCTCTAGGCGACACCACTGAGCTGGAGGCCGACGACCCCGATGATGATGACGGCGATGCCCACCGCCTTGCGCCAGGTCAGGCGCTGGCCGAAGAGCAGCACGCCGAGCAGGGTGATGCCGACACCGGCGACGGACGTCCAGATGGCGTAGCCGACGCCCACGTCGAAGGTCAGCAGAGCCTGGCTGAGGAAATAGGTCGCGATGGCACCGCTGAGCAGGGTCGCGATGGTCCACTTGCGGTTCTTGAAGCCTTCGGCCTTTCCGGCCGCGATGGCGACGGTGATCTCGAAGATGGTCGCGATGGCGAGGTAGACCCACTGCATGAGCAGTCCTTTCGTTGATGGGGGCCGGTTGTGAGGCCGGCCGCCATGAGTTCGCCGTTCCATGTGAACGTGGTGGCACGGCAGAGCGCTGGTGCGCCAGGAGGTCGGGCGGAGTCGGGGTGGTCCGGTCGTCGGTGTCACCGTGAGCCGGTCGCACAGTCGGGCGCTGCGAACCCGGCCAGTTGAACGCCGGGTCGTGTCAGCACCCGTCGATGCCGCAGGCGGCGCCTTGGGCGACCGCCTGTTCGGCCTGGGCGTCGAGCACGGCCTTGCGGATCTGGGCTGCGGTGGGGACGCCTTCGATGCGGTGGCGCCCGCCGATGATGATCGTGGGAACGACGGAGATGCGGTGCGCCTCGGCGGTCCGCAGTGCCTCCTGGTGGGTCTCCGTGTACGTCCCGGATTCCAGCGCCTTGATGAAACCGGCCTTGTCGAGGCTCAGTTCTGAGGCGATGTCGGCGAGGACATCCAGTTGACCGATATCCCGGTTCTCCTGGAAGAAGGCCCGCAGCACGCGCGGAGTGTATTCCGCGGCCTTGCCGTGCTCGGCCGCGTACTGGTAGCCCTCGAACGCCAGCCGGGTGTAGGGCTGCGGTGAGACCGTGGGCAGAGTGATGTCCACGCCCATCCGCCGGGCCATGGGATAGACCGATCGTTCCCAGATCGCCGGCAGGTACTCGTCCTCCGGCCGCAACGTCGGGGTCGGGTAGGGCCGCAATTCGTACGGCATCCATTCGACCTCGACGTCGAGGTCGTGGGTGGCCTCGTGCAGTGGCCCCTCGGCCAGCATGCAGAACGGACAGACATAATCCGACCAGACTTTGATACCGACCTTGCTGGTCTCCGTATCGGTCATCTTCACCTCCGGTCCATGGCGAGGAATTCTTCGAACGGCTTGGTCCCCTCGGGGATCTGCAGCGAAGTGACCTTGATCGGCCAGGCCGCCGGGTCCTTGGCGAAGATCGAGTACGACCCCGAGTAGTCGAAGCCGTACCTGGCGGCCGTCTCGCGGTCGGCCGCGTGGACGATGTGGCCGACGTTGAAATACAGCGCAACCATGTAGCACAGCGCGCAGGGCTCTCCGGAGGCGATCAGCGTGGCCCCCGCGGTGGCGTGCAGCCCGTACTTGGCGGCGGCCTCACGCAGCGCGACCACCTCCGCGTGCGCGGTGGGGTCGTTGTCCTCGCGTACCCGGTTGAAGCCCATGCCGAGGACACGACCGTCGTTGACCACCACTCCGGAAAACGGGATGCCGCCCTTGGCGACGTGCTCGCGGCTGATCCGTACCGCCGCACGGACGTATTCGATCAGCTCGCTCTCTGGGATCTCGGTATGGGACATGTTCGCTTCCCGTCTCAGGCCGTTGTCCGGCTCCGCCGGACGGCACCGCCGACGGTGGAGGCCAGGGACCACGGGCGGTCAGAGTCCCCGGCAACCTGCCGAACATTTGCTTGTACGTGCATGTTCATAGCCTTCATGGGTCCCCCTGCGTGAGTCAAGCGAGTGGGTTAAGCTTGCATGAACATGTATCTTTGTGTCAACGCGCTGCCCGAGATGGAGCTGCTTCATGACTACGATCTCTCAGGCGCCGGCCGCCTCGTCCGACCAGGCCGTGTGGGGGAGGGTCCTCACCCTGCACGCGCAGGTGGAGCGTCAGCTCACCCAGGCCCTGCAGCGCAGGCACGGAATAGGGCTCTCCGAATTCCGTGCCCTGGAGTGTCTCGTCCAGGCCAAGGACGGCGAGCTGCGCATGCAGGAGCTCGCTGACAAGGTCGGGCTCGGGCAGAGCTCGGTGACCCGGCTGGTCGGCCGGCTCTTCTCGGCCGGCTTCGCCGTCCGGGACGTGTGTCCCGACGACAAGCGCGGCGTCTACGCCGTCATCGTCGATGCCGGCAGACAGCGCTACGCCGAGGCGCGTGGCACCTACTCCGAGGTCCTCAGCGCGGCGCTCAACACCGCCGGTGCCACCCCGGAGCTGGGCAGCACGGTCCAGGCGCTGCGCGGCGCGGTCTGAGCGGCATCGTTTCCCCTTTCCGGGTTGAGCCCCCGGACGAATCGCCCGCCGAAAGCCGTCCCCCGGGACGGCTTTCGGCGTTTTCGTGCGTGGGGCGGGCGAAGATGACCGGTTTCGGTCAGCGGGGCGTTTCAGTCGCGCATTGAGGGCGCGCATTGAGGGCGCGCATTGAGGGCGCGCATTGAGGGCTTGTCGGCCGGCGCTCCGGTCTGGTCGCCACACCGAGCCGGAAGGCCCGCACCCGTGAAACCGGTGCGACCTCATCGTGCAGCCCGACCGTAAACATGCGCAGTCAAGTACCTCCGGACGGTTGACGAATCGGATCAAAATACATGCTTGACTATGCATTGATCGTAGGTACAGTTGATCACGGCTCGATCACAGGGTCGTGATGCCGGGTCGTGATGCCGGGTCGGTCGCGCTATGGCCGCAGGCACCGTGAGTTCTTTGGCGACTCGATCGCCGTCCGCCTCCGCTGTAATCGCTTCTCTCATGAACAGATGCAGGAATGGGGGAAACCGTGCCATCACCACGCCTTCTTGATGCGCTGGCCGCGCACGCCCGAGGCCGGCCCGACCAGGTGGCCCTGATCCGGGGCGAGCAGCAGGTGACGTACCGCCAGTTGGCCGGCGTCGCCGAGGACCTGTGCGGTGTCCTGAACAGTCTCGGGCTCGACCGGAGGCAGCCGCTGTGCGTGCCCGCGCACAAGACGCCCGCGACGATCGCCCTGCTCATCGGCGCCTTCCGGGCCGGCTACGCGGTCCTTGCGCCCTCGCCCGAACTGGGCTCCACCGCCCGTGCGGCGCTCGCCGCGCAGGCCCGGTGCTCCCGGGTGCTGACCGTGGATGACCAGGGGGTCCTTGCCACCGCCCCGGTCGTGCCGGACGAGCAGGCCGCACGGGACTTCGACGCCGTGGACCCCGCCACCGCACCGCTGCTGCTCACCACCTCCGGTTCCACTGGTACGCCGAAAATCGTCCCCATCCCTGGCGATGCCTTCGACCGGTTCGCCGACTGGGCGACCGGCCGGTTCCGCCTGACCCAGAAGGACACGCTGCTGAGTTACGCCCCCCTGAACTTCGCCCTCTCCCTGCTGGATGTGTGGACCCCGCTATGGCTGGGCGCCCGAGCCGTTCTCGTCGAACAGGAGTTCAGCGCGGACGCCCGTCACCTGCAGGAACTGGTCACCCGGCACAAGGTCACCTTCGTCCAGGGCGTGCCCATGCTGCACCGGCTGCTCACCCAGGACGGCGCGATCCATCCGGCGGTCCGCACAGTGATCTTCACCGGGGACGCGCTGCCGCAGGCGCTGCTGCGGCAGCTTGGCACCGCCTTCCCCCACGCCGGCTTCCACAACGTCTTCGGATGCACAGAGACCAACGACAGCTTCATCTACGACGCCGACCCTGCGGAGGCCGGTGAGCGGATCCCCATCGGCCGGCCGCTGCCCGGGGTGCGGGCCCTGCTGCTCGACGACGAGGGCCAGGTCCTTCACGGTCCCGGTACGGGTGAACTTCTCGTGAGCACGCCGTTCCAGACCTCCGGATACCTGCAACGCTCCCGCAACGAAGGGGTGTTCGTGCCTGCTCCCGACGGCGGCGACGAGGTCTTCTACCGCACCGGCGACCTCGTCACCCGGGACGCAGACGGCCTGTACTGGCTGAAGGGGCGCACCGACTTCCAGGTCAAGGTCCGCGGGGTGCGGACCAACATGCAGGAGGTCGAGAACGTCCTGGCGGCTCACCCCGACGTCGCCGAGGCCGCCGTGGTGGCGATCCCCGACCCCGAGGCCGGCTACCGGCTGCATGCCCAGGTGACCCGTCGGCCCGGCACTTCGCTCACCTCGTTGCGACTGCGCCTGCACAGCGCCGAGCGCCTGCCCCGCCATGCCATCCCGTCCTCCGTGCACGTGGGTGACGCCCCGCTGCCGCGCACATCCACCGGAAAACCCGACCGCAATCTCATCAAGTCAGCACGACAGAAGGAGAACCGCGCATGACCTCCCTGGTTGACGAAATACGGGGATACATCGTCGCCGAGTTCCTCGACGGAGAGGACACGGCGGAGCTGACCTCGGACTTCGATCTCATCAACAGCGGTGTCGTCGACAGCCTGGGCGTGGTCCGGATCGTTTCGCACATTTCCCGGACCTACTCGATCCCGACCGACGACATCCCTTTGACCCCGGACGGCTTCCGCAGCATCGGCGCCATTTCGGCGTTCGTCGAGAACGCGACGAAGACCGCCGCCTGAGCCGGCGTCCGGATTCGGGCGGAAGACCGGAAGACGCTCCTGGAGCATCTCCCGAACATTTTCCGGAAGGCAACCAACCTCAATAAGGAGACTGCCATGATTGTCCGCAGCAGCAGTGAGATCGTCCCCGTCGAGTGGGGAAACGGCACCAGCTACCGCCTGCTCACCGAGGCCGACGGCATGGGCTTCACGGTGTGCGAGACCTCGGTCCGCAAGGGCACCACGAGCGCCCTGCAGTACCGCCGTCACCTCGAGGCCTGCTACTGCACCGGCGGCTCCGGCGAGATCGTCACCGTGTCCGGTGAACGCTTCAAGATCACCGAGGGCACCTTATACGCCCTCAACGAGCACGACGCCCACTACCTCGTGGCCTCCGATTATGAGGATCTGAGGCTGGTTTCCGTGTTCACCCCGGCCCTGCGCGGTGACGAGAAGCACACGCTGTCTTCCGACGGCTTCTCCCAGTACTGAGATTCCGCGATCCGGTCCGCCCCGCCGGCAGCGGGGCGGACCCGGCCCCGACCAGCGACGTACCGGAAGGCGGCACACCTATGACGTCCGCACCGTCGGCACCGCGCACCGCCGGCATCGAATGGGACCCGTACACCCTCACCGCCCCCTGGGCGGACGAACTCAACCAAGATGTCGAGGAGTGGGACGCCCGCGCGGAGTTCCCCTGGGAGAAGTGGAAGGTAATCCAGCGCTCTGGACTGCTCGCCGTACCGTTCGCGACGCAGTACGGCGGCCGCGGCGGCACCCTGACCGACACGATGCGCGCCCTGGAGGGCCTCGGGCGCACCTGCCGCGACATCGGCCTCGGCTTCTCCGCCTCCACCCAGATCGTCAGCGTCGGCGTCCCGCTGCAGGCGTTCGGCGCCGAGGAGCTCAAGTCCCGTTTCCTGCCCGGGATCGTCACGGGCGATCTGGTCACCGCGCACGCCATCACCGAGCCGGGCAACGGCTCGGACGCCCTGAACATCTCCACCACGGCGACCCGCGACGGCGACGACTACGTCATCGACGGCGGCAAGATGTTCATCACCAATGCCCCGATAGCCGATCTCTTCCTGCTGTACGTACGGACCGCCGAGCCCGGCCCGTTCGGCCTGAGTGTCTTCCTGGTCGAGCGAGACACCCCCGGTCTCCGGGTAGGCGAGCCGCTCGACAAGATGGGGCTGCGCACCTCCCCGCTGAGCGAGGTGACGTTCGAGGGGATGCGTGTGCCCGCCGCACGGCGCATCGGCCAGGAGGGCGCCGGCTTCCTGATCCTCGACTATGTGATGAAGCGGGAGATCCTCTTCTCCTTTTCCCTCACGCTCGGCGAGATGGAACACCGTCTGGAGCGGGTGCTCGGGTACGCCAGGTCCCGCCGCCAGTTCGGCGCACCGATCGGTGCCTTCCAAGGTGTCGCTCACAAGATCGCGGACATGAAGATCGCGGTGGAGACCGCCCGCAAGTGGCTCACCGACACCGGCGCCAAGGTGGAAGCCGGCCAGGACGCCACGCTCGACATCGCCGCGACCAAGATCGTGGTCAGCGAGGCCAACAAGCGCACGGCGCTCGACGCCGTCCAGATCTTCGGCGGCCAGGGCTATCTCACCGCCACCGGCATCGAGCGGGACGTCCGCAACGCGATCGGCGGGACCATCTACTCCGGCACCAGCGAGATCCAGCGCAACCGCATTGCCTCCCTCCTCGGTCTGTGAGCCGAAAGCCGACGAAAGGGTGACCATGAACGCAGCGACTTCGGGCGACCTCCGACGGCTCACCGCGCCCACCGGCTTCCTCGACTACGAGAGCGACTCAGTCCAGTCGTTCATCGACGAGGCGGTCAGCGACCGCGGCGCGGACAAGCGCCGGCTGGCCGTCGAGCTCTACTACGCCGTCCGAGACGACGTCCTCTACGAGGTGTACGGGGCCGATCTGTCCCCGCAGGGACTGCGGGCCAGCCACACCGCGTCCGTCCGCGAGGGCTTCTGCCTGCACAAGTCGACGCTGTACGCGGCGGCCTGCCGGGCCGTGGGCATTCCCGCCCGGGTCCACTACGGCGATGTGCGCAACCATCTCGCCTCCGACCGGCTGCGCGCCCACGTCGGCGGGGATGTCTTCTTCCACGCTCTCAACTCCGTCTACGTGGACGGCAGATGGGTCAAGGCCACCCCGGTCTTCAACAAGATCCTGTGCCGCCTGTACGGGATGAAGCCGCTGGAGTTCGACGGCACCGCCGACAGCCTGTACCACCCCTTCGACGACCAAGGCCGCCAGAGCATGGAGTTCCTGGCCGACCACGGCGGCTTCGACGACGTTCCCTACGAGTTCGTGATGGAGAACATGCGCCGCAAGCACCCCAACTTCCTGAGCGCCGCCGGCACCGGCACGGTCCGTGGCGGCTCGCTGGCCGCCGAGGCGCCCGCCTGACCCGGCCCGACGACGAGGAGACGCCGAGATGAACACTATCCGAGCACAGAAGGACGGCTGGGAGGCCCGGGCGCGCATCGGCCTGGTCGTACCGCACGCGGACGTGGGCCCGGAGTCGGAGTTTCAGGTGATCGCGCCCGAGGACGTGTTCCTGCACGGCTCGCGCGTCCACTTCGGCGCCATGCGAGCCGGCGGCGAGATGGACCCGAAGATTCCGCACGACCCGGTGCGGGCCTTCGTCGAGCCGCCGCACATCGACCACGCGGTGGAGTTGCTGGCCGCCTCCCCGCTCGACGTGATCGCGCTGGGCTTCACCAGCTCCGCCTACGTCCTCGGAGCGAGCGGTGAGAAAGAGCTGTTCGACCGGCTGGGGCGCCACACCGGCGGCATCCCGCTGACCGGCACCACCGCTGCGGCCGTGACCGGCTTCGCCGCACTCGGCGCCCGCAAGGTGGCGATCGTCAATCCGCCGTGGTTCGACGACCGGCTCTCCGGGCTCGGCGCCGGCTACTTCACCGAGCAGGGCTTCACGGTCGTCCACCACGGCCCGTGCGGCCTGCCCAGCAACCAGAAGCTGATCACCCCGCACGCCCTGGCGGACTGGATTCGCACCACCGTCGCGGGGCACCGGCCCGACGCCGTCCTGGTCGCCGGGAACGGCATCCGCGCGGTCGGCGTCATCGACGCCCTGGAGCAGGAACTGGACTTCGCCGTCCTGACCGCCAACCAGGTGCTGTTCTGGCACGCCCTGCACCTGGCCGGGGCCGGCGAGATCGCCCGGGGGATCACCGGCTACGGGCGGCTGTTCGAAACGGCGCCCGGGAGCGGTGCGTCATGAGCATGCTGCCCGCCCTGGCGACGAGTCCAGGCTCACCTTCCCGCTGCCAGAGCACCACGACCCTCCCCTGAGGGGGCCCGAGGTCGGCGGCCCGATCGTGCGGCCACCGAGGCGCACGACTGATCATGTCGATGTCCGGCGAGATCAGTGAAGGTGCGCGAAACCGGATCAAGGTCCGGGTCACGAGCTCGACGGCGCCCGCTCGCCCAGGTCCAAGGCGCTACCTGGGCGAGCGGTCGCCCGCCGTACGCGCATCACCCGGCTGACCCCTCGCTCAGGGTTTCACCAGAAGGCAGGTAAGAATGCCTCATGGCAGATCTTCTTTCTGGCGATCCCGAGTTCGATCGGATCAAGGCGGAGTTCCAGGCGACATCGCGAGAGCTCTCCGATGTCATGAACAGGATCGGAGAGGTGGTCGGCGAGGCGACGAGCCGGGACGAGAAGATCAGGGTGCGGGTGTCGGGCTCGGGGCAGTTGATCGGGCTTCGGATCGATCCCCGGGCCATGAGAACAGGCTCGCAGGAGCTGGCTGACACGATCATGGAAACGTCGCGGCGGGCGGTCGAGGACGCGGAGCGGAAGCTGCTCGAGGTGGCGCGCCCGTACTTCGGGGAAGAGCGCGCGCAGGAGGATCGCCGCCGCTTCACCTGATCCGCGGGATCAGGCTGCGGGTGCCGTGGACGATGAACTTCTGGTACATCTGGTCCTCCGTGAGCCCGGTCTCGCTGCCCGGCAGCGGGTTGTCGCCATGCTGCACGTCCAGGGTCATCGAGTACGCGGTCGAACCGGCCATGCGGGGGATGAACGAGCCGGTGTTCAGTTCGGCCCCGTTCGGCAAGGTGATGGGCGCGGCCAGCGACTTCAGGCCCGGGATATTCCGCATCACGGCCGCCGTCCCGTCGGCGACTCCGTTGAAGGCCACGTTCGCGACGAAGTTCTCACGGTAGGCGGTCGCGTTGTAGTCGAGCGATCGGACATCGGCGCCGGACATGTCGGTCTTGATGCCGGCCACAGTGTTGAACGCCAGCGGGATCGCCACCTCACCGACCGGATACAACAGGCTGTCCGTCACCCAGTACGCCAGGGTGGCGAGAGCCGGTAAAAGGAGGATCACCCACTTGTTCGAGAGTGAGATGAGCAGATTCGCCTGCTTCCGCATGATCGCCTGGTAGAGCTTCCAGGTGATCGGCTGGTAGGCGATGGTCCACATCATGACCATCGTCGAGTACGCGCAGTAGCATGCGATGAAGTAGTTGATCGTCTCGATGACCTCGGCGTAGGCCCGGCACGCGTTGGCCGCCTGCCGGACCTTGACAGAGGTCATGAGCACCGCCTTGCCGTAGTCGTCGTTCCAGAACCTCCGGAACGCCGCAGCCGCCTCGTCGGTGCTGGTTTGCCAGACTTTCTGGGCGGATTCGTGCGCCTGCTGGAAGTGCTTGTCGATCGCATCGGCGATCATGTCCAGTCGGTCGGCCGCCTCGCGGATCTTGTCGGGATCCCCGTCGAGGTATGAGACGCCGAACAGCGTCTCGGGCGAGAGCGCGCCGGACAGGCCTCCCGCCGCGCCTGCGGCGCCCATGGCGCCGAGGGTCACTTTCGCCGTGATTCCGAAGGCCATGGCTCAGTCGAGCTTCACAGACGTGGTGGGCGTGCTGATGTCGTCCGTGCGCTCGGAGTACTCCACCAGTTTCCGGATGGCCGCGTTCTTGTCCGCCATGCTCGCGTAGTCGGCCGCCTTGACGTTCGTACTCATCTGCCTGACGGACGAGCCGATCGCCTCGTACGACTTGCTCATGTTGGTCAGCGCCTCTGTCATGCTCTCGAGGGCGCTCTCGAAGCCGGGTTTCCCTTCCGCGCCACGGCGGAAGAGCCGAGCCGCTTCGTCACTGCCGAAATAGGGCAGCAGCGCGGCGAGCTCTTTCTGGAGAGGGGCGATCTCATCGAGGAGCTCCCCGCCCTGGCTGTAGATGGCCTGGCCACTCTCCTTCATGCTGGAGTGATCCATTTCCATCCCCTGGCCTGGCTGATCGGCGTCCACGCGTTCCTCCTCCAGTGTTTCTGTCTGAACAGGATCTACCTCCCTGGTTACCGCCAGATGTCCTATTCATTGAAAGTTGTGCACTGCCCCGGTTTTGATGGAGGCTCGATCAGAGAGCCAATTTCATCCTCGGGAGGCGTGTGCTACCCGATGGTTCTGAAGGACCGCGATGGCTTTGACCAGGTGGCCGGTCTTGCTCGGGCTACATCGCAG
>NZ_VJVX01000270.1:0-457 GCF_008033685.1 Microbispora sp. CSR-4
GATCTCCGAGCCGATGTGGAAGGCGATGCAGGCCGCGATGAGCGGGTCGCAGTCGCCGCAGGAGGCGCTGACCGCGGCCCAGGCCACGGCGGCGAGCGCCGTCCAGTAGCGTCGCGCGGGCCCGGGGCGTAGGGCTCCGGGCCCGCCTCTGGTCGTCCGGATGAAGGAAAGCATGAAACACGCAACACAGACGCCGGCCCCGCCGACCGGGGACGGCCGGCGGGAGCGGGCCCCGGCGCCGGGGGCAGGCAGCACGCGCCGCAGACCCCGCCGGGGCGGTCCGGGGCAGTGGGCAAGAGGGCAGCGGGCAAGAGGGCAGTGGGCGGCATGGGCGTTCCTCGTGCCGGTGGTGGTCTACCTGCTCGCGTTCTACGTCTATCCGCTGTATCGCAACGTCGATCTGAGCCTGCGTAACTACACGGTGCGTTCGTTCGTGCAGGGGGACGCGCCGTTCACG
>NZ_VJVX01000270.1:488-935 GCF_008033685.1 Microbispora sp. CSR-4
TGTTGCAGGCGTACGCCAAGCTGAGGGCGCAGGGGGATGACCGCCCGCTGACGGTACGTCAGGCGGACGCGCTGATCGCCCTGCTGGAGCAGAAGATCGCCGCCGAGCTCCTCGTCGTGGTCAGCGCCGAATCCCTCCCCACCGACCCCGACAACACCGACCCCGCCGACGACAACCCATACCCCGCCGACCCGGCCACCCAAGACACCGCTGCCCCGGCCACCGACGACGACGTCAGCGACCACTTCGCAGACCTCGACGACAGCGCCCCCAGCGACTACGTCCCCGACCCCGCCGCAAGCACTGACGAGCCGGGCCAGGCCGACGACACCGCCGACCACGCCGGAGACGCGCGGGATGCCGGGGGCTTCGAGGAAGGCCGGGACGACACGGGCGACCGTGCTCCTGGCGAGGCCGGGATAGATGCCGGTGCGGAGAGCGCCGACG
>NZ_VJVX01000271.1:0-445 GCF_008033685.1 Microbispora sp. CSR-4
CCGCCCGTAATCGGCCCGCTCATCCCGCTCTTCCCCATCGGGGTCCAGCACCGCCCGCAGATGGCGGCCGGCCTTGGCGACCTCCGCCGCCCCGGCCTTGCCCGCCAGGTCCACCAAGATCGGCTCCGCCAAGGTGGCCTGCTCATCCGATAGCCCGGCCACAGCGGCGCAGATGGCCTCCACCACCCCCGCCGCCAACTCACCCGCAGCGAACTTCTCCCGCACCTTGGGGAGGCGCGGCAGCTCCGCCCCCAACGTGAGCAGGCGGCCCGCACCACCCACCGTCATCCCCCCACTCGTGCGCAACCAGCACCGGGTGGAGGCATGCCCATGCTGCCTGGCCTGACCCGCACGATGCACCCGCCCCACCCGATCGGCCAGCGCGCAGGTGATCCGATCCCGGGCGAACAGCAACTCCTCCGCCTCGGCCAGGCACACATCCACG
>NZ_VJVX01000272.1:0-444 GCF_008033685.1 Microbispora sp. CSR-4
AGGTTGGCGGCGGTGGTGGCGCCGTTGTCGGCCCAGGCCTGGATGTGGTCTTGGTCGGTGCGGGTGGCGGGCATGCGGCAGCCCGGCCAGGAGCAGACCCGGCCCCGAATCTGGACGTATCGGCGTAAGGCCGCATCGGCATGACGCCGATCAGCCCCGTTTGTCGTATTTGCCACCCCAGCGGTGCCGGCCGCACCAGCCGCGCCCGTGGTGCTGACCGCGCCTGCCGTGTTGGCCATGTCGGCCGAGTCTGCCGGGTCGGTCTGTTCGCCCAGCATGGCCGGGTCACCCGATCCCTTTGGGGCGTGCGCTGCAGCCTGGTCACAGGATCGGCCCGGGTGAGGTGCTGCTGCCGGGTGGGGTGATCCGGCTGGGTGAGGTGATCCGGTTGCGGGGGTGGTGCCGAGCTGGGCGTGGGCTTGACGGGTGAGGTCGGCGATGAGG
>NZ_VJVX01000273.1:0-440 GCF_008033685.1 Microbispora sp. CSR-4
GACTACCAGGGAATCTAATCCTGTTTGCTCCCCACGCTTTCGAGCCTCAACGTCAGTTACCGTCCAGCAAGCCGCCTTCGCCACTGGTGTTCCTCCTAATATCTACGCATTTCACCGCTACACTAGGAATTCCACTTACCTCTCCGACACTCTAGCTCAGCAGTTTCAAATGCAGTCCCGGGGTTGAGCCCCGGGCTTTCACATCAGACTTGCCGTGCCGTCTACGCTCCCTTTACACCCAGTAAATCCGGATAACGCTTGCCCCCTACGTATTACCGCGGCTGCTGGCACGTAGTTAGCCGGGGCTTCTTAGTCAGGTACCGTCATTTTTTTTTCCGATGAGAGAGCGTTACATAACGAAATTCCGGGTGACTGACGTGGAGTCGTTGCCTCTGCGTTTCTGCCCCGGCGGGATCCGCCGTGATCGTGTCACTCGCGCC
>NZ_VJVX01000274.1:0-431 GCF_008033685.1 Microbispora sp. CSR-4
CGGGATGAGCGGGCCGATTACGGGCGGCGGTTCCTGCGGGTCCGCCCGGGCAAGGGCGGCGGCGTGGAAGGGGAGTTCTACCTGCCGCGTGAGGCCGGCGCCCGGTTGATGGCGTTGTTGCAGGCGTACGCCAAGCTGAGGGCACAGGGGGATGACCGCCCGCTGACGGTGCGCCAGGCGGACGCGCTGATCGCCCTGCTGGAGCAGAAGATCGTCACCGAGCTCCTCGTCGTGGTCAGCGCCGAATCCCTCCCCACCGACCCCGAAACCACCGACCCCACCGACGACAACCCACACCCCGCCGACGACACCAGCGACCCGGCCACCGAAGACCCCGCTGCCGACGCCACCGGCGACCGTGCTCCCGGCGAGGCCGGGGCAGGTGCCGATGCCGGGAGCAATGCCGGTACCGACGAAGCTGCGGACGCCGG
>NZ_VJVX01000275.1:0-430 GCF_008033685.1 Microbispora sp. CSR-4
CACCAGGGTGCGGAAAATCACGTAGTAGACGGCGAACTGGCCGATACCGATAAGGACATAGCCCGGCCAGCGCGTTAAGGAGACCGGCAGCGGCAGGTTATAGATCAGAAACTCGATCAGGCCCGATGCTCCCCAGGGACGTACGGTGAATATGTCGCAAATGGCCTGCGAGGCGGCGGTTAACGTCGCGTGGATCACCCACAGCAGCGGTGAGACAAATAAGAAGGTGAACTCAATCGGCTCGGTGATGCCGGTCAGCATCGAGGTGATAATCGCCGGTAGCAGAATCGCCTTCGCCATCGCTTTCTTCTCCGGTTTCGCGGTGTGGTAGAACGCCAGCGAGGCGCCCGCCAGGCCAAAGATAGTGGTCATCCCTTGCTGCGAAAAACGTAATGCGTCGTTCATGACCGGCGTCAGGTCGGGATGGCGC
>NZ_VJVX01000276.1:0-429 GCF_008033685.1 Microbispora sp. CSR-4
CGGCGGCGTACGGATCCGGCTGTGGGTTCCGGGCACCGTCCCGCAGCACCTGGTGGAGCACGCGATCGAGTCGGCCTGGCCGTCGGCGCGCACGGCGGTCGTGGAGGCGGCCCCGCCGGTCCCGCTGACCGGACAGGCGACTGGCGGGCACCTGGTGATCGCCCGAAGCGAGCTGCTGCCAATTCGCCACTCCCATGACCACGACCCGCTCCGCGCCCTGCTCGGAGCCGTCGTGGGCATGCCCGCCTGGCAGCACGCCGCCGTCCAGATCCTCGCCCGGCCCGCCACCGGCCGCCGCCTGGCCCAGCTGATCAGCGGAGGCCCCGCCGGAGTGACCACCAGGGGCGGGCTGGCCGTACCGCTCGGGCTGGTGCGCGCCTTTCTGGACTTCGTCACCCCCGGCCCGATGCACCCCCGGCTCCATCCAGC
>NZ_VJVX01000277.1:0-429 GCF_008033685.1 Microbispora sp. CSR-4
TCGACATGGTCGGCGGTGTCGTCGGCCTGGCTCGGCTCGTCAGTGGTCCCGGTGGTGTCGGGGGCGTAGTCGCTGGGGGCGCTGTCGCCGAGGTCTGCGAAGTGGTCGCTGACGTCGTCGTCGGCGGCGGGGTCGGCGGTGTCTTGGGTGGCCGGGTCGGTGTCGTCGGTGGCCGGGTCGGCGGGGTCTTGGGTGGCCGGGTCGTCGGGGTATGGGTCGTCGGTGGTTTCTGGGTTGGTGTTTTCGGGGTCGGTGGGGAGGGATTCGGCGCTGACCACGACGAGGAGCTCGGTGACGATCTTCTGCTCCAGCAGGGCGATCAAGGCGTCGGCCTGGCGCACCGTCAGCGGGCGGTCATCACCCTGTGCCCTCAGCTTGGCGTACGCCTGCAACAACGCCATCAACCGGGCGCCGGCCTCACGCGGCAGG
>NZ_VJVX01000278.1:0-424 GCF_008033685.1 Microbispora sp. CSR-4
GAAATAGTTCGATTACGGCGGACAACGTTGCCGCTGGCAACAACGCGCAAGCGATCAGCCAGATTGGAAGAGGACACGCCTGGACTCCAGTCACCTGAAGATATATCGAGTACCGTCTTCTGCTTGATAAAAAAAGGAATTTGGCTACAGAGGAGCAGAAAACAAGAGTTGAGAAGTTGAAATGTGAAGTTGATAACCTAAGTAAAGATGATATTGGAGATGATGAGTTGAAAATAAGTGTAGATTATG
The DNA here is from genome assembly GCF_008033685.1 of Microbispora sp. CSR-4. Taxonomy (NCBI): domain Bacteria; kingdom Bacillati; phylum Actinomycetota; class Actinomycetes; order Streptosporangiales; family Streptosporangiaceae; genus Microbispora; species Microbispora sp. CSR-4. The sequence continues at coordinate 250 of NZ_VJVX01000278.1, forward strand.
GTGATAGAAATGATAGTTAGAATAGATTTTAATCCAGATTTCAAGGAGCCTACACTCTCTCCCAACACGACCCTCGCCCGATCTGCGACGTTCGGAGACGAACCGGCCCTGCTCGACGCCCTGCACGCCGACGTGGAGCCCGGTGGTATCGTGGCCTCGCCCGCCGGGCGCGTCC
>NZ_VJVX01000279.1:0-424 GCF_008033685.1 Microbispora sp. CSR-4
CACCCACCTCACCCAGCACTTCCGCGACCACGGCTACAAAGTCCGCCCCCTGACCGTCAGCCACGCCTTCCACTCCCCCCACATGAACCCCATCCTGGAGGAGTTCGAACACGCCGTCGCCGGGCTGTCCCTCACCCCGCCCACGGGACCGGTCATCCCCTTCGTCTCCGACCTCACCGGCCAGATCGCCACCCCAACCGACCTGACCGACCCCTCCTACTGGACCCGCCACCTGCGCAACCCCGTCCGCTTCACCGACGTCGTACGGCGGCTGCACGAGGGCCGGGAGCCGGGCGAGGAAGTGCGGACGTTCCTGGAGATCGGGCCCGACGGCGTCCTCAGCGGGCTCATCCGCGAAACCCTCGACCACGAACCAGACCTGATCGCCGTCCCCGTCCTACGCCGCGACCACCCCGAACCCCAC
>NZ_VJVX01000028.1:0-104534 GCF_008033685.1 Microbispora sp. CSR-4
CGGCAGCCCCACCATCGGCAGTCCCACGGGCGGCGTCCGCGCGAGCGCCGTCCGTGCCAGCGGCGTTCGCACCGATGGCAGCCCCACGCACGGCGTTCGCGTCGTCGCTGTCTGCGCTGTCGGTGTCGGTGCCTGGGACGTCCGTCCCTGGGGCGTCCGTGGTCTGGGTGCCGAGCGTGTCGGCGGGCTGCCGGGGCCCAAAGTTGATGATCGGGAAGGGCTCACGGGCGGACGAGCCGTCGGACGACCACAGCGGCGAATTGGCGATCAGACGGTCCCACCACTCGCCGTCATCATCGTTCGAACGGCGAAGGCGCTCAGGATCGATGTCGAACATATCCATCGCGCCTTCCTCACTTGATTCGAACTGATGTATGGATTCTCTCACACTCCGTGAATGAACAGCAACCGTCCGAAGCGAAGGGTTGGAGCCGCAGGTCAACCCGAAAACAGGGCGTGCCGGCCACCGAAGGGGCGGCCCAGAAAGGAAGCCAAGGAGCCGCTCAGAGAACGCGGAAAGCACTACCGCCAAGCGTCGAAGGCACTACCCAGCAAGCATCGAAAGCCCGGAAACCTGCGATGGCGCTACCAGAAAGTGGAACGCCGCCGCTCACAGAGTGGGGACGGCGCTGCCAGGAAGTGGTTCGGCGCTGCTCGGAAAGCGCCGAAGACCCAGAACGGCGAAGGCCCAGAACGGCGAAGGCCCAGAAAACGGTGACAGGGCTGCTCAGAAGGCGGCGACGGCGTGTTCGACCGCGCGCAGGGCGCGGTCGAGTTGAACGGCGCGGTCGGCGATCACGTCCGGTATGGGGCACCGGTGCGAACCCTGTCGATGCTGGTGAGGTACCAGCGCGAGAGGGCGCGCGCAGTGGACGGAGACGCAGTGGACGGAGACGCAGTGGACGGCGGCGCAGTGGACGGCGGCACGTTCGCCGGGGGAGGCGCAGCCCGTGGCGGGTGCTGGGCGGTGACGGTGGCGCCTCGGCGGGTCAGTCCTTGCGGGCCACCCCGCAGAGTGCGTCGACCTCGGGCGCCTCCCCGAACTGGCTGCGGTCTGGTCGCCACCGCGACACCGACACCACCCCCGGCTCCAGCAGGGTCAGGCCGTCGAAGAAGCGCGCGAACTGCTCGGGCGTACGCAGCCGGTAGGGGTCGCCGCCCTCGGCGCGGATGCGCTCCGCCTCGTCGGCCGCCTCGGGCAGGACGATCTTCGTGCCGTCCTCGAACACCAGGTGGCTGCCGGACGGCAGGGCGTCCATGAGCCGGCGCACGATCCCGTACGCCTCCTCGTCGTCGAGCACCTGGCCCATGATCCCCAGCAACATGAGGGCCACCGGCTCGCCGAAATCGAGCGTCTTCGACGCGGCGCTCAGGATCTCGTCCGGCCGGCGTACGTCGGCCTCGATGTAGTCGGTCGCGCCGGGCGGGCTGCTGATCAGCAGGGCGTTCGCGTGCACCAGCACGAGCGGGTCGTTGTCCACGTACACGACGCGGCACTCCGGGGCCACCCGCTGCGCCACCTGGTGGGTGTTGTCGGCGGTCGGCAGGCCGGTGCCGATGTCGAGGAACTGCCGGATGCCCACATCTCCGGCCAGGTGCCGTACGGCCCGGCCGAGGAAGCCCCGCGACTGGCGGGCGATGTCGACGATGCCGGGGTACGCCTGCCGGATCTGCTCGCCGAGCTCACGGTCGACGGTGAAGTGGTCCTTGCCGCCCAGGAAGTAGTTCCAGATGCGCGCCGAGTGCGGCACGCTGGTGTCGAGCTTGGGACGGTGCTCCTCGCCGGAGCCGTCCGCCGAGCCTTCGCTCATCCGGTCCTCCCGCCGTCACTGATCACGCTCAACCTTAGAGATTTCCCGGCCCCTGGCATAGCGGTGCGAAACGCCCCTTGAGTCTCCAGCCGGTGGAGAGACCAGACTCGGCGTCATGGACGACGACGAGCTGTTCACCATCGGATGGCTCTCCCGCCGCACCGGGATGCCGGTGCGCACGATCCGATACTGGTCGGACGTCGGCGCACTGCCGCCTGTGGAGCGGAGCGAGGGAGGCTACCGGCTCTACGACGCCGGCGCCGTGGCCCGGCTCGAACTCATCAGGACCCTGCGGGATCTCGGGCTCGGCCTGGACGACGTACGGCGGGTGCTGGAGCGGAAGGTCACCCTGGCCGACGTCGCCGCCGTCCATGTGAACGCACTCGACGCGCAGATCCGCACCCTGCGGCTCCGGCGCGCGGTGCTCAGCACCGTCGCGAAGCGACGGGCCGGAACAGAGGAGACGAAACTGTTGAACGAGCTGGCACGGCTGTCCGCCGAGGAGCGGCGGCGCATCATCGAGAACTTCGTGGACGAGGTCTTCGGCGGGCAGGACGCCGATCCGGAGCTCAGGAACCGGCTGGGGCACACCGAGATCGCCCTGCCCGACGACCCCACGCCGGAGCAGGTGGACGCCTGGGTGGAGCTCGCCGAGCTCGTGCGGGACCCGGGCTTCCGGCAGCGCATGCGCGACATGGTGGAGCACAACACGCGCAACCGCGCCGGGCAGGAGCCCGGGGCCTTCATGTGGTTCGCGAAGAAGGTCGCCTGGCAGGTGGGCGAGGCGCGGCAGAACGGGGTGAGCCCCGAATCACCCGAGGCCGTCGAGGTCGTCGACCGCCTGCTCGGCGACATGGACGCCGACGCCCGGGCGGCCGTCGCGCAGCGTCTTGAGGCCGGCCTGTTCGCCGAGGCCGACCGCTACCGGCACCTCATGGCCGTGATCAACGGCCGGGAGCCCAAGCCGTCCCACGCAGACGACTTCGCCTGGCTCCTCGCCGCCCTGCGCGCTCACCCGTAGCGCCGGTCATCAGTCATCAGTCACCGGCCATCGGTCATCGGGCGTCGGCGAGCGATGCGGGAGGGCCGATCCGGTCGAGCACGGCCTGCTGGAAGTGCGCGCAGCCGGTGATGTCGTCGTGGTCGCAGCCCAGCGCGCACTCGACCACCTCCAGGGCCGCCCGGGCCTGTTCGATGCGCCGCCCTGCTCGACGCGGGCTTCGAGGACGTCGCCGTCGAGGTCCGTACGGGTGTCTTCACGGACGGTTCGCTCCTGCCGATGGTCACCGGCGTGGCCGAGGGCGCGTACGCGGCGGGGGCGGTCACCCGGCGGCAGGCCGACGACTGGATCGCCGAGCAGACCGGCCGGGCGCGGCGGGGCCGGCTGTTCCTCGCTGTGCCCATGTTCCTGGCCGCTGCGCGGCGCCCATGAGCAGGCCCGTGAATGCTCGTCCCCGCCGGGGTTCCGGGCGGCACCCGCCCGGAACCCGTGCGGCGGGACCGGCCGGAATGTCGGTGGCCGGGGCTATGGTGCGTCCGTGACGATGTTCGATCTTTCATCGCCGAGAGCGGCGGGGGCCGTCCGCGCCGAGGACGGCGTCTGATGGTCACGGCCGACGACGTGCGGCGGGTCGCGCTGACACTGCCCCGCACCGAGGAAGCACTGGTGCGCGACTACGTGAAGTTCCGGGTCAGGGGCATCGTGTACGCCTCGATCTCCCCGGACGAGACCCTGATGGGCTTCGGGTTCCCCAAGGAGGAGCGGGCGGCGCTCGTGGCCTCCGAGCCGGAGAAGTTCCTCATGCCCGTTCCCTCGGACGAGCGCTACAACTGGGTCCGGGTCAGGATGGCGGCCATCGACGAGGCCGAGATGCGGGAGCTCGTCGTCGACGCCTGGCGCATGGTCGTGCCCAAACGCGTCGCCGCCGCCTACGACGCCGCCTACGACGCCACCTGACCCGCCACCTGACCCCGCCACCGGCCCGGCCCGGCCCGCCGAGTGGCGGTGCAAGGCGTCGGCAGGCGGCACGGCCGGAGCCTGATTTATAAGCGTGGTCGATGAATCCGGGCCGGCGGCCCGGGCCCTCGGGGCGGGGGAGCGCTGCCCAGGGGTCAGACCCGGGCGCCGCCGTCGACGCGCAGGACGGCTCCGGTCACGAAGGATGCGCGGTCGCTCAGCAGCCAGGCGGCCGCCTCGGCGATCTCGGCAGGGTCGGCCCCGCGGCGCAGCGGTGTCACGGCCGTGAGTCGCTCCTGGAGACCCGGGGACTGCGCCTCCCAGGCGAGGATCATCTCGGTCAGCGTGTTGCCGGGAGCGATGGCGTTGACGCGGATGCCTTCGGGGCCGTAGGTGACGGCGGCCGACTCGGTGAGGCTGTTGACCGCCCGTTTCATCGCACCGTAGGCCGGCAGCTCCGGGTTGCCTCCCCAACTGCCGACGGACGAGTTGTTGACGATGGCGCCCGTGCCCGCGGTGCCCCGGATCACCTCCACCTCGGCGACCATGGCCAGCCAGACGCCCTTGAGGTTCACGGCGTAGACGCTGTCGAATTCGGCCTCGGGCATCCGGTCCAACGGGCCGGGCTGCTGGCCGATCGCCCCGTTGTTGAAGGCGACGTCGAGCCGGCCGTACAGGTCCGCGGCGCGGTTCACGGCGGCGCGCACGCTCGCCGCGTGGGCCAGGTCGCACACCACGTAGTCGGCGGTGCCGCCCGCCGCGCGGATCTCCTCGGTCACCGCCTTGAGCTGCACCTCCGTCCGGGCCGCGAGGAGCACGCGTGCGCCCTCCCGGGCGAACAGCCGCGCCGCCGCGGCTCCGATGCCGCGTCCGGCGCCGCTGACGAAGGCGACCTTGCCGTCGAGCAGGCCGGAAGCGCCGGGTGTGGTGGGGGTGGTCGTGTCGATGTTCGGTGTGTTGTCCATGGCAGTGAGCCTGCGCCGGTGGGCGCGGGCCTATCCAGGCATCGGCGGTACCTGGCTCGGCCTGCGGCGTCGCGTGCACACTGGAGGCGTGGACCGACGAGAACTGGCCGACTTCCTGCGCAGCAGGCGCGAGCGGATCAGCCCTGCGGACGTGGGGCTGCCCGCCGGGCCCAGGCGTCGTACGCCGGGGTTGCGGCGTGAGGAGGCGGCGCAGCTCGCCTTCATTTCGACGGAGTACTACACGCGGCTGGAGCAGGCCCGCGGTCCGCGCCCGTCGCGTGAGGTGCTGGCCGGGCTGGCCCGGGCCCTGCGCCTGTCGGACGCCGAGCGCGCCCACCTCCACTACCTCGCCGGCGCCTCGCCCGCCCCGCCGCCGGGGCCCTCGCGGGAGGTCCGGCAGAGCATCCTGGACCTGCTGGCGAGGTTGCCGCAGGCCGCGGCGTTCGTGACGTCCGCCACGTTCGAGGTGCTCGCCTGGAACGAGCTGGCGGCGGCACTCATGGAGGACTTCTCGGCCCTGTCGCCGCGTGACCGCAACCTGGTGCGCCGCGTGTTCCTCGCCCCCCACCCCGAGAGACGGCCGTTGTACGGAATCAACATGGCCGACGCCGACGACTTCGCCCGGCACGCGGCCCGGCGGCTGCGCGCCGCCGCCGCCCGCTATCCCGACGCGCCCGAGGTGACCGGGCTGGTGGACGAGCTCCTCGCGAAGAGCCCGGAGTTCGCCCGGCTGTGGGCTTCCCACGACGTCACGGACCGGCCCACACTGTCCAAGACCTTCCACCACGCGATGGTCGGCCCGATCACCGTCAACTGCGACGTCCTCGACATCGCCGACCGCGATCAGCAGATGGTGATCTACACCGCCGTCCCCGGTTCACCGTCCGATCAGGCGCTGCGGCTGCTGTCGGTCATCGGCACGCAGCGCATGGACGCCCCCCGGTGACCGGCGGAGTGACCCGCCGAACTGATCCATAAGCGGGGTCAATAGATCCGCCACACCAGGACGGGACGAGGGGAGGATGCGGGGCGTCCCGTTCGACATCTGAGGAGTGGTGATGACGTCGTCCTTTCCCGCATCGACCGTGCTGGGCTATCCGCGGATCGGGCCGGATCGCGAGTTGAAGCGGGCGCTGGAGTCCTACTGGGAGGGGCGTTCCAGCCGTACGGACCTGGAGGAGACCGCGCGGCGGGTGCGGGAGGACACCTGGCGGCGGCTCGCCGCGCTCGGGCTGGAGGGCCTGCCGTCGAACACGTTCTCCTACTACGACCAGGTGCTCGACACGGCGGTGCTGCTGGGCGCGGTGCCGGGGCGTTACCGGCACGACGACGACCTGGCGACCTACTTCGCGATGGCCCGGGGCGCCGAGGGGATCGCCCCGCTGCGCATGACCAAGTGGTTCGACACCAACTATCACTACATCGTTCCCGAGATCGGCCCGGACACGGTCTTCTCGCTCGACGCCGCCAAGCCGCTGGGCGAGGTGCGCGAGGCCCGCGCGCTGGGGCTGGAGACCCGGCCCGTGCTGGTCGGGCCGGTGACGTTCCTGCTGCTGTCGCAGGCCGCCCCGGACAGCCCGGACGGCTTCGCCCCGCTCGACCGGCTGGACGACGTGGTCGAGGTGTACGCGCGTCTGCTGGCCGAGCTGGCCGCCGAGGGCGTCGGCTGGGTGCAACTGGACGAGCCCGCCCTGGTCGCCGACCGCACCACCGCCGAGCTGGCCGCGGTCGAGGCGGCGTACGACCGGCTGGGACGGCTGGAGCACCGGCCCGCGCTGCTGGTCGCCTCCTATTTCGGGGATCTCGGCGACGCGCTGCCCGTGCTGGCCGGAGCGCCGGTCGAGGCCGTCGCCCTCGACCTCGTCCGGGGCGCGGCCCAGGGCGTGGAGACGCTGGATGTGGAGGCGCTGCGCGGCAAGACGGTCGTCGTCGGCGTGGTCTCGGGACGCGACGTGTGGCGCACCGACCGGGACCGCGCGCTGGCCACGCTGCTCGCCGTACGGGAGCGTGCCGGGCGGGTCGCGGTGAGCACGTCGTGCTCGCTCCTCCACGTGCCCTACGACGTGGAGCGCGAGACCGGCCTCGACCTCGCGCTGCGGGAGCGGCTGGCGTTCGCGGAGCAGAAGGTCGCCGAGGTGGTCGACCTGGCGGCCCGGCTCGCGGCCACACCCGCGCGTGACCTGCCCGGACAGCCCGCCGCACCGGAGCGCCCACACGCGTTCCCGGCCCGTACGGAGCAGGGCCGCGCCCCCTACCCCATACGGGCGGCGGTGCAGGCCGAGCACCTGAAGCTGCCGCTCCTGCCGGTCACCACGATCGGCTCCTTCCCCCAGACGGGTGAGCTGCGCCGCGCCCGGGCGGCCCTGGCGGCCGGGCAGATCGGCGAGGCGGCCTACGAGAGCATGGTCCGCGCGGAGATCGAGCAGGTCATCGCGCTGCAGGAGCGGCTGGGGCTGGACGTCCTCGTGCACGGCGAGCCCGAGCGCAACGACATGGTGCAGTATTTCGCCGAGCACCTCGACGGCTTCGCCGTCACCCGGCACGGCTGGGTCCAGTCGTACGGCTCGCGCTGCACCCGCCCGCCCATCCTGTACGGCGACGTGCGGCGGCCGGAGCCGATCACTGTGCGGTGGGCGCGGTATGCCCAGTCGCTGACGAGCAAGCCGGTCAAGGGCATGCTCACCGGCCCGGTGACGATCGTGGCCTGGTCGTTCGTCCGCGACGACCTGCCGCTGCGCGAGGTCGTGTTCCAGGTCGCCGACGCCGTGCGTGAGGAGGTGGGCGACCTGGAGGAGGCGGGCATCCGTGTCATCCAGGTCGACGAGCCCGCGCTGCGCGAGCTGGTGCCGCTGCGGCGCGCCGAGCAGGCCGCCTACCTGGAGTGGGCGGTCGCGGCCTACCGATGGGCCACCTCGGGAGCGAGCGAGCACACGCAGATCCACACGCATCTGTGCTATTCGGACGCCGATGAGATCCTCGCCGCGATCGACGCCCTTGACGCGGACGTCACGAGCATCGAGTCGGCGCGCTCGCGGGGACGGGTGCTCGGCGCGGTCGGCGCCTTCCCCCGGGGATTGGGGCCGGGCGTGTACGACATCCACTCGCCGCGCGTACCGGACGCCGACGAGGTGGAGCACCTGCTCGCGGAGGCGCTGCGGAGCGTGCCCGCCGAGCGGTTGTGGGTCAACCCCGACTGCGGGCTGAAGACCCGCACGTACGAGCAGGTCGAGGCGGCGCTCGCCAATGTGGTCGAGGCGGCGGCCCGCCTGCGCGAGCGCCTCTTCTGACCGCTTTCCTGGGGAACGGTTCAGCGGGGCCTGGCGGCACCCCGGGGGATCACCAGGCCGGACTCGTAGGCGAAGACGACGAGCTGGGCCCGGTCGCGCGCGCCGAGCTTGGTCATCGCCCTGCTCACGTGGGTCTTGGCGGTGAACGGGCTGATCACCATGTGAGCGGCGATCTCCTCGTTGGTGAGGCCGCGCGCGACCAGGGCGACGACCTCCCGTTCGCGGTTGGTGAGCTGCTCCAGGGCGGCAGTCGGCACGGCGTCCGGCGGGCGGGAGACGTACTCGCTGATGAGCGTCCGGGTGACCGCGGGCGACAGCAGGGCGTCGCCGCGCGCCGCGACCCTGATCGCCTGGACGAGCTCCGCCGGATCGGTGTCCTTGAGCAGGAAGCCGCTCGCGCCCGCCCGCAGCGCGTCGAACACGTAGCGGTCGAGCCCGTAGTTGGTCAGGATCACCACCCGGGTGGCGGCCAGGCGGGGATCGTCGGCGATGCGGCGGGTGGTCTCGATGCCGTCCATCACCGGCATCTGGATGTCCACGAGCGCGACGTCGGGCACGTGCCGTTCGGCCAGTGCCAGGCCCTGGCTGCCGTCGCCCGCCTCGCCGACCACCTCCACGTCGTCCTCGGCGTCGAGCAGCGCCTTGAATCCGGCCCGGATCAGCGCCTGGTCGTCCACCAGCAGCACCCTGATCACGCCGCTCCCTCCCGCACCGGGAGGGGCAGCTCGGCGTGCACGGTGAAGCCGCCGTCCGCGCCCGGACCGGTGTGGAGCCGCCCGCCGAGCGCGGACACCCGCTCGCGCATGCCGGTGAGCCCGACGCCCACATGAGAGGACTCGTTCGGTGTCGCGGTTCCTCTGCCGTCGTCCTCGACGCGTACGACGAGGGCGCCGGGCAGATAGCGGACCTGCACGGACGCCGAGGCGGGGCCCGCGTGCCGCGCCACGTTGGTGAGCGCCTCCTGCACGATGCGGTAGGCGGTCAGGTCGACCTCGGGCGGCAGGGCGCGGGGCGTGCCGCTGATCGACAGTGTGGCCGGCACGCCCGCCGACCGGGCCCGCTCGACCAGTTCGCCGATCCTGTCGGCCCGGGCCGCGCCGGGCGCGTCGTCGGGGCCGGGTTCGCGCAGCACCTCAAGCGTCGCGCGCAGCTCGCGCATGGCGTCCGCGCTCGCGTCCTGGATCGCCAGCAGCGCGGGCGGCACCTCGTCGCCCCGCTTGCGCGCCAGATGGACGGCCACCCCGGCCTGCACCTTGATGATCGAGATGCTGTGGGTGAGGGAGTCGTGCAGTTCCCTGGCGATGCGCAGCCGCTCCTCGCCGGCCCGGCGCAGCGCGACCTCCTCGCGGGTGCGCTCCGCCTCGACGGCCCGCTGCTCGGCCTGGCGCAGGTACGCCTGCCGCTGCCGGGAGACGACCCCCGCCACGTTGGCGGCGACGAACCAGCCGACGAGCAGGCCCACCCGGTCGACCACCTCGCGCGGGGTCCCGCCGCCGAGGTCCGACAGCTGCACCAGCAGGACACCGGTGAGATAGACGGCGCTGCCCGCGACCGCCCACACGCGACGGCCCGCGGCGGCCGCCGAGAACACCGTGATCAGGAGGGGGAACGCGGTCGCCGTCTCGGGCTGCACCCGCAGGGCGTAGACCAGCATGCAGGCCGCGGAGACGACGAGCGCCGTCACCGGCATCGCCCGCCGCACGGCCAGGGCGGCGGACCCGGCCACCAGGAGCAGGTAGCCCACCACCCCCAGTTGCGCGGGCCCGTTCGGCGAGCCGGGAAGCAGGGTGCCGCCCGCGAGCGCCACCGCTACGACCACCCCGAGCACGGCGTCCGACAGGTGGAACCGGGGGAGGGGGCGTCGCCCGGCCTCCGCCCCGTCGTTCGAGACGGCCGGTTCATCCGATCCCTCCGGTTCCTCCGGGAGGGCCGGTCCGTCCGACAGGACCGATCCCTTCGAGGCCGCCGGTTCATCTGCGCGGCCCGGGTTCTTCGGGAGAGCAGGGTCCTTCGGGAGAGCAGGCTCCGCGAGTGCCCGCGGCTCGGGCGGCGCGGGCATGTCCACGATCACCGGTGACTGAGACTTCCGTGGGCTGGAGGAGGCCTGCCGTCCGCGATCGCCGTCCATGTCAGCAGAGTAGACCGAGGACGATTCGGCCCGCCTCCTCCCGGCGGACCGATCCCGCACTACTCCCCCCGGAGTACGGCCGCCGCCCCGCAGCCGCGCGGGGAGCGGCCGGAAACGCATTCCGCCGTACGACGACGTGGGCGACCGCGCTCGGCAGGATCGGCTCGCATGACAGCACCACCGATGAGGAGGCCGCGATGCCGACGCGCTACCGATATGTGACCCCGGTGCCCACGGAGGCGGCGGCCGGGCTGATCGCCCAGGTCTACGCGCAGATCACCCGTGATTTCGGCCTGGCCCGCATGCCGCTGTTCCTGACGTTGTCCCCGGCCCCCGAGGTGCTCGCCGCCACGTGGGCGATGCTGCGTGAGTCGCTGGTCGCCGGGCAGGCCCCGAGGGCGGCCAAGGAGGTCGTCGCAACCGGGGTCTCTCTCGCCAACAAGTGCCCGTTCTGCGTGGACGCGCACACCGTGCTCCTGCACGCGACCGGTGAGCACGAGCTGGCCGAGACCGTCGCGCGTGGGGAGAGGCCGTCCGATCCCGAACACGCCCGGCTGTTCGCCTGGGCGTTCGGCACGGCCACGTCCGGGAAGGCGCCGCCGTGTCCGGAGGATCACGCGGCCGAGCACATCGGCACGGCCCTCGCCTTCCATTTCATCAACCGGATGGTGTCGTCGTTGCTTACCGACGACCTTCTGCCGGCCGGCCTGCAACGCTCCCGGCTCGTACGCGGCCTGGGCGGCAGGGCCCTCGCAAAGACGGTGCGCCGCAGGCGGCCACAGGGTGAGGCGCTGCCCCTGCTGCACGGGCTGCCCTCGGGCCCGGCCCCGGCCTGGGCGGCGGGTGCCCCGGCCGGGGTGGCGTTCGCCGCGCTGCGGGCGGCGGCTGGGGAGGGCGGCCACCTGCTGGGCGACTCGGCCAGGGAGGCGGTCGTGGAGGCCGTCGCGGTCTGGGACGGCGGGCACCCGCCGCTGACCGGCTGGCCGTCCGGCCCGCTGGAGGACGTCGCGCCCGCACAGCGCCCGGCGGCCAAGCTCGCCCTGCTGGCGGCCCTCGCGCCTTATCGGGTGGCCGACGCGGACGTGGCCGCCTGGCGGGAGGCCGGGGGAGGACGGTCCGACGCCGACCTCGTGCGGCTGCTGGCGTTCGGGGCGATCACCGCCGTCCGCCGGATCGAGGCCGCTCTCGCGGTCCCCGCCTCCTGACACAGCGCCTCCGACCGCCGTGCCCGCCTCCGACCGCCGTTCCCGCCTCCTGAGGCCGCGAGCGTCCTGACGGCGCGCGCCCGCCCGCCGACATCGCACGCCGGCCGCCCACGAGGATTCCGCGCGGCCCTCCGTGTCCGGGGCGCGGTCGTCGGAGGTCAGACCTCCAGCTCGCCGGACCAGATGGTCACGGCGTGGCCGGCGAGCTCGACGCGGTCGCCGCGCAGGGTCGTGCGCACGGTTCCGCCGCGCCGCGACACCTGCTCGCCGACGAGCGCGTCCCGGCCGAGCCTGGCCGACCAGTGCGGCGCGAGCACGCAGTGGGCCGACCCGGTGACCGGGTCCTCGGGCACGCCCACCCGGGGGCCGAAGAACCGGGAGACGTAGTCGGCGGAGGTGCCCTCGCCGGACGCCGTCACGATGACGCCACGGGCCTCGACCTCGGCCAGCCGCGCCATGTCGGGCTCGGCGGCCCGGACCTCATCGGCCGAGCCGACCTCGACCAGCAGGTCGAACTCGCTGCGGCCGGTCCACACCGGCGTGACGCCGAGGGCCTCGACGAGGCCGTCCGGCGGCGGGCACTGCGCGGCCCGCTTCGCCGGGAAGTCCATCGCGATCAGCCCGCCGTCCGCCTGCTCGGTCGCGAGAATGCCGCTCTTCGTCTCGAACTCCAGCCGTCCGGACTCCCCGAGGGAGTAGAGGACGTGCGCGGTGGCCAGGGTGGCGTGCCCGCACAGCGCGACCTCGACCGCGGGGGTGAACCAGCGCAGCGAGCACGGCCCCTCACCCCGCCCGAGCACGAAGGCCGTCTCCGAATGGCGCATCTCGGCGGCCACCGCCTGCATCCACTCGTCCGGCACGGTCTCGTCGAGGAGGCAGACCGCGGCGGGATTGCCCCGGAACGGCCGCTCGGTGAAGGAGTCCACGGTGAAGATGCGCATGTCTGCGGATTCTACGGCCGCCCGTCTCGGCCACCGGGACGGCCGAGCGCGGCCAGGGTCTCCCGGGCGATCTGGAGCTCCTCGCGGGGCCGTACGACGAGGACCGGCACGCGGGCGCCCGGCGGACTGACGACAAGATCGCGGTCGGCGTCGGTCACGGCGGGCGGCTCCACGCCGAGCAGCGACAGCCTGGCGCACACCGCTTCGCGCACCTCCGGCTGGTCCCAGCCGATCTCGCCGGTGAACACGAGCGCGTCGAGCCGGTCGAGGGCGGCGGTGGCGGCGGCGATCTCCCGGCTCACCCGGTAGGCGAACACGTCGAGCGCCAGGGCGGCGGCCGCCTCCGGCGAGGCGACCAGGTCGCGGGTGTCGCCGGACAGGCCCCCGGAGAGCCCGAGCAGCCCGGAGCCGTGCTCCAGCCCGTCGCGCAGCTCGTCCAGCGTGAGGCGTGCGCCGGACAGCAGCCACAGGAGCATGCCGGGATCGACGCTGCCGGAACGCGTGCTCATGGGCACGCCCTCCAACGGAGTGAACCCCATCGAGGTGTCCACGCTCCGGCCGCCGCGCACGGCGCAGACCGAGCATCCGCCGCCGAGATGCGTGAGGACCAGGCTGACCTTCCCGGCCGGGCGTCCGAGCAGCTCGGCCGCCCGCCGGGCCGCCCACGCGTACGACAGCCCATGGAAGCCGTAGCGGCGCAGGCCCCAGCGCCGCCGCCACCCGGCGGGCAGGGCGTAGGTCGCGGCGACGGCCGGAAGCCCCGCGTGGAAGGCGGTGTCGGGGCACAGCACGTGTGGCACGGACGGCAGCACCCGCCGGGCCGCCTCGACCAGCGCGAGCGCGGGCGGCACGTGCAGCGGCGCGAGGTCGGCGTAACCGCGTGCGGCCTCTACCAGGTCGTCGTCGGCGACCATCGGAGCGCGTACGGCCTCGCCGCCGTGGACGATCCGGTGGCCGACGGCGGTCACCTCGGTGCCCGCCCCGGACAGGAAGTCCGACAGCGTACGCTCCGCCGTGGCGGGGTCCGGGCCGTGCTCGCTGTGCTCGGTGCGCAGCACGCGGCCGTCCCGCACCAGATGCAGTTGCAGGCTGCTGGAGCCCGCGTTCACGGTGAGCACGGTCGGTGTCATGGCCTCCGTCTTTCCGGCGGCCCGGCGGGCAAACCCCCCGGCGGGCCGACGGAGAGGATGGCGCGGGCCGGGAGGATTACGGACGCACGGCGCAGAGCAGGCGGTTGTCGCCGCGCTGCCACAGCGTCCCGATCTCGGCGAAGCCCGCCGCCCGCAGGGCCTCGACATGGGTGGACAGATGGAGCGACTCCGAGCCGTGGTGTGCCGCGGTGGCCGGCCGGGGCGCCGCGACACCGGCGAGCTCGGGGTCGGCGGCGATCGCGTCCCACCACTGACGCCAGTCCTCAGGACGGCCGTCGGTGAAGCGCCGCCGCTCCTCGCTCTCGTGCACGGCCCGCTCCAGCCGCGCCAGCGTCGGCGAGGTGTCCTCGGAGCTGAAGTGGTCGCCGTTGAGGAACAGCCCGCCCGGCCGCAGCACGGTCGCGAGCTCGGCGTACACGGCTCGCAGATGGGGCTCGGCCAGCCAGTGCAACGCGGTCGTGCTCACCGCCGCGTCCGCCGGGCGGTCGAGGCCGAGCGCCTCACCCCATCCCGGCTCGCGCAGGTCCAGGTCGGCGAGGCGCAGGCCGTCACGGTCGCCGTACGCCGCCCGGGCGAGCGACAGCAGGAGAGGATCGGCGTCGACCGCGACGACCGTGGCGCGGGGAAGACGGTCGAGCAGGCGGGCCGAGAGCGAGCCGGGGCCGCAGCCGAGGTCGATCACCAGGGGGTCCGGACGGCCGGCGCCCGCCTCGACGGCGTCGATCAGCGCGGTGAAGCGCTCCTCCCGGTCGGGAAGGTAGCCCTCCTGCTGGCGGTCCCAACGGTCGATCCACCGGGTGGCCACGTCGGTTGTGATCATGCCGTCTCCTTGTAACTGGCGTGTATCATTTCGGCAGTTACAACGTAGAAGGCAAGGGCGTAACTGGTCAAGTGAACTTCAACAGTCACACTGATGCCGTGGTGGGCATCGCGGTCGGCCTCGTCAACGCGCTGACCGAGGGGGAGGCGCGGGGCCGGCCGTACGCGCTTCCGACGGGTGAGGCGCGGGCCGCCGCGGTCGGCGACGTGCTCGCGACCGGCGACAGGCGGGCGCCCGAGGTCTCCGAGGCGGAGGCGGACGCGCTCACGGAGATCGCGGGGCGGCTGCGTGGTGTGTTCGAGGCCGTGACGCGTGGCGACGTGGACGCGGCGGCGCTCGCCGTGAACGGACTGCTGGCCGAGACGGACGCCCGCCCGCACCTCGACCGGCACGACGGGGAGCCCTGGCACCTGCACTTCCACGGCGCGGGCGGCACCCTGGCCGGCAACTACGCGGCCGGTTGCGCGACCGGCCTGGCCGTGGTGCTCGGCAGCGAGCTGCACGACCGGCTCGGCGTGTGCACCGCACCGCACTGCGACCGCGTGTATGTGGACACCTCCCGCAACGGCACCCGCCGCTTCTGCTCCACGGCCTGCCAGAACCGGGTCAAGACGGCCGCCTTCCGGGCGCGCGGCGCCTGACCGCTCCGCCGCCCTTTCCATCGCGCTGTCCGCCGCGCTGTCCGCCGCGCTGTACGCCGGGCTGGAGCGGGCGGAACGCGAGGTCCGATCGCCGCCGGACCTCCCGGCGGCGCCACCGCCATGCTCGATCCCATGAACGAGATGAACGACATGAACGGCAAGGCGGCCCTGGTCACCGGGGGTGGCAGGGGGATCGGCGCGGCGGTCGCACTCAGGCTGGCCGAGCGCGGCGCGGACGTGGCGCTGACCTACGAGCGAGACGAGGACAGCGCTGCCGCCGTGGCCGAGAAGGTGAAGGGGATGGGCAGGCGGACACTGGTCATCCGCGCCGACAACGGCGACGCGGCGGCGGTCACCGCGGCCGTGGACGAGGCCGCCGCGGAGTTCGGCCGGCTCGACGTCCTCGTGAACAACGCGGCGGTCTTCCACGTCGCGCCCATCGAGGACCTCGGACCGGAGGAGGTCGACCGTACGCTCGCGGCCAACGTGCGCGGGCCGTTCCTGGCCGCGCGGGCGGCGGCGGGGCACATGTCCGAGGGCGGCCGGATCATCACCATCGGCAGCAACGTGGTCGAGCGGGCCGTCTTCCCGGGCTTCGCCCTCTACGCGATGAGCAAGACGGCCATGACCGGAATGACCAAGGGGCTCGCCCGCGACCTCGGGCCGCGCGGCATCACGGTCAACCTCGTCAACCCCGGCCCGACCGACACCGCCTCGAACCCGGCGGACAGCCCCATGGCGGACACGATCCGGGGCCTGACGGTCCTCGGCCGCTACGCGGAGCCGGGCGACATCGCCGAGACCGTGGCCCATTTGGCGGGCGACGGCGGGCGCCACATCACCGGAGCGACGATCAACGTGGACGGCGGCTGGGCCGTCTGACCCCAGTCCGGGCCCTAGCGGCCCGGCCACGTGATCGGGCCGCGGGCCGCGACTCGCATGATGGTCCTCACGTGTGAAGGTCTGCGCGCGGCATGCCTGCACGTACACCCCCGATCTCGATGAGGTCTGGCTGACCGAAAAACGCGCCGACGGCTCGGCCCGCCTCGGCGCGCTTGCCGACTTCGCCGGAGAGCGCGTGCGCAAGTCGCAGAACCTGGAGAACGCCTACCTCCACGGCAGGTTCGGTGCTCTCCCGCACGTGGATCAGACCCCCCCTCCTGCGTGCGCTCGGGTTGATCGGCTGATGGCTCCCAACGGACGACGAAGAGGCGGAAGGCCGCTGAAGAGGACCGCCGGGAATCGCCCCGAGCTTCGCACGATCATGGTCTTCTGTGAGGGCCGGAGCTCGGAACCCGACTACATCAACGGCCTGAAGCGACTGCCGCACATAGCAGGCAACACCGCGCTGAACATACAGATTCATCCCGGACAAGGCGTGCCGGTCACGCTGGTCAGGAAGGCCGTGGAATGCGCGAGCGATCCGGAGATCGATGAGTGCCGCTGCGGATGAATGCCGCCCGCTACGCGGAGCGCCTTGACGCGTGTCACGCCGAAAATGGCACGGTCTTTCCGCATGACAACCCATCGTCGGGCATGTACAAGTTTCTGCGGAATCTCGAAGGCGAACAGGTGCGCTCTCGCGGTGCGGGCGGATGAGATTTCAGGCGTCGGGGGCTTCGACGTCGGCGACGACGCAGGAGATGTTGTCGGGGCCGCCGCCCTCGTTGGCCAGCTCGATGAGCCGGGTGACCGTCTCCTGCGGATCGGCCACGGTGGTGAGCACGTGGTGCAGCGCCTCGGGTTCGAGCACGGAGGTGAGCCCGTCGGAGCACAGCAGGTAGCGGTCGCCCGGGTAGGCCTCGCGCAGCGACAGGTCGGGCTCGGCCAGGCCGCTGGTCTCCAGCGCCCGCAGCAGCAGGGAGCGGCGCGGATGGCGGGCGGCCTGGTCGGGGCTCATGCGCCCGTCGTCCACCAGCGACTGCACCAGCGTGTGGTCGCGCGTGATCTGGTAGAGCGCGCCGTCGCGCAGCATGTACGCCCGTGAGTCGCCCACGTGGGCCAGGGCGAACTTCCCGTGGCCGTCCCACAGCATCGCGGTGATCGTGGTGCCCATCCGCTCAAGCGCCGGGTCCTGCGCGGCGAGGTCGCCCAGGTGCTGCCCCGCCTCCCGTACGGCGTCCGCGAGGGCGGCGGCGACGTCGGCGGGAGCCGGACCGTCCTCCAGCTTGGCCAGTGTGGAGATGACGGCCGCGCTGGCGACCTCGCCGTGTCCGTGTCCGCCCATCCCGTCGGCGATGGCGAGCAGGCGCTCGCCGGCGTGCACCGAATCTTCGTTGTTGGCACGCGAGCGCCCGACGTCCGACCCCGCGGCGTACCGAATACGGTTGTGCGTCATGGTTTTGAGTAAACCATTGGTTGAGTCACTTCACAAGCACACAGTGCTAGGCTCCTGTTCATGAGCCACGACGCCCAGGCGGACACCACGGCGGACACGACCGCGCGCCCGGCCGCCGCGAGCCCGCTCGAGGCCGCCGTCGAGGCGGCGGTCGAAGCGACCGTGAACGCGGGCGACATCGCCCGGCTCGCCGACGTCGGCAGGGCCGCGGTCAGCAACTGGCGCCGCCGCTACGAGGACTTCCCCCAGCCGGTCGGAGGTACCGCCTCCAGCCCGCTTTTCTCGCTTCCCGAGGTGGAGGCGTGGCTGCGCAGGAACGGCAAGTCGTTCGAGGTGTCGCAGGGCGACCGTGTCTGGCAGCGGCTGCGCGCGTCGGCCGACGACCTGCGCCTGGGCGAGGTGCTGGGGGAGGTCGGGGCGTTCCTGCTCTACACGCTCCGCGACCCCGACGGCTGGAAGCTGCTGTCCGCCGCCCCCGACCTCGCCGTACGGCTCCCGCGTGCGGTGGCGGAGGCGACCGCCGACCTGCCCCCGCGACCCGGGGACGTGTCGCAGGTCGAGCCCGGCCTGCTCCGGCTCGTCGCCGGGATGGCCGAGCGGAGCGGTGCGGCCGGCGCGTTCGAGTTCCTCTGCGAGCGGTACGCCGAGGCGCACAGCCGCAGGCTGGCGCTGACCCGTCCCGACGTGGCCGCACTGATGACCCGGCTGGCCTGCCCTGGGGCGCGCACGGTGCTCGACCCCGCGTGCGGCATGGGCACGCTCCTGCTGGCGGCCGGAGCCAACGGAGCCAACGAGACCGCCGGGGCCATCGGGGCAGCCGGGGCAGCCGGGGCCACGGCGGCGCAGGGCGACGTGCGGCTGCTCGGCCAGGACGCCAACGAGACGGTCGCGCTGCTCGCGGCACTGCGGCTGCTGCTGCGCGGGCGGGACGCCCGGGTCGTCCCGGGAGACGCGCTGCGGCACGACGCGTTCCCGCCCGACCCGCCGCAGGACGTGCTCGCGGACGCGGTCGTGTGCGACCCCCCGTTCAACGAGCGGGCGTGGGGCCACGAAGACCTCGTCGGCGATCCGCGCTGGCAGTACGGCATGCCCCCGCGCGGCGAGTCTGAGCTGGCCTGGGTGCAGCACTGCCTCGCCCACGTGCGGCCCGGCGGGCTGGTGGCCATCCTGATGCCGGGCGCCGCGGCGAGCCGCCGCCCGGGACGCCGCATCCGGGCGAACCTGCTGCGGACGGGCGCGCTGCGCGCGGTCCTCACACTGATGCCCGGCGGCCCCGACCTGTGGCTGCTGCGCCGCCCCGAGCCCGGGGAACGCCAGCCCGGCGCGATCCTCGTGGCCGACGCGGGAGACGACCCGGCGTCCGTCGAAGCGGCCTGGCGGGCCCACCTCGCGCAGACCGAGCTGCCGCCCGGCTGCCGCACGGTCAGGATCATCGACATCCTCGACGACGAGGTGGACGTGAGCCCCGCGCGGCACCTGTCGCCCCGGGTCGACACACGGGGCTTTCCCGCGGCCGGCGCGCGCTTCCGGGAGGCGGTCGCGGCGCTGGCCGACGACATGCCCGACCTGGAGGTGCTCACCGGCGGCGCCGCGGGCTGGGACGCGTCGTGGGCGACGGTGGCCGAGATGGCCAGATCCGGGCTGGTCACCATCAGGCACTCGACGATGCGGGCGCTGCCCGCCGACGTTCCCGATGTTCCCGGTCGCGGGGCGGCCGAGGAGGGAGCACCCGAGGGCGGAGTGCCGGTGCTGACGGCCGACGACATCGCGGCAGGGACGGCGCCGTCGCGGCGGATTCCGCGCGCTTCCGGCCTGCTCGCCGTACGGCAGGGCGACGTCGTCGCGTCGGCCGTCACCGCCCGGGTGGTCGTGGGGGAGGGGGCGGTCCTCGGCCCCCATCTCAGCCTTTTCCGCGTCGATCCCGGCAAGGTGGATCCCGAGTTCCTCGCAGGGTTCCTGCGCTACGCCGCGGGCGGCGGCCGGCCCCACCTCGGCAGCAGCCGGGTGGAGGCCCGCCGGGCCCGCGTGCCCCAGCTTCCCCTGGCCGTCCAGCGGACGTACGGCACGGCCTTCCGGCGGCTGCTCGCGCTGGAGGACGGGCTGCGCGAGGTGGCCGCGGCGGGCGAGGCGTTCACGCGGCTCGGCGTCGAGGGCCTGATCGACGGACGCCTCCGTCCCCGTGGGTGACGCGGCGGCCGGCTCCCCCGGGGAGAGAGTCCTGTTCACCCCGTCACCGAGCCCGAGCATCACGGACGGATCCGGTAGCTTTTTCCCCGAAAGGCCGACGGGAGGGGCGCATGGTCATCGGCGACCGGTATGAGCTGGACGACCTCCCTCTGGGGCAGGGCGGCATGGGCGCCGTATACGGCGGGCATGACCGGCGGCTCGACCGCAAGGGGGCGGTGAAGTTCCTGCGGCTGCCCGACGGCCCCGACGAGGAGTTGCAGCGCCGGTTCCTCCGCGAGGCGCGGATCCTCGCGAAGCTCGATCACCCGGGCGCGCCCGTGCTCTACGACTTCGGCACCTACGAGCAGCGGCTCTTCCAGGTCATGCAGTTCATCGAGGGTGTGACGGTCGCCGACCTGCTGAGCGAGCACGGCCCGCTGCCGGTGCCGTGGGCCGCGGCCATCGCCGCGCAGGCGTGCGCCGTGCTGACCGCCGCGCACGAGCTGTCGATTTGCCACCGGGACCTCAAGCCGACCAATCTCATGCTCTGCCCGGACGGCAGCGTGAAGCTGCTCGACTTCGGGCTCGCCATGTTGCGTGAGACGGACGTCGCGGGGCGGACGGCGCAGTTCACCCGGATCGGGCAGATCCTCGGTACCCCGGCGTACATGTCGCCCGAGCAGATCCAGCGGGGCGTCGCCGGGCCGAAGAGCGACCTGTACTCCCTCGGGTGCGTGCTGCACGAGATGCTGACCGGCGACCAGTTGTTCACCGGGCCCACGGAATATGCCGTGTTCGACAAGCAGGTGAAGGAGCAGCCGCCCCGGGTGCCGGGGGTCCCCGCCGAGCTCGACGGTCTCATCGCCGAGCTGCTGGAGAAGGACCCGGACAAACGGCCGCCCGACGCGCACACGCTGTTCGAGCGGCTGCAGCCGTTCGCGGTCGACCTGCCCCCGCTGCCCGGCTTCCTCAACCCGTCGTCGGTCCCCAGCCCCGGGCGCATGTACGCCCAGATGGTCGGCCGCGTCCGCTGAGGTCCGTTCAAGGTCGGCCGGGAGCGCTCAGCCGCGCCAGGCGGCGAGGACCTCCTCGACCCGGGGGCGGATCCGCTCGCGGGCCGTCATCCTCGGCACTCCGGCCATCAGCAGCTCGTCGTAGTCGGTGTCCAGGTGGCGCACGCTCGCGATCACGGCGAGCGTGATGGCGTTCTCGTCCAGCGCCCGGGCGGCGGCGGTGCGGCCCACCCGCCCGCTCCCGCGTACGGCGGCGTGCGCGGCGATGGCCTCGGCCCGTTCGGCCGGGCAGCGGGGGAACAGGCGGCGGATCCGCTCCGCCATCCGGGTCTGGAACTCGGCGTCCTCATCGGCCCGGCGCTCACGGTCGCGCTCGCGGCGGCGCAGCCGCGCCTCCTCGTCGGCAAGGCACTGCTCCTCGGCCCGCGTCAGCGCGTCCTCCTCGACCAGCACGCCGAGCCGTTCGTATCGCTTGCGCCGCCGGTTGAAGCGGACCACCACCGCCGACAACCCGCTCTCCTTCTTGGCGCGGCGGCTCAGCGCCGCGTTCCCCGCCGGGAGGAAGCACAAGTGGTCCATGTCGGCGCAGGTCAGGCAGTGCGGCTGATCATCCTCCATGATCAGGTAAGGCCCGGTGTCCCCGCACCCGGCGCACGTCCACGCGTCCAGCGGCGCCACGGCCACGAGGTCGGGGGCCTTGCTCTGCCGGTCGGTGATCTGCCGCCGCCGTGCCTCGCTCAGCTCCGGAGACAGCCAGTGGACGCGGAAGGCGCGCTCCAGGTCGTCGTCGCCCGCCGCCGTGAAGCGCAGCGGCCGCCGGTCGCGGGTGCCCGCCGTGTATGTCGCCTCGCTCTCCAGCAGGTTCCTCGACAGGGCCCACGCGCGCAGATGCGACAGCGCCTCCGCCATCCGGCCGGCGTCCACGGCGGCCAGCTCTTCCAGGTTGCCGGTGCGGCCCTGCCGCCAGGTCTCCACGTGGCGGTCGTGCAGCCACCGCAGGCCGGTGAGCACGTCGATCGGGGTCACGTACTTGCGGGTGGCCAGGGCGATCTCCGCCGCCTGGGCGACCCGTCCGCCGAGCTTGCTGCGCATTCCTCCAAGACTGCCCTATGCCGGGGTGCGCGTACGCCGGTTCACGGCGGCCAGCAGCCCCACGGCCGCCAGGCTGGAGATGGTGGCCGACCCGCCGTACGACACGAACGGCAGGGGCAGCCCCGCGACCGGCAGCAGGCCCATGGTCATCCCGATGTTCACGAACGTCTGGAACGCCAGCCAGCACACCACACCGCCGGCCACCGCCGTCCCGAACGGCGTGGGGCTCTTGGCCGCGATCCACAGGCCGCGCCACAGCAGGGCGAGCATCAGCAGGATCACGCAGGCCGCGCCGACGAAGCCGAGCTCCTCGCCCGCGACCGTGAAGATGAAGTCGGTGTGCTGCTCGGGCACGAAGTGGCCCGCCGTCTGCTCGCCGTGGAACAGGCCCTTGCCGAGCAGGCCCCCCGAACCGATCGCGATCCTGGCCTGGGTGGCGTTGTAGCCCATGCCCATCGGGTCGGCGTCCGGGTCGGCCAGCACCATCAGGCGCTGGAGCTGGTAGGGCCGGATCAGGTCGAGTCGCCACACCAGGAGAACACCGGCGGCCCCGGCGGCGGCGAACGCCGCGAACCACCTCTTGGGCGCGCCGGACACCACGATCGTCCCGGTGGTCAGCACGAGGAAGACGAGCGCGGTGCCATAGTCGGGCTGCAGCGCGATCAGCCCGACCGGCAGCGCGGCCAGGCCGAGGGCGAGCAGCACGGCCCCGGCGCCCGGCCTGCGCTCGCCGTCGCGCGGCTCGCCCAGCGCCGTCGCCAGAGCCAGCACCGTGGCCGCCTTGGCGAACTCGGACGGCTGGAACTGCAGCCCGTCGCCGAGCACGATCCAGGCGTGCGAGCCGTTGACCGTACGGCCCAGTGGGGTCAGCACGGCGATCAGCCCGGCCAGCCCGAGCAGGTACAGCACCGGGACGTAGGCCCGCAGCATCCGCAGGTCGATCCGCGAGACGGCCCACAGGAGCGCGAATCCGATGCCCACGCTGAGCGCCTGCCGCTGCAGGAGCGTCGAGCCGGGGTCGTTGCGGGTGGCCGACCACACGAGCAGCAGCCCGATCGCCGACAACGCGGCCGCGGGCAGCACCAGGCCCCAGGCGGGGAAGACCGCGAGTCGCGCCCACGACCTGCGCCTGGTCGCCCGGCGCGACGGCAGCCGTACGGACAAGGGACCGAGTGTCGTCACCGCGCGCCACCCGCCTTGGAGAACGCGACCGGCGACAGGGAGGCGGCCCGCGTCCCCTTGCCGCTTTCCTTGGTGTGCTTCTTCGTGTCGTGCTTCTTCTCGCCGTCGTGGGTGAGGGCGGCGATGCCCTCCCAGATCTCCCTGGCGGCGGGGGCCGCGGTGGTCCCGCCCGTGCCGCCCTGCGAGACGACGACCACGACCACATATTTGGGCTTCTTCACCGGGCCGAAGGAGGCGAACCACGAGGTGTCCTGCCTGCCGTACGCCTCGGCGGTGCCGGTCTTCCCAGCCACGGGCAGCCGCTTGAAGGAGTAGCCCTTGAAGGCGCCCGCGGCCGTACCGGTGCGCGGCACCTCGGCGAGCGCGTCGCGGATGAACCGCAGCGTTTTGCGCGAGGCGTCGATCTTTCCCACGACGGGCGGGGTGATCGTGCGGACCACGGTGCCGTCGGGGCCCACGAGCTGCTTGCCGATCCTGGGGCTGAAGACCGTGCCGCCGTTGGCGAGCGCGGCGTATCCCCGGGCGAGCTGGAGCGGCGTCACCAGCACGTCGCCCTGGCCGATCGAGAAGTTGGCGGCGTCGCCCGCCCACCACACCCAGCCGGAGCGGCAGTTGTCCGTGGCGAGCGCCTTGAGGTAGGCCGCCCGCTTGCGGTCGGACATCTCCGGATAGCCGGTCTTGGCGCGGCGGCAGGAGTCCGCCTTGGTCCGCTCCCAGTTGGCCTTCTTCCAGGCGCGGTCGGGCACCCGTCCCGACGCCTCGTGCGGCAGATCGATGCCGGTGGGCGTGCCGAACCCGAACTCCCTCGCCATCTTCTGCATCGGGTCCTTGGGGTGTTCGACCGGCTTGAGGCCGCCGTCGCGCCGCCACATCCGGTCGGCGAACCGGTAGAAGATCGTGTCGCATGACACCACCAGCGCCCGGTGCATGTCCATCCGGCCGAGTGCGGCGCTTTCGAAGTTGTGGAACACCCGGCCGCCGATCGTGTAGCCGCCCGGGCAGTCGTAGGAGCCTCGCAGCGGGTAGCCCGCCTTCGCCGCCGCGGCCGTCGAGGTCACCTTCCAGGTGGAGCCCGGCGGCCACTGCCCCTGCACGGCCGCGCTGACCAGTGGCAGGCCCTCGTAGTCGCGCTGCGAGATGCCACCGGTCCACACGCTCGGGTCGTAGGTGGGATAGTCGGCGATCGCCGTCACCCGCCCGGTCTTCGCCTCCAGCACCACCGCCGCGCCGCTGTCGGCGGGCTCGCCCCGCTTGCGCGCGGCGGTCACCGCCCGGGTCAGCGCCCGCTCGGCCACCTCCTGGATGCGCGCGTCGATGCTGGTCACCAGCGTGTCTCCGGCGACGGCGGCCTCCTCGCGGATCAGGCCGGTGACCGTGCCCGTGCTGTCCACCGCCACCTGCCTGATCCCGGTGCGCCCGGCCAGCTCGCGGTCATACTGCGCTTCGAGGCCGTCGCGGCCGATCAGCTCCGGGCCTCCCTCGGGGTCGTCGGGGGAGGGCGGCTGCAGATAGCCGAGCACGTGCGCCGCGGCCGAGCCGAGGGGATAGGTCCTGACCGGCCGCAACGCCGTGCTGACGCCGGGGAACTCGTCCTGCCGCTCCGCGATCCACAGCGCCGTGCGCACGCTCACGTCGTCCGCGACCACGATCGGCTGGTACGGCGAGCCGGGCCAGCACGGCCGGGGCACGTCCGCGGCGCACAGCCGGGCACGGTCGGCGATCTCCTGGTAGGGGCGGCCCAGGGCCCGGGCGAGCCGGGTCAGCACGTCCTTCCCGCCGTCGGGCTGGTGGATGAGGGCCATGTAGTCCACCGACACCTGAGGTTTGGTCTCGTTGGCCACCAGCGGCCGGCCGCGTACGTCGAGGATCCGCCCCCGCACCGGCGGCAGGACGACCGAGCGGACCCGCGTCTCCGTGGCCGCTCTGGCGTACGACGGGCCGGTGACGATCTGCAGATACCACAGGCGGCCGAGCAGGGTCAGCATGAGCGCGGTCACCACGACGAACACGAGCGTGAGGCGGCCCCGGTGGACGGTCCTACGCAAGCCGCCTCCCCCGGCCGTACCGATCGCGTGAGGAGTCTCTGGGCACCCGCCCGAACGACCGGCGACGGGGCAGCAGGGCGAGGGCCGCCGCCACGAACGCGGCCAGTCCGGCGGTCCAGGCGACGGCGCCGGGCGCGAGGGCCGTGCCCCACGGCGTGCCGTCGAGCAGGGCCGCGAGCACGCCACCGGCGAGCGTCGTGCCCAGGGCCACGGCGGCGGCGACGGCGGCGCGCCGCCCGGCCGAGCCGTCCGCGGTGATCCGCGCGCACACCCACCCGGCCAGGCACATGACCAGGGCGAGCCGTCCGATGGTGTGGTCGGCGGGCGGCGCGACGTCGGCGGCCAGGCCCGCGGCGAACCCCAGGAACGCTCCCGCTCCCGGGCGCAGCAGCGGCGCGAGCGCGACGACGGCGACCAGCACGACGTCGGGCCCGCCGCCGGGCAGTGACAGACCGTTGACCACGGCGACCTGGAGCACCGGCGCGACGAGGACGACGAGCACGCACGCGACGACCGCCTTCATCACGCCCCCTTCTTCGCGGCGTCTGCGCCCCGGCCGACCGGCGCGTCCACGGCCGCGGCGTCCGGCAGCGGCCCCAGCACCACGGTGACGAGGTCGAGCGCGGTGAAGCGGACGAAGGGCCGCACGAGCGCCGTCCTGGTCAGCGCGTCCGGCGCGGGCTCGACCGTGACCACCGTGCCGATCGGCACGTCCGGCACGTACGGCCGCATGTCGCGCGAGCCCAGCGTCACCACCCGGTCGCCGGGCTTCACCTCGGCGGAGGCGTTGAGCAGGCTCAGCCGCAGCAGCCCGTGCTCGGGGACGCCGGTCACCAGGCCCACCTCACGCGAGCCCTCCAATCGGGCCCCGATCGAGGCGCCCGAGGCCGTGGCGAGCTGCACCGTCGCCGTGCCGGGGCCGGAGCGCAGGATCCGGCCGACCAGCCCGTCGCCGTCGAACACGGTCATGTCGCGGGTCACGCCGGCCTCCGAGCCGGTGTCGACGGTGACCGTGCCGTCCCGGCCGAAGCCGATGACGTGGGCCGGCACGACCTGGTAGCCGTCCGCCTGGGCGGGGGACGGGGTCGTGCGCCGGGCGGCGAGCAGGTCGGCGCGCAGCCGGGCGTTCTCGCGTTCGAGCTCCGCCAGGCGGTGCTCGCCCGACGCCCAGCGGACGCCCGCGGACGCCGCGTCCTCCAGCCCGCCGAACACGGCCGACCCGAACGCCCGCAGCGGTTCGAGCGGGGTGACGGTGTCGGCGGCGATCAGGGCGGCGGAGACGAGCGCGAGCAACACGGGCGCCCGGCGACCGGAGGAGCGACCGGAGGATCTCATCGACGCGTTTCGGGGAGGAACACGTCCTGCATCTCGTCGAAACGCTCGACGCACCGGCCCGCGCCCAGCACCACCGACTGGAGCGGCTGGTCGACGAGGTTGATCGGCATGCCGATGGCCTTTTCGAGCCGCTCGTCCAGCCCGTCGAGCAGCGCGCCGCCGCCGGTCAGCACGATGCCGTTGTCGATGAGGTCGCCCGCCAGCTCGGCCGGGCACTGGTCGAGCGTGCTCTGCACGGCGTCGATGATCGTCTGCACCTGGTCCTCGATCGCCTCCCTGACCTGCGCGCGGTTGATCGTCGCGGTCTTCGGCAGGCCGGTCACCAGGTCGCGGCCCCGGATCGGCATCGGTGTGGTCTCGTCGCCGCCCGGCCGCGCGCTGCCCAGTTTGATCTTGACGTGCTCGGCCGTACGCTCGCCGAGCATCAGGGAGTGTTCCTTCTTGACGTAGTTGACGATCGCCTCGTCGAGCTCGTCGCCGCCGACCCGCACGGACTTCGACACGACCACCCCGCCGAGCGAGACGATCGCGACCTCCGTCGTGCCGCCGCCGATGTCCACGACCATGTTGCCGGTCGTGTCGCCCACGTTGAGCCCCGCGCCGATCGCCGCGGCCATCGGCTCCTCGATGATGTGGACGCGGCGGGCGCCCGCCTCGTACGCCGCCTCCCTGACCGCCCGCTGCTCGACGCTCGTGGTGCCGCTCGGCACGGCCACGACGACCCGGGGCTTGGCCAGGTAGCGGTTCTTGTGCGCCACCTGGATGAAGTGCCGCAGCATGCGCTCGGCCGCGTCGAGGTCGGCGATCACGCCGTCCTTGAGCGGGCGCAGCGTGGCGATGTGGGGCGGGGTCCGCCCGATCATCTCCTTCGCCGCCGTCCCGACCGCCACGATCCTGTCCGTGTGCAGGTTGACCGCCACCACCGACGGCTCGTCGAGGACCACGCCCTTCTTGCGTACGTACACGAGCGTGTTGGCCGTGCCGAGATCGACCGCCATGTCCCGGCCGAGCAATCCCCACGGGAAACCCATCGCCGACCAGCTTTCAGAAAGGAGGGAGAGCACGCGTGATCGCTGCCCGGCGGCCCTGCCTCTAAACAGAACGGTCCCTCCCGTACGAACCGGACGGCTAGGCGACGCTGAGATAGAGGTCTCTCGCCAGCTTCGTCACCCGCTGGGCCGACTGCGTGAAGGACGCCCCCGAGGGCTGCAGGGTGAGCACCACCATGATCAGCCGGTCGCCGATCACGCCAGTAGTGTGGAGCACCGGACGGCCGAAATCAACCGGGTTGCCGCTTATTGTGATCGCCCCGATACGGTACGACGTCGCCTTCGCGCGGGTGCACTTGACGGGAGGAACCGCGCCGAATCCGGACCAGCCCTGCTTGATCGCCCAGGGCCGGGGGACGGCGCGGGGGATGCCGAAGAACTGGTCGAAGCCGTCGCGGGCGCACTGCGACGCCTTGCGCAGGTTGCCGAGGACGAAGTCGCGGACGCGGGGCTCGGCCCGCCGCAGCAGATACCGGTAGACGAGCGCGATGTCGGCCGCGCTGATGGCCGTGTAGCCCCAGAAGCCGGGTTTCGCGGCGGGCGGCGGGGCGGTTTCGGTCAGGCCGATCCTGCGCGCCATCCGCCGTACGATCTCGCCCTGGCCGCCGCGCCGCCACAGGGCGGTCGCCGCATCGTCGTCGCTGCCGCGGAGCATGGGCGTCAGCAGCGCCATGTCCCGGGCCGGGATCTTCCCCTTGTGCCGTTCCAGATAGTCGGTGGCGATGAGGATCTTCACCACCGACGCCGACCGGAACCGGTGGTGCGCCTGCTTCTGGGCGACCGTCTTGCCCGTGGTCACGTCGACCACGGCGTATCCCGCCGTCACCCCGGCCGGCACCTGTACGGGCTTCACCGGCGACCGCACCGGACGGCCCGCCGACGCGTCCCTGGTCGCTCCAGCGCCGCGCCCGGCGGAACCGGCCGGATCCGGCGAGGTGGCCGGGGACCGCGCGCCCTGCACGGCCGGGATCGTCGTTCCGGCCGCCGTCGCGGCGCCGTCCGAGGATCGCGTGGCCGCCGCGCGCGCCGAGCGCGTGGCGTTGCCCTCCGCCGCGCAGCCGGTCAGGAACGCCGGGAGCACGGCGGCGACGGCCAGGACGGCGGCGGTTCTCGATCGCTTCATCCGGCCATGCCTACCAGATCGGCTCCCGGCCGCGGGGGGAAATATGCGGCAAGCGCCGGTTGTCCGGAGCGGGGTCAGCGGCCGTCGAGGAGGGGCTGCTTCGGATCCCAGCGGGTGCCGTCGGCGGCGTCCCTGCGCCGCCGGGCGATCGCCGACAGCGCTTCAAGCACGACCCGGTTGCCCAGGTAGGCCGTGATGTCCGCGTGGTCGTACGGCGGGGCCACCTCGACGATCTCCAGGCCGACGACGGGCAGCTCATAACAGGTCCGGCGTACGGCGTCGAGGAGCTGGCGGGCCGACAGGCCGCCCGGCTCGGGCGTGCCGGTGCCCGGCGCGTGGCCGGGGTCGCAGACGTCCACGTCGACCGACAGGTAGACCCCGTCGCAGTCGTCGAGCGCGATCGCGTACGCCTCGGTGAGGCACTCGTCGAGGCCCCTGGCGACGATCTCGGTCATCTCGTACGACCGCATGCGCTGCCCGGCCATCCAGTCGAGGATCTCCGGCCCCGGCCAGTAGCCGCGCAGGCCGATCTGCAGGAAGCGGTCGCCCCGGATGGCCCCCGACTCGATGAGCCGCCGCATCGGCTGCCCGTGGCCGTGCAGGTGGCCGAACTCGATGTCGCCGGTGTCGGCGTGGGCGTCGAAGTGGAGCATGGAGATCCGGCCGAAGCCGTGGTGGCGGGCGACGCCGGTCGCGTCGGGCAGGGCGATCGTGTGGTCGCCGCCGAGGACGACGGGGATCGCCCCGGAGGCCGCGATCCTGGCGACCGCGTCCTCGATCGCGCGCAGGCTGCCCTCGATGTCCCCGGCGTAGGTCTCCACGTCTCCTGCGTCCAGCACCCGCAGGTCCTTGAGGGCGTCCACCCGCAGCGCCAGGCTCGGGCGGGAGCCGTCGTGGGGGAGATAGCAGGTCTGCCGGATGGCGTTCGGGCCGAAGCGTGCGCCCGGCCGGTGGGAGGTGCCGCCGTCGAACGGCGCGCCCAGGATGACGACGTCGGCGTCCGCGTAGCCGGCCGGATCGTCGAGGTCGCACCGCTCGACGCCGAGGAACGTGATGTCGGGGCCGAACATCTGGCCGTAGCGGGACACGCTGACTCCTGGGATCAAACCGGCCTTATCGGACACCACATGCTATTGGCCGACAGAGCTGACGGGCCGCGTCTCGGTGAGGAACGGATCGAGCAGGCCCGGGGTGGCCGCGGCGGCCAGGCGCAGCGCCTCGGCGAGCTCCACGTCGAGCACGTGGTAGCCCTGCCTGCCCGCCGCCGTGGTCGCCGTCAGCGTCGCCAGGCCGGCCCTGCGCTGGAAGAACGACCGCTCGATGTTCCAGCCGATGACGCCGTCGCACTCCAGCGCCACCCGGCGACGGGAGAACGAGCCCCAGCGGGTGACCAGATATCCGGACGTCAGAGCGTGGCCGAGCGAGTGGTAGCGGTCGGCGGCGAGCAGGGCGGTCAGCGGCAGCAGCGCGGCGGCCGTGAGCCACGTCCACGAGGGCAGCCCGGCCCACCACCACAGCGCGAGCAGCACGGCCAGCACCAGCGCGTGCACGCCGTACGCGCGGGTGAACCTGCGGCGCAGCGCGGCTGGGCCGTGGGGGATCAGGGGCGTGGTGACCGGCGAGGCATCGGAGCCTGCGGAGGCGGCTCCGGAGACACGGGGGAGCACGAGCCGGGCCACCGACACGGCCTCCGCGCGTGGCGCGGGCGGCAGCAGCAACGATCCGCCGCGCTGGGCGCCCTGCGCCGCCCGCAGGCCGGTCGTCACCGCGGACAGGCGGGCCCCGCGTACGGCACGCAGCAGCAGTGGCTCGGTGACCTCGACCCCGCGCAGCCGCCGTTCCTCGATGGTGGTGGCCCTCCTGGTCAGCAGCCCGCGGGTCACGTGGAGGGTGCCCTCGGGGTGCCGGGTCAGCCGGAAATGGCCGAAGGCCAGGACGTAGCCGAGCGTGGAGGCGACGCTGACGAACACCACCAGCACGAGCACCACCGTCGCGATCTCCAGCGGGAGCGACATCTCCCGGAACCACCGCCAGGTCTCCTGGACGGGCCCGACCTTGCCGAGATCGACGTTGCCCTCCGAGACCAGGCGGGACACGAACCCGGCGACGACGCCCACGGTGACGAGCCCGGACATCGTGAACGGCCCGAACCTCACCCACTCGGGACGCATCCGCGCGAGTTCGGCCTCCACGACCGGCATGCCGGAGGG
This sequence comes from Microbispora sp. CSR-4, assembly GCF_008033685.1. Classification (NCBI taxonomy): domain Bacteria; kingdom Bacillati; phylum Actinomycetota; class Actinomycetes; order Streptosporangiales; family Streptosporangiaceae; genus Microbispora; species Microbispora sp. CSR-4. Next base: position 30,460 of record NZ_VJVX01000028.1, read on the forward strand.
GACGGCAGGCGCGGCGGAGGCGGCGGGGGCCGCGGCGGGAGCGCGGTGCAGCAGCTCCACGCGCAGGCGGGCGGCCTCGGCGGCGCTCAGCGCGTCGAGCCTGAGCCGGCCCTCGTGCCTGCGCTCCGACGTGCCCGTTCCCACCTCGACCCGGGCCAGGCCGAGCACCCGGTGCAGCACGTGGGAGGTGACGTCGACCGTGCGGACCCGGTCGCGGGGCACGGTCACGACCTTGCGGGTCACCAGGCCGCGGCGGACCTGCACGTGCTCAGGGGTGATGCGGTAGGTCGTGGTGAACCAGCGGAGCATGCCGAGCACGACCATGAGGCCGACGCCCGCGAGGCTCCACCAGTGGCCCTGCCCGCCGCTGCTCGTCCCCGCGATCAGCAGGCCGAGCAGCGCCGGGGCGGCCCGCACGACCTCCTGGACCGGATGGATCACCAGCATGCGCGGGCTCAGCCGCCGCCAGGCCAGGGTCGCATCGGCGACGTCGATCACGTGGCGTCACCCGCCGTCGCCTGCGCGGTGGCGGTGAGCTCGGCGACCAGGCGCTGGGCCGTGTCCCGGTCGAGGCCGCCGATCTTGATCGGGCCGGCCGCGGAGGCGGTGGTGACGGTGACGTTGGCCAGGCGGAAGAGCTGCTCCAGCGGGCCGCGCTCGCTGTCCACCGTCTGGATGCGGGAGACCGGGGCGATGCGCCACTCCTGCTTGAACCAGCCCGACTGGGTGAACACGGCCGCGGAGGTGGCCTCCCAGCGGTGCACCCGATAGCGCCATTGCGGCATGATCGTGACGTGCGCCACCGCGACGACGGCGGTGAGCACGAGAACGGTCACATGGCCGGCGACCGACAGACCGGTCCCGTCGCTGTCGGTCACGAGCCAGACGACCTGGGCCGCCAGGATGACCAGCCAGCCGATGGCGGCCCGTGCGGCCCAATACCAGACGGCGGTACGGCTCACGCGGTGCTGAGGAGATCGGAGGGTCGGCGTGTCCACGCCTCAACTCTGCCTGATCGCGCGCGCTATGGCGTAGTCAGGCCGATCCCGGTTTTCCCAGGACAAATGTCATGTCCCCCGTGGCGGGGTCAGAGGGCGGACAGCAGCTTGTGGACGTGCGAGAGCGGGTCGGCGCCGACCGGGCGGACGGCGACCGTGGACACGCCCGCCTCCCACATCGCCCTGACCAGGGTGGCCGCCTCCTCCGGCGAACCGGCCGCCATGACGACCTCCTCCGGGGCGACCTGGAGGAACCCGGCCTGCTCCTCGGCCGCCTTCCGCAGGGCCGCGCGTGCGTCGTCGCCGACGTAGAGATGGACGAACGCCACCACTTCATGATCTCCGGTCGCGCCGATCCCCTCGATCATCGACCGCAGCCGTTCCGGGGTGAAACCCTCGGGGAGGATGGTGCCCTGGGCGACCCGTCCCGACAGGGCCAGCGAGCGCGGGTTCACCACTCCGGCGAGCACGGGCGGCGGCTCGGCCGGCGGATGGACGAGGCGGACGCCGTCCAGGCCGACCTCGCGTCCGTGCAGGGTGACGGTCTCACCGCGCAGCAGCGCTCGTACGGACGTGATCGTCTCCTCCAGCAGCGACAGCGGCGACGCGGCTGCGGCGCCCACCTGGCGCATCCACGCCTGCACGCCGTGCCCGATCCCGGCGGCCAGCCGCCCGGGGTGGAGGCGGGCCAGGTTGGCCAGCTCCATCGCCAGCAGCATCGGATTGCGCAGGGGCGCCGGGGTGATGCCGATGCCCACGCGCAGCCGCGAGGTCGCGGCCAGCGCCGTGGCGGCCGAGGAGATCGCGCCCGTCCAGCCGAGGTCCTCCACCACCCACAGGTCGGAGACCGTCGTGCCGTCCAGCTCCGCGGCGAACGACGGGAGCGACTCCGGCGGGAGATCGCGGTCGAAGACGACTCCAAGCCTCACGGGCGGCCCTCCAGGAGAGATCGACTCTAGGGGCTTCGAGTATCCAGGACGGAGGGAACCAGTGCATACCAGGATGCTCCGCATAAATCGGCCGGGCTGCCGAGCGGCTGGGCAGCGCCCTGGAGCGGGTGGTTCGCCCGTCCCACAGGGGGAACAGAGGAGGGCCGGGCCGCGGTGGGCCCGGCCCGGGTCATGGTGGCACCGGCCGTACGGCCGTCACTCGCCCGCGCCCTCGGCGGGGCGGGTGGCCTTCTTCGCCTGCTTCGCCGAGCGGGCTTCCTTGATGGCCATCCTCTTCGCCTTGCCGGTGGACTTCGCGGGCTTCTTCTTCTGAGCGTCGTCAGCCATGATTCCCCCGAATGTCGATGATGCGCCTTATGTGCGCATCTGAGGGGGTTGATACCCAAGTGGGCAGTAAGACACCCGGCGGCTCGCGCCTCGAAGACGCGAGCCGTACCGATGGGCCAGGTCAGACCATCTGGCGCTGCTCGGCGCTGAGCGGCGCGGCGATGTCCTCCAGCGAGCGCCGGGCGGCCTCCACACCCATGAACCACTGCACCAGCCCGGCCGCCATCATCAGGCCGGCGCCGATGACATAACCGACCACGACGTTGCCGACGACCCCGCTCTCCACCAGGCGGCCGAACAGCACGGGCCCGATGATGCCGCCGAGCCCGGTGCCCACGGCGTAGAACAGCGCGATCGCCAGTGCCCTGGTCTCCATCGGGAAGATCTCCGAGACCGTCAGGTAGGCGCTGCTCGCCCCGGCAGAGGCGAAGAAGAACACCACCATCCAGCAGGCCGTGAGGGTCATCGGGGTCAGCACGCGCGCGTCGAACAGCGCGGCGGTGCCCAGCAGGAGCAGGCCCGACAGCACGTAGGTGCCCGAGATCATCGTGCGGCGGCCGACCGTGTCGAAGAACCGGCCGAGCAGGACCGGGCCGAGGAAGTTCCCGATCGCGATCGGGACGAGATACCAGGGCGTGCTGCCGTCCGGCACCTTGAAGAACGTCGACAGCACCAGCGCGTACGTGAAGAAGATCGAGTTGTAGAGGAACGCCTGGCCGACGAACAACGACAGACCGACGGTCGTGCGCTTGGGATAGCGGCGCAGCAGCGTGGCCGCCACCTCCGCCAGCGGGGTGTGGGTCCGCTGGTTGATCCTGATCTCCCCGTGCGCCGCTTCGAGCGCCCTGCCGCTCTCCTCGCGGACCTTCCTCTCGATGCCCCCCACGATCTGTTCGGCCTCTTCGCCGCGGCCGTGGATGAACAGCCAGCGCGGGCTCTCCGGCACGGTTCTGCGTACCAGCAGGATCGCCACGCCGAGCACGGCGCCCAGGCCGAACAGCAGGCGCCAGCCGAGACCGGCCGGCAGCAGGCTCGTGTCGAGCGCCGGGATCGCGATGAGCGCGCCGAGCGCGGTGCCGAGCCAGAAGGAGCCGTTCACCACCAGGTCGACCGTGCCGCGCACGCGGGCCGGGATGAGCTCGTCGATCGCCGAGTTGATCGCGGCGTACTCGCCCCCGATGCCGGCGCCGGTGAAGAACCGGCACAGGTAGAAGTACCAGGCGTCGTGCGAGAACGCCGTGGCCACGGTGGCGGCGAGATAGACGGCGAGCGTCACCAGGAAGAGCTTCTTGCGCCCGAACCGGTCCGTCAGGTGACCGAAGAAGAGAGCGCCGAGACACGCTCCCGCGACGTACACGCCGGCGGCGATCCCGACCTCGCTCTCGGTGAGCCCCAGCCCGCTGTCCGGGTTCGTGATCCGGGGGCCGATGACCCCGACGATGGTCACTTCGAGCCCGTCGAGGATCCAGACGGTGCCGAGTCCGATGAGCACGAGCCAGTGCCAGCGGGCCCAGGGGAGCCGATCCAGCCGCGCGGGAATGTCGGTGCTTATTTGCGCCATATCGTCCCCTTCTCCGGAAGATATGGCGCCCGTCTACCCCGGATCCGGCCAGAAATTCGTGTCAGGCCGTCGTCGTGCTCTCGCTCTCCACGCCTCTGGGCGGCGGTACGGCGGCGTCGTGCCCGACCTCGAACCACACGGAGACCCCGGTGCGGCTGGCCGACACGCCCCACCGGCGGGTGAACAGGTCCACGAGGTGGACGCCGCGGCCCGGCGTGAGTTCGGGAGACGTCCAGCACCCGCAGCCCTGGGTCGACAACGTGACGCGGGCCGCGGCGGGCGTGGCCAGGACCGACACGCCGTACCCCGGCGGGCGCCCGCACGAGGCGGCGTGCCGCAGCGACTCGGCGACCAGCTCGCCGATCAGTTGCACGGCGTCGTCGCGGCAGGGGTGGCCGTCACCGAGACGGTTCGCCACGAACCGCCGGGCGGCCCGCACCCGGGAGGGGTCTCCCGAGAAGGGGTGTGAGATCGCGATTCTCCCCGTGAGGTTGAGAATTGTCATCCCGTGATAACTCCCTGTGCCCCCGCCTGCGGATGGCGATTCGAGGTCCGTGCAAGACTTCGTTCATCCTGCACTTTGCAAAACGGCTACGCAATATGGCGAATGCACGATTGCATAGTTTCCTTTTGCGGCGAAAGGGAGAGTTCGGTCCATGAGGGGAGTTGGCGGCCCTACTGTCCGGCTCCGTCGGCTTTCCGGCGAGCTGACGCGGCTGCGGCGCGAAGCGGGGTTCGCCCGCGAGGAGGTCGCGCGACGGCTCGGCATGGCGGCCTCCACCGTCTATCGGATCGAGACCGGCCACACCCGCCCGCATGCCCGGACCATCCGCGACCTGCTCGACCTCTACGCCGTCGAAGGCTCCGAACGCGACGCGCTGATCGCGCTGGCCAGGGACGCCGCCCGGCGGGGATGGTGGCGCGCCTACGACGACGTCCTGCCCGGGCCGTACGTCGGGCTGGAGTCCGAGGCGTCGTCGGTGCGCAACTACGAGCCGCTGCTGGTTCCCGGGCTGCTCCAGACGGAGGACTACGCCCGCGCGGTCATCGGCGCAGCCCTCGTCAAGGACCCGGCGGAGATCGAGCGCCGGGCGGCGGCCCGGATGGAGCGCCAGCGCCGCCTGACCGGGCCGACCCCGCTGGAGCTGTGGGCCGTCATCGACGAGGCCGCGCTGCGCCGCCCCGTCGGCGGGCCGGCGGTGATGGCCGAGCAGCTGCGCAGGCTGCAGGAGATGGCCGTCCAGCCGAACGTCACCGTGCAGGTGCTGCCGTTCGACGCGGGCGCCTACCTCGGCATGGGCAACCCCACGGCGATCCTGGCCTTCCCCGATCCCGGCGACGCCGCCGTCGTGCTCCTGGAGAACATGAGCGGCGAGCTCTACCTGGAGGACCCCGCCGAGATCCGCGGATACGTCCAGGTCTTCGATCATCTTCGTGCCGCCGCGCTCGGCCCGGAGAAGTCCATGGAAATGATCAACTCGGTCGAGAAGGAGATGGCAGGACGATGAGGGGACTCGTACCGGCGGACGACCTGGCCTGCGCGGTCTGGCGCAAGGCGGCGCGCTCGAACACCGTCGGCAACCAGTGCGTGGAGGTCGCGCGCCTGCGCGACGGCGTCGCCGTGCGCGACTCGAAGGATCCCCAGGGACCCCGGCTGATGTTCACCCCCGGGGAGTGGGAGGCGTTCATCGAAGGGGTGAAGGGCGGGGAGTTCGACCTGTCCTGAGCACTCCCGTCCCCGTAGGGCCCGTCTCCGTCGCTCGATGGAGCGGGCCGTACGGCTTGCTGGGGGGATGCGGTGGGGCTCGGGTGGGAATGGGTGGCGCTTCGCCGGGCAGGAGACCTGGCATGCGACGAGAAGACGACCGATACATCGATACCGAGGGCGAGCCGGACTTCGCCGAGGAGTGGACTCCGTCCGCCACCGACCCGCCGAACGCTGAGCCGGACGACAAGAACCCCGACGAGCGCTGGGACAAGCCGACAGAGGTGTGAAGGAGGACCGCCATGACCATGGGAGTCGACCCGCGGGACCTGAGCGACGAGGACCTGATCCGCGAGCTGCGCCACCTGCACGAGACCCGGTCTGACACGCTCTTCCACGGATCGGACGACGCGCTGGAGCACCACACCTCGCGTATGCAGGAGCTGGAACGCGAATACCTCGAACGCTACCCGGACCGGCAGGTCGATCCGGAGCGACTCCGCGAGGGGGCGAGGCAGCGCAGTGCCTGACAAGGAGAGCGCGGCGCCTGACGCGGTGCCTGGTGGGGAGAGCGGGGCGCCTGGCGGGGAGAGCGGGACGCCTGATGAGGACAGCCTGGAGGACGTCCAGGAGATGACGACGGCGGACATGACGGTCTACGAGGCCGTCGCCGCTCTGAACATGGAAAACCGGCCCGCGACCGTCGCCGCCGTCGCCGCGATGACCGGGTTTCCCGAAGACTCCGTACGGCGATGCCTCGGCACGCTGACCGACGGCGGCAGGCTGGTGCCCGAAGGGGACGCCTACACCCTCGGCACCCACGACTGGGGGCTCGAATACTGAGCGCAGGGACGGCGTCGAAGTGGTGCTGCGGGACGGGGCGGGTGCCGCGTGCTGGGCTTCGTGAGGCTGTCGTGAAGCGGAGGGCTACACCGAGGCTGGTTGTGCTCGCGGCCGGCAAAGGTGGGTGTGCTCAAGAGCCCTTTTGATTCGTAGCCGCACTCCGCTTCGTGTTCACAGGCGGGCTTTGCTCTACCCGTTGCTCCACCCATCCTTTGCCCGACCACATTGCCCGACCGCGCCGCTCACGGGCGGGCGGGTGCTCCGGCCGGCCGTGATAGTTGCGGTCTGGTGAGCCTCGGGAGCGGCCATCGCGGGCGCGGTGGTACAGGGCACGGTCTTACGCCGGCCTCCGCACCCGCCCGCCCCCGGCGCAGGCGCCGGCGGCGTGGCGGGGCGGGGCCGTAAAGATCATGAGCAGGCGGAGGCGAGCTGCTGGGTCGCCTGGATGGCCTTCTGGCCCGACTCCGCGAGCTTGGTCGCGGCGGCCGGGTCCGAAAGGTCGATCTTGAAGGACCCCCACGAGTCGGCCAGACCGGTGAGCGTCACCTTCAGGTCGCCGTCGGCCTTGCCCGACAGCTCCTTGAGCTGCGCGGCCAGATCACTGGTCGCGGCGTTGAGGCCCTTGATGTCGCCGGCCGCGCCGGCCGCCTTGGAGCTGTAGTCGGTGAACGCCTTGGTCGCCTCCTCGCAGACGGCCGTCTGGCCCCCGCTGCAGGCGGCGGTCAGACCGAGAAGGGCGGACGCCGCGACGACGGCGAGGCTGTTCCTGAGGATGTTCATGGTGCCTTCCTGGGAGATCTGCAACACGGCAGACGCTAGGAATCACCTCTTTCACAGTGCTTTCAGCCCGCTTGCAACCGTGTCATCGAAGATCCTTGGCACGGCCGTTCCGCGTCGTATGCTTGCCGCCATGACGCGACGGCTTGCGGAGGTTGCGAAGAAGGTCGGGGTCAGCGAGGCCACGGTGAGTCGCGTCCTCAACGGCAAGGCCGGGGTATCCGAGGCCACCCGAGAGGCCGTGCTGACGGCCCTCGACGTGCTCGGGTATGAGCGGCCCACGCAGTTGCGCGGCGAGCGTGCCCGCCTTGTCGGGCTCGTCCTGCCCGAGCTGCAGAACCCCATCTTCCCGGCGTTCGCCGAGGTCGTCGGCGGGGCGCTGGCCCAGCAGGGGTTCACCCCCGTGCTGTGCACCCGTACGGTCGGTGGGATCTCCGAGGCCGACTACGTCGATCTTCTGCTGCAGCAGCAGGTGTCCGGCGTGGTCTTCGCCGGGGGGCTCTACACCCAGACCGGCGTCGTCCACGAGCACTACCTGCGGCTGGTCGAACGGCGGCTGCCCACCGTGCTGGTCAACGCGGCCGCCGATCACTGGGACTTCCCCCGGGTCTCCTGCGACGACACGATCGCGGTGGAGCAGGCGCTCGGTCATCTGCGCGCGCTCGGCCACCAGCGGATCGGCCTCGTCGTCGGCCCCGCCGACCACATGCCGTCCATCCGCAAGCTGGAGGCGTTCCGGGCCGCGGGCGGCGAGCTGGTCGAGCACACGATGCACTCGCTGGAGGGCGGCCACGCGGCGGCGCTGAAGCTCGTGCGGCAGGACGTCACCGGGATCATCTGCGGCAGCGACCCGCTGGCCCTCGGGGCGATCCGCGCGGCGCGGCGGGCCGGCCGGCGCGTGCCCCAGGACATCTCTGTCGTGGGATATGACGACTCCGCGCTCATGACGTGCGTGGACCCGCCGCTGACTACCGTACGTCAGCCGATCGAGGCGATGGGCCGGGCCGCGGTGGAGCTGCTGGTCAGCCAGATCGAGGGCGCCGCCGTCGCCACCGGCGAGCTGTTGTTCGAGCCGGAGCTTGTCGTCCGCTCCTCCACCGGCCGCGTCGGCGTCCCCGTCTCCTGACGGCCCACCGAGGGGGTCATGCTGTGTGGGGGAGCCCGGAGGAGGAGGCGTCCACTCCTCCTCCGGGCGTCCCGTTCCGGGTTACGAGGCGTACGCCTCGAACTCGGAGATCTGGGCGGCCGGCCAGCCGGTGTTGCCGGTGACGTTCAGCCGCAGGTAACGCTGGGCGGCGGTGGACAACGGGATGGTCACCGTGTTGCCGGTCGCCGGGTTGAAGGTGTAGCCCGCCGGTCCTGCGATCGTCGTGTAGGTCGTGCCGTCGGTGCTGCCGAGGATGGACAGGGTTTGGGTGCGGGTGGCCCAGGCGGAGCTCGGCGGCAGTTTGAGCACTACCCGCTGGATCGGGGTCACCGCGCACAGATCGACGGTGATCGACTGGGGGAAGGCGTTGTTGGCCGACTCCCAGTAGGTCGAGGTGTCTCCGTCGGTGGCGTTGGCCGGGGCGTACGTCTGGGTGCTGCTGGTCGCCGTGACCGCCTTGCCCCGGGCGAGGTCGCCGCTGCCGGGAGCGCACGTCGTCGGGGTGGGCGAGGGAGAAGGACTGGGGGAGGCGGACGGCGAGGGGCTCGGGCTGGGGGTGGCGCCGGTGCCGTACACCTCGAAGGCCGACAGCTGCCCGGCCGGCCAGCCGGTGTTCCCGGTGACCGTCACCCGGACATACCGGACGTTGGCGGTGGAGAACGGGATGCTCACTGTGTTGCCCGAGGCGGGGTCGAACGTGCGGCCTGCCGAGGGGGACAAGGTGGTGTAGTTGGAGCCGTCGGTGCTGCCGAGGATGGACAGGGTTTGGGTGCGGGTGGCCCAGGCGGAGCTCGGCGGCAGTTTGAGCACTACCCGCTGGATCGGGGTCACCGCGCACAGATCGACGGTGATCGACTGGGGGAAGGCGTTGTTGGCCGACTCCCAGTAGGTCGAGGTGTCTCCGTCGGTGGCGTTGGCCGGGGCGTACGTCTGGGTGCTGCTGGTCGCCGTGACCGCTTTGCCCCGGGCGAGGTCGCCGCTGCCGGGAGCGCACGTCGTCGGGGTGGGCGAGGGAGAGGGACTGGGGGTGGGAGAGGCGGACGGCGAGGGGCTCGGGCCGGGGCCGCTGCCGTCGTAGATGTAGTTGGGCGCGGGCCACTGGCCGGTGCAGACGGTGGAGCTCAGGCTCCAGCCGGAGTTGCCCGTGCCGTACGTGGGGGCGAACCCGGTGCCGACGCAGTTGTGGATGGCCACGCCCGCGCCGATGTGGGCCGCGCTCACGTTGGTGAAGGTCGCCTTCGCCGCCGCCTGCGCCTGGATCAGGTACGTCCCGGTGCCGTCCACGTTCACGTTCGAGAAGTTGACGGTCTGGGTGCTGCCCTCGATGAACTGGATGGCCTCGTAGGAGCTGTAGATGACGTCGGTGTCGGTCACGTTGATCGTGGCGTTGACCGGCTCGTTGAGCGCGTCGAACCAGATCGCGCCGACGCCGAAGTTCCAGTTGTAGTCGCTGTTGCCGGCCCGGATCAGGGTGTTGCGGGCGACGCTGATCGTGCCGGCGACGGCCGTGCCCTGACCGGAGTTCACCCCGGGATAGCGGTTGGCGACGTGGATGCCGCCGCCGTTGGTGACGGTGTCGCTCACCACGTTGTCGGTGATCTTTATGTCCCGGCCGCCGTACGTGACGATGTTGTTGGCCAGCACCGGCGCGACCACGGTGTTGTGGGTGAACGCGTTGTTCACGTTGGCGATCCGGTCGGGCCACATCGCCAGGCCGTCGTCGCCGCTGTTGCGCACGAAGGTGTTGGTCACCGTCGAGTTGGTGACTCCCGTGTGGAAGTTCACGCCGTCGGCCGTCTGGTCGAGGATGCGGCTGTTCTTCAGCGTGAAGTTGTCCATCGGGCCGTCCATCCAGGCCCCGACCTTGGTGTGCTGGATCCACAGGTTGTCGACGACCGAGTCGGTCATCGCGCCCCCGAGGGCGTTGACCTGGTCATCGTCCACCCGCTCGGTGATGTCACCGATGATCGCGAAGTCCCGCAGGGTGACGTTGCGGCTCGGCCCGCCCGCCTCGTGCGGCCGGATCGGGCCGGTGTAGCCGCCGCCGCTCACGTACTTGCCGTAGATGCCGACGGCGCGGTTGCGCTGGGTGGGGTGGCGGCCGGTGAGCACGCTGTACCAGGGCCCGGCGCCGCGCAGCGTGACCCCGTCCACGACCACGTGATCCCACAGGGTGTACGTCCCCTCCGGGATGTAGACCTCCTTGCCCTGGGCCTTCCCGGCGTCGACGGCGGCCTGGAAGGCGGCGGTCGAGTCGCTCGTGCCGTTGCGATCGGCGCCGAAGTCGTCGACCGACAGCGACCCGGCGGGCCGGGGGATCGCGTCCGGCACGAGCTCGAAGTCGGCGACGTCCACGACGAACCACGGCGCTGTCGAGGTGGAGGCCACCTGAATCCTGACCTTGGTCCCCGCCGCCAAGGTGGACCCGAACATCGTCCGCGTCTCGTCGTAGAAGTGGTGCGGCTTGTCGCCGGGCGAGTTGCCGAACGGATAGCCGCCGTAGAACCAGCCATACCGGGAGGTGAACTGCAGGTCCTTGAGCTTCGTCCCGTTGATCCGCAGATCGACCGGCGCCGTGATGCCCGTTCCGGCCGCGTTGTCCGGCACGCTGTAGCGCACCGTCATCGCGTTGGCGGGCTTGGGCAGGGTGAACTCGACGTACTCTCCCGGCGCGTCGAGCCGTACGGCCCGGCGGCCCGACGCCTCGGACGGCAGGTGGGTGTAGACGCGGTCCGGGCCGATCTGCTCGCCGTTGGTCGCGGCGGCCTCGGCCTCGATCTCCGTGAACGGCACGGTCGCGCCTCTTCCCGGGATGGAGAAGGGCGACGGCGAGGTCGCGGCCGACGAGGTGCCGGGGAACGCCACCACGGTCCCCACGGCGATCAGCGCCCCCGCCACCGCGACGGCGGCTCCGGATCTTCTCATGAGCTTCCTTTCCCGCATGCGAGACCCGGGAGATGCGGCGTGGACGCTGGACCGCCACACCTCCGAAGAAGGTGAGTGGCCCACACGATAAGTTGACGAACATCCAACTGCAATATTGCGACGAGAATTCGCAAGATGACATGCGCGTTACGTCATCACATCTCCCCAGCACTCGGGCCCCTGGAACGCTCCCCATATCACCCCGAGGATCGCCGGACTCGTCCCGTGCCGATCACGTCAGCGGCGGGAGCCCCGCGGTCGCAAGACGGTGGCCTGACCTGCTGATCCTCCGCGCATGCGCAAGTGGATGAAAATGTTTGCGCGCGCTGTCGTATAGTTGCGTCCATGACACGACGGCTTGCGGAAGTGGCCAAGAAGGTGGGCGTGAGCGAGGCGACGGTGAGTCGCGTCCTCAACGGCAAGCCGGGAGTCTCCGACGCCACCAGAGAGGCCGTGCTCACCGCGCTCGACGTGCTGGGATACGAACGCCCCACCCAGCTGCGCGGCGACCGAGGCCGGCTCGTCGGCCTGGTCCTCCCGGAACTGCAGAACCCGATCTTCCCGGCGTTCGCCGAGGTCGTCGGAGGCGCGCTGGCCCAGCAGGGGTTCACGTCCGTCCTGTGCACCCGGACCGTGGGCGGCGTCTCCGAGTCCGACTACGTCGACCTGCTCCTCCAGCAGCACGTCTCGGGCATGGTCTTCGCCGGCGGCCTGTACGCCCAGGGGGACGCCTCCCACAGCCACTACCGCAGGGTCCTCGACCGCAAGCTGCCGACCGTGCTGGTCAACGCGGCGGTCGAGCATCTCGGGTTTCCGCAGGTCTCGTGCGACGACGTCGCCGCCGCCGAGATCGCGCTCGCCCACCTCATGGCGCTCGGGCACCGCCAGGTCGCGATGCTGCTCGGCCCGCCCGACCACGTGCCGTCCCAGCGCAAGCTCGCCGCGTTCCGCGCGTACGCCTCCGCCAACGGCCTGGAACTCGGCCCCGACCACGTCGAGCACACGATGTTCTCGCTGGAAGGCGGCCACGCCGCCGCCGCGCGCATGGTCGCCGCGGGCGTGACCGGCATCATCTGCGCCAGCGACGTGCTCGCCCTCGGCGCCATCAGGGCGGCCCGCCGGGCGGGACTGTCGGTGCCCGAAGACGTCTCCGTCATCGGCTACGACGACTCCGCGCTGATGAACTGCGTGGACCCGCCCCTGACCACCGTCCGCCAGCCCATCGACGCCATGGGCCGGGCCGCCGTCGAGCTGCTCGTCGCCCAGATCGACGCGGCCGTGGTGCCCGGCGACGAGCTGCTCTTCGAGCCCGAACTCGTCGTCCGCGCCTCCACCGCCCCCGCCCCCCGCCCCTGAGCCCGGCCGCACAGGCTTGGCCACAGGTCAGCGTGGGGAACCTTGGCCATGCCGTTCAGCGCATGGACCTTGGGCGTGCTGGTCAGGGCGATGAACCTTGGTGGGGTCGGATATCGCATGGAGCCTGGGCGTGCTGGTCAGCATGGGGGACCTTGGCGGTGCTGTTCAGCGTGCTGGATGTTGGCGGTGCCGGCCAGCGCATGGACCTTGGGCAAGTCGGTCACTGCGCCGGAAGGAACCTCCGGTCCTCGCGAAACCCGCTCCGCTGGGCCTTCGCTGCGGTCCTCGCTCCCTTCCGCTCCGCTCCCTCCACCCCGGTGCTCTGGCAGCGTGGTGGGGTTCCCCGGCACATCGATGATGACGCGGAGCGCGGGGGCGGGCGGGTGCGGAGGCCGGCGTAAGACCGTGCCCTGTACCACCGCGCCCGCGATGGCCGCTCCCGAGGCTCACCAGACCGCAACTATCACGGCCGGCCGGAGCACCCGCCCGCCCGTGAGCGGCGGTGGAGCGATGTGGTCGAGCACAGGGTGGGTGGAGCAACGGGTAGAGCAAAGCCTGGCCATGAGCGGTGGGAGCGATGTGGTTGGGCAAAGGATGGGTGGAGCAACGGGTGGGGCGAAGCCCGCCCGTGAGTGCGCCCGTGAGTGGTGGAGCGACGGGTAGAGCAAAGCCTGCCCACGAGCCTCAAGGAACCAACCAGGCTCGCGAGCACAACCAGCCGTACAAGCCGTGAGCACGACCAGCCGCACAAGCCAGGTCTAGCCTCACGAGCATGCTCGTGAACGCGCTTGCGGCCGTCGTGCCGGCTTGCCGATCATGGCCTGCCGGTTGCAGAGCGATCACTGTCACTTTTTTGCACAGTTAATGACGAACTATTGCTCACTCCTGCATGCCTCTGTATGTTTCTCGCAACCGAGCGGATCGGGGCGCTCCAGTCGGCCCCGAGCCGTGTGCTTCGACGGGTCGTGGTGCGCGGTTCCAGAAGGGAACGAGGATGAAATCCCACAAGCTCTCGATACTGCTGGTCTCGGGACTTGCCATTGCAGCGGCCGCGGCGTGCGGCACCGACGACAGCGGTAGCGGTGGCGACAAGGCGAGTGCGGCGCCGGGCAACGCCGGGCCGGTGTCGATCAGCGTCAACTGCGAGCCGCCGAAGACGAACAAGGCGGAGCGGGCGACCTTCGAGGAGGACCTTGCGGCCTTCCAGCAGCAGAACCCCAACATCAAGATCTCGAAGGTCACCGACGCCTTCCCCTGCTACGACCCGCGCACGTTCGAGCCCAAGCTGGCCAGCGGTGACCTGGAGACGGTCTTCTACGTCAACTTCCCCAACGTGGCCCGTCTGATCGAAAGCGGCCAGGCCGCCGACATCACGCCGTACGTCAACGAGATCAGGACGTTCCAGGACTACAACAACTCGATCGACCTGTTCAAGAAGGACGGCAAGATCTACGGCCTGCCGACCGACGGCTATGGCATGGGCCTCGTCTACAACAAGGAGGTCTTCACCAAGGCCGGGCTCGACCCGAACAACCCGCCCAAGACCTGGGCCGAGGTGCAGGCCGCCGCGAAGAAGATCGCCGGGCTCGGTCCCGGTTACGTCGGGTACGGCGAGTACAGCGGCAACAACGTCGGCGGCTGGCACTTCACCGCCTCCCTCTACGGCCGGGGCGGGTCGGTCCTCACCGACGACGGCAAGAAGGCCGCCTTCAACACCCCCGAGGGCAAGGCCGTGCTGGAGAACCTCCACCAGATGCGGTGGGTCGACAACAGCATGGGCTCCCAGCTCTACATCGACTGGCCGGCCCTGATGAAGGCCATGGCCGGCGGCAAGATGGGCATGATGCTGGGCGCGCCCGACGTGCTCATCTCGCTGCGCAACGACTTCGGCGGCAAGTTCGAGAACTACGCCATCACCGCGCAGCCGGAGGCGAAGGCGCTGTTCAACGGCGGCGCCGGCTACATGATCAACCCGAAGGCCACCCCTGAGCAGATCAAGGCCGGCCTCAAGTGGATCGAGTACAAGTTCCTCACCCCCGGTAAGGGCCAGTTCGACTACGTGCGGGCCAAGGGCGCGAACCTGACCGTCGGCCAGCCGTACCCGGACCTGTACCGCCCGGACACCGAGTCCGGCAAGGCCGTGAACGACCTGCGCCAGCAGAACGCGAACATCGACGCTTCCCAGTTCGCCGGCTGGGTTGAGGGCTCCAAGGGCATCCCGCCCAAGGCCGAGCCCGGGCCGTACGCGCAGGAGATCTACAAGATCCTCGACACCCCGATGTCGGCCGTGCTGACCCGCAAGGACGCGAACATCGACCAGCTTCTGTCCGATGCCGAGTCGAAGGTCAACTCCCTGCTGGCCTCGAAGAGCTGACGCCCTGATGATCCGGGCCTAGGGAGTGGCTGACAAATGCCGCCCGTCGCGAGCCTGGGCCACGCGCAGCAGGGCCATGATTTGTCAGCCACGACCTAAACCCCGGGGCGCCGCCCGCCGCCGTACGTGTGCGGCCGGCGCCCCGGCAATCACGTCGAGATCGGATTCACAACGATGACCACAGCGAGCATTCCGGCAGCGGGCGGCAGGCGGCAGCGGCAGCCGACGAAACTACGGCGCGCCGTGCGGCGCAACGTGACCGCCTACGGCTTCCTGTGCGGCGCTCTGATCTGTTTCGCGTTCTTCTCCTGGTATCCGATGATCCGGGAGGTCATCCTCAGCTTCCAGAAGACCAACTTTGTGGACCCGCCCAAGTGGGTGGGGCTGGAGAACTTCCGCACCGTCGTCAGCGACCCGGCCTTCGGGCCGGCCTGGCTCAACACCGCGCTGTTCACGGTGCTCGCCCTGCTGTGCGGCTACGGGATCCCCTTCGTCACGGCGATCGTCCTCAACGAGCTGCGGCACGCACGCGCCTACCTGCGCTTCGTGGTCTACCTGCCGGTCATGCTGCCGCCCGCGGTGAGCGTGCTGCTGTTCCAGTGGTTCTACAACCCCGACTACGGGCTGTTCAACCAGGTCCTGGGCCTGGTGCACCTGCCCGGCCTGCAGTGGCTCAACTCGACCAGCACCGCGCTGATCTCGCTGGTCATCGTCTCCACCTGGATGAACATGGGCAGCGGCACGCTCATCTATCTCGCCGCCCTGCAGACGATCCCGAGCGAGCTGTACGAGGCCGCCGAGCTCGACGGCGCCGGCCTGTTCAAGCGGATCTGGCACGTCACGATCCCGCAGACCAAGCTCATCTTGTTAGTGATGCTGCTGCTCCAGATCGTGGCGACCATGCAGGTGTTCATCGAGCCCTACCTGCTCACCGGCGGCGGCCCGGAGAACGCCACGGTCAGCGTCGTCTACCTCATGTACCAGTACGCCTTCAACTTCGGCAATCTCAACGCGGGCAACGCGCTCGGCCTGATGCTCATGATCGTGCTCATGGTGTTCTCCGCTATCTACCTGCGCGTCTCGCGCGACAACACGGTGTGAGGGGAGCGACCATGTCGAACACCACCGTCATGCCCGACCGTTCGGCCGGGGCGCCGGCCATCTCCTCCCGGCAGGAGCGCCGCGGGCCGCGGCGGCCGCGCAAGCCGATGAACACGCAGTTCCGCACTGCCGTGTCGCCGCATCAGCTCAACACGACGCGGGGCCGGATCATCTACTGGATCGTGCTGGTGGTCGTGGTGGTGAGCTTCACCGCCGCGTTCGTCTTCCCGCTCTACTGGATGATCACCGGTGCGATGAAGTCGACCGAGGAACTCAACTCGATCCCGCCGACGTTCCTGCCGTCGCACTTCTCCCTGGACGGCTACCTGGAGGCGTGGGACCTGCTGGACCTGGGCAGG
The DNA here is from genome assembly GCF_008033685.1 of Microbispora sp. CSR-4. Lineage (NCBI taxonomy): Bacteria > Bacillati > Actinomycetota > Actinomycetes > Streptosporangiales > Streptosporangiaceae > Microbispora > Microbispora sp. CSR-4. Next base: position 46,883 of record NZ_VJVX01000028.1, read on the forward strand.
CTGCTCGGCAACACCGCCCTGTACGCCGGCGGTGCCTGGCTGCTGACCCTCGCGGTGGACGTCTCGGCGGCCTACGCGCTGTCGAAGCTCCGCCCGGCGCTCGGCAAGGTCGTGCTGGCTCTGATGCTGTCGACGCTGATGATCCCGCCCATGGTCATCATGCTCCCGGCGTACCTGACGGTGAAGGACGTGCCGTTCCTCCACTGGAACCTGCTCAACACGCCGTGGGCGATCTGGCTGCCGGCGGCGGCCAACGGCTTCAACGTCTTCCTGCTCAAACGGTTCTTCGACTCGATCCCGAGGGAGTTGCTCGAAGCCGCCGAGATCGACGGCGCGTCGCCTGGCCGCATCCTGTGGTCGATCGTGATCCCGATCTCCCGGCCCATCCTCGGCGTGGTCTCGATCCTGACCGTCGTCAACGTCTGGCGTGACTTCGTCTGGCCCCTGCTGGTCCTGCCGGACAGCGACAAGATGTCGGTGAGCATCGGCATCGCCTCGCTCTCCTCGCAGATGCCGCAGAACGTGCTGGTCGCCTCCCTGGTGATCGCGAGCATCCCGACCATCGTCGTGTTCTTCCTGTTCCAGCGGCACATCATGGCCGGTCTCACCGCCGGCAGCCTCAAGGGCTGAACGTCCCCCCGCCGCTAACACCCGTAAGGAGTTGTATTCAGCATGCCCGGCAACACCTCGGCCCCCGAATGGTGGCGCGGGGCCGCTATCTACCAGGTCTACCTGCGCAGCTTCGCCGACGGGAACGGCGACGGGACGGGTGACCTGGCGGGGCTGCGGTCACGCCTGCCCTACCTGGCGGGTCTCGGCGTCGACGCCATCTGGCTCAACCCGTGGTATCCCTCGCCGATGGCCGACGGCGGCTACGACGTCGCCGACTACCGCAGCATCGAGCCGGTCTTCGGCACCCTGGCGGAGGCGGAGAAGCTGATCGAGGAGGCCCATGGCCTGGGCATCCGTACGATCATCGACGTCGTGCCCAACCACGCGTCCGATCAGCACGCCTGGTTCCAGGAGGCGCTGGCGGCCGGTCCCGGTTCGGAGGCCCGGGAGCGGTTCTGGTTCCGCCCCGGCGTCGGCGACGGCCCGCCCAACGGCTGGAAGTCGATCTTCGGCGGCCCGGCGTGGACGCAGGTGCCCGACGGCGAGTGGTACCTCCACCTGTTCGCCCCCGAGCAGCCCGACTTCAACTGGAACAACCCCGAGGTACGCGAGGAGTTCCTCGACGTGCTGCGGTTCTGGTTCGACCGGGGCGTGGACGGCGTACGCATCGACTCGGCCGCCGTCATCGTCAAGGACCTCGACAGCGTCGAGGAGTCGTACACCGACCACGACGGGGTCCACGAGATCTACCGCGAGTGGCGGCGGGTGGCCGACTCCTACGACGCGCGGATCCTCATCGGTGAGGTGTGGCTGCCCGACCAGGAGCGGTTCGCCAAGTATCTGCGCCCCGACGAGCTCCACACCGCGTTCAACTTCGACTTCCTGTCGAGCGCGTGGGAGCCGGCCGCGCTGCGCGACAGCATCGACCTGACCCTCGCCACCCACGTGCCGATCGGCGCGCCGGCGACGTGGGTGCTGTCGAACCACGACGTCGCCCGTCCGGTCACCCGCTATGGCCGGGCCGTCACGTCCTGGGACAACGCGGAGCGCCGCGACGGCATGCCGTCCGACCTTGAGCTCGGCCGCCGCCGGGCGCGGGCGGCGGCGCTGCTCGCGATGGCGCTGCCCGGGAGCGTCTACGTCTACCAGGGGGAGGAGCTCGGCCTCAACGAGGTCGAGGACATCCCCGAGGAGCTCATCGACGACCCGATGTGGGAGCGTTCCGGCGGCAAGGTCCGCGGCCGCGACGGCTGCCGGGTGCCGCTGCCGTGGTCGGGCAGCGAGCCGCCCTTCGGCTACAGCACCGGCGAGCCCTGGCTGCCTCAGCCGGCCGGGTGGCGCGACCTCACCGTGGAGGCCCAGGAGGCCGACGCCGACTCGATGCTCTCCCTTTATCGCTCGGCCCTGCGGCTGCGCCGCGAGCTGCTCGGCGACGGCACGCTGACCTGGCTGCCGTACGGGGACGAGGTGATCGCGTTCCGCCGCGACTCCGGCCTGGTGTGCGTGGTCAACCTCGGCGCCGAGCCGGTCGCGCTCCCGGAGACGGGCTCGGTGCTGCTGGCCAGTGGCCCCCTCGACGGCGGCCTGCTGCCGTCCGACACCGCCATCTGGATCATGGAGGCCTGATGAGAATCCTGCTGGCGGCGGCCCTGGCCGCCACCGGGCTCGTGGTCTTATCCACGCCCGCGTCCGCCACGGTGAAGCCCACGGTCGTGACGCGGGCCGCTCTCGACCCGGCGCTCGTCGCCGGACGTGGAGCCGACGTCGACTTCGCCGAACAGGAGGCGGAGAACGCGGCGACGAACGGCACGGTCATCGGCCCCGGCCGCGACGCCTACACGCTGCCCGCGGAGGCGTCCGGCCGCAAGGCCGTCAAGCTGACCCCCGGGCAGTACGTCGAGTTCCGGCTGCCCAAGGCGGCCAACGCGATCACCGTGCGCTACAGCATCCCGGACGCGCCCGGTGGCGGCGGCATCACCGCGCCGCTCGACGTCGCGGTGAACGGCCACAAGCGCGCCACGATGACCCTCACGTCGCAGTACGCCTGGCTCTACAACCAATATCCGTTCTCCAACGATCCGAACGCCGGGCTGCTGCACTCCGACTGGTGGATCACCGAGTGCTCCTGCGTGCCGGATGCCACCACCCCGACGCCGGAGATCACCAAGCCGTTCCGCCCGAACCACTTCTATGACGAGCAGCGCCTCCTGCTCGACCGTACGTACCGGGCGGGCGACACGGTGCGGCTGACGGTGCCTGCCGGGAGCAAGGCGGCCTGGACGGTCGTCGACCTGCTCGACTCGCACCTCGTCGGGCCGCCGCGCGTCGAGGTCCTCGCGGCGAACGTGCTGCTCTTCGGCGCCGACCCCACAGGTAGGCGCGACTCCGCCGGGGCGATCGACAAGGCGATCGCGTTCGCGAAGCGTACGCACCTGAAGGTCTACATCCCGCCGGGCACCTACCAGGTGAACCGTCACATCGTCGTGGACGACGTGACGATCACCGGTGCCGGAAGCTGGTACACGATCATCAAGGGACGTCAGGTCGACCTGGCCACCCCGGCCCCGGACGGTTCGGTGCACACCGGTGTCGGCTTCTATGGCAAGGACGCCGCGGCCGGCGGCAGCCGCAACGTGCACCTGTCCGGCTTCGCCATCGAGGGCGACGTACGGGAGCGCATCGACACCGACCAGGTCAACGGCGTCGGCGGCGCGATGAGCGACTCGACCATCGACGGGCTCTACATCCGCCACACCAAGGTCGGCATGTGGTTCGACGGCCCGATGCGCAACATCAAGATCACCAACAACGTGATCGTCGACCAGATCGCGGACGGGCTGAACTTTCACACCGGCGTGACGGGCTCCGTCGTGTCGAACAACTTCTTCCGCAACACCGGTGACGACGCCCTCGCCATGTGGTCGGAGAAGACCGCCGACGCGGGCAACACGTTCGACCACAACACGATCCAGACGCCCGTGCTGGCCAACGGCATCGCGATCTACGGCGGCAGAGACAACACGGTCTCCGACAACCTGATCGCCGACCCGATCAGGGAGGGCAGCGCCATCCAGGTCGGCTCCCGGTTCGGCGCCGAGCCGTTCACCGGCAGGCTCCGCATCAACGGCAACACGACCGTGCGAGCCGGCACGTACGAGCTGAACTGGAACATCGGCCTGGGGGCCATCTGGTTCTACGCCCTGGAGAAGGACATCGACGCCGACATCGAGGTCAGCGGCGACCACTACCTGGACAGCACGTACAACGCGATCATGCTGGTCAGCGAGTGGTCGGTGAAGGACCAGTACGCGATCCCCAAGGTCCGCTTCAAGGACATCCGGGTCGACGGCACGGGCACCTCCGTGCTCAGTGCCCGCGTGAAGGGCTCGGCGTCCTTCGAGAACGTGGACGCCCGCAACGTCGGCGCGGTGGGTGTCAACAACTGCGGGTCGTTCAACTTCCCGCCCACCGGGTCGGAGTTTTCCCTGACCGACCTCGGCGGCAACGACGGCGGCTGGCTCGCTCCCTGGATGCTGCCCAACACCATCACCTGCGACGACCGCCCTCCGGTCGTCCCCCCACCCGCCCCGTCCCCCTGGTGAACCTCTTCACCCACTGAAAGGGCTTCCCCGGCCATCAGCCCGGGGAAGCCCTCACGCGTGCCCGTCGATGTCAGGACGGGTCGAACGCCCCGGTCTTGGCCTCCTGCAGGAATGCCCGCCATTCCTCGGCAGTGAAGGCCAGCACAGGACTGTCGTCGCCCTGCTTCCCGTCGCGAACGCCGACTCGCCCATCCTGAAAAGCCACTTCGACGCAGTTACCGCCGCCGCAGGCCCGCCGCCATGTCGCATCGCTGAACGTAGGTCGGCCTGCCATCCACCCTCCCGAACGTGAGTTGCGCAGCAACGGCGAAAGCGCCACTCCCATAAATTTACCTTTGCAGGCCCTCTTCGGGATAGTGGCGAGCGCGGCAGATCACTTCGTGAGGTCGTAGGCGCCCGCTTTCGCAGCCGCCACGAAGGCGTGCCATTCCTGGAGTGAGTAATAGAGCGCTCCGGCGTCCGGATTTTTCGAGTCCCGAAGGGCGACTCCCTCCGTCACCTGCGCGAACTGCACGCAGTTCCCACCGCTGCAGCGCGAGGAGACACGCCATTCCACGTTTCTCTCAATCGGTTTCATATGCTCCTGTCCCTCAGTAGAGTGTCCCGAGAGACGGTCGCTCCCTCTGTGATCTGGGTGGTCAGCTGGGGCTGAAGTCCGATTTAGCACGGGCAATGCGTTTGAGGGACTCGTTGGGAGAGAGCGCGATAGCGCGTAGGCGGTCGACCGCCTCACGGTAAACTTCTAACTCGTTGGGCTTCTCCAGATACTCCACTCGGTCCAGTGATTCGTGATAGACGACATCCGACAGATGTGAGTCGCGGAAGCGGAACATCACGAAGGGGTCGTCCGCACACATGTAGGGTCCCGCGGTGAAGGGGATTACCTGCACCGTCACATGCGGAGCCTGTCCCACGGCGAGCAGATGCTCCAGCTGGGCGGCCATGACCGCCGCGTCGCCGGTCACTCGGTGCAGTGCCGCCTCGTCGACAAAGGTCCAGTAGCGAGGGGGTTCGTGCTTCGCCAGGAGCTCTTGGCGCTTTATGCGAGCCTCGACGCGCCTGTCCAGCACCTCCTGCCTGATGCCCGGAAGTAGCCCTCGGATCAGCGCCCGGGCGTACTCCTCTGTCTGGAACAGTGCGGGAAGGTAGCTGATCTGCAGTTCGATGATCGAAGACGCCGCCGCCTCGAGGTCCATGTACGTGTAGATCGCGTCGTAGCCTAGGTCGCCGTACTCTTGGCGGAGCCCCGGCAGGCGCGACTCTCTGGCCCAGTTCATTAGCTGGCGAACCTGGTCCTCGTCCGTCACGCCGTAGATGCGGCACAGATCTCGTACGTCGCGCTGGCTGATGCCACGCTGCGCCTTTTCCATGCGCGTTATCTTGGCTGCGCTGCAGAGCAGCTGCTCCGCGACCTGCTCGGCCGTCATCCCTGCGGAAGTCCGCATCTCTCTGAGCCGGTTCGCCAACTGGCGCCGGCGGATGGTCACGTTCGTCCCGGCCATGAGCGGTCACCTTCTGAGCCCATGAAGCGCTAAGAGTCGCAGGTTAACACGCGGATGGCAGGTGCCGCAGGAAAATGTCGTTTGTCAATTGCCAACAGCTGATTGCCGCAGGCAAAGGACGGGTATGAGCCAGACATAAGCCTCAACGTGGCGGCTGGACCAGCCGGTTCCCGGAAGGAGGCGATGCGAGGCGGGGGCCCATCTTCTGGCCCTCTTTTCCCCGGAAACGCGCTGCTGGGCCGATGGTGGCACATCGACCCAGCGCAGACGACCATCCGACCTGCCTGATCAGCAAAGGGATGATCCCGTGCACTTTAACAGCAAGAACATGCGTGCTCCTTCCCCCACTGGATTACGGATGCGCATCATCGCCCTCCTGTGGAGGGTCGGTGAGGAGGCGTTCGCCGAGATCGACGCGTTCGCTTGGGTGCAGCGCTGGGAGATCCGGCGCACCTGGCACACGCACACCTACCGCGACACCCGGTTCGACGCGCTGGTCGCCTGTACGGTCTGCTCGGCGCAAGGGCAATGCCCGACGGGGCTGCCGTGCCGCCGATGCCGGGGCACCGGGCGGGTCAACCTGCTCGAACCGCCGGCCTCCCGCAGGCCGGAGCGCCCCTCGGGCGGCCGGGCATGAGGCACCTCGTCAGGCGGAATCCGCACCTGGTCCTGCGGTTCATCGAGCGGGAGACCTCTCCCGTCGCGCGGCCGGGACCGCTGCTGGTGCTGTGGAGGTGGCGTTACGAGGCGATGCTGCTGGCGGGTGGACCGGCGGTCGTGGCCGTCGCCGTCCGGGCGGCGGGCCCGGCCGTGACGATCGTCGCCGGATCCCTGGTCTGCCTGCTCATCCTGGTGTGGCCGCAGGCACGCCGGGAGATGGCGGGCCGCTTCTGGTGCGTGGTGACCCCCCACCGCGTACGGAAGGCCTGCGCCGAGGCGTTGATCGTCAACCGGCGGGGCAAGCTGCCCATGATCCTCCGTACGAGGCCGGAGCCGTTCGGCGAGCGCCTGTGGGTGTGGTGCAGGGCGGGGACCAGCCCGGGCGACCTCGAACGGGCCCGGGACATGATCGCCGCCGCGTGCTGGCTGGCCCACGGGGTGCGGATCACCAGGGACCCGCACCGGACGTCGCTCGTCATCGTGGACGTGCTGCGGCGCGCCGGCCGCCCCGTTCCCGGGGAACTGCCGGAAACCGGAGAGCGGACGTTGAGCCGGTTCCGCCCCTGACGACGAGGACGGGCCCGCGGAGAGGTCAGGCAGGGGGCTTCTCGGCGGCGGGGACGATGGACAGTTCGGCTGTGCAGAAGGCGCAGCGCCTGGCGCCGACGGGGATGTCGGACAGGCACTCGGGGCACTTCTTCTCGGTGGCCTCCTTCTTGGTGTCGAAAAGGCTCAGGAAACGGGTCATCGGCAGGACGACCAGCCAGTAGATGACGGCGGCGATGATCAGGAATGTCAACAGGTGGTTGACGAAGTCGCCATACTTGAACACCGCGCCGTTGACGGTGAACGTGAAGCCGGAGAAGTCGGGTTGCCTCCCGCCGGTGACGGCCGCGATCAGGGGGGTGATCAGGTCCTCTACCAGGGCCTGAATGAGTCCACTGAACGTCGCGCCCACGACCACGGCGACGGCGAGCTCCACCAGATTGCCCCGCATGAGGAACTTCTTGAATCCGCTCATGAGGCAACGGCCTATCTGTTTTACCTCCCCTATGCAAGGGTGTGGCCCGTAGGGATCTGAAATAGACCCATGCGGGGAAGGGGACGACGATGTCCGAGCGACCGGAAAACCCCGCCGGTGATTCGTTCGGCGGACGGCCTCCGACCAGTCATGAACGTATGACGGGGCTGCCGTGGGACGCGTCGTATCACGACGGCCCCGCGCCATGGGACATCGGGGGTCCGCAGCCGGCGATCGTACGTCTGGCGGCCGAGGGCCGGTTCGCCGGAACGGTTCTCGACGCGGGCTGCGGGAGCGGAGAGAACGCCCTGCACGTCGCCGCGCTGGGCTTGCCGGTTCTGGGCGTCGACGTGGCCGAGACGGCACTGGCGAGAGCGCGGGCGAAGGCCGGCGAGCGGGGGATCGAGGCCGAGTTCGCCGTGGCCGACGCCCTCCACCTGGAACGCCTGGGGCGCAGGTTCGAGACGGTGCTCGACTGCGGGCTGTTCCATACTTTCGACGGCGACGAGCGCCTCGGATACGTGGCGAGCCTGGCGGCGGTGACCGAGCGCGACGGCATCGTGTTCGTGCTGTGCTTCAGCGACAGGGGTCCTGACACCGGCCCGCATCCGGTCGGTGAGGAAGAGCTGAGGGGGCGTTCGCCGCGGTCGGCGGATGGGATGTCGTGGCCGTCGAACCGGATCGGGTTCACACGCGATGTCACGACAACGGCGCACCGGCGTGGCTCGCGACGATCAAACGGATCTGAACACCGTCCGGGGGCTGGGCTTCGTTGGCCGGCCCTACGGCGGTAGAAGATGATTTCGGTCCCAGCTTGACCGATTAACGGACACGGCTGGACTTTCGGTCCTGACGGAACTCAACAGAGGGTTGTTCTGGGAGCGCTCCCACTTTAGGTATCGCTGGCCTCGCTGAGAGCGGCTTCAACCCGGTCGAGCGCGGCCAGCAGTTCCCCCTTCAGCGTGAGCGGCAGGCGTCCCTCCTGATAGCGGACCTCGACCTTGGTGCGCATGACGGCCAGTCCCTCGCCGTTGCCGACGGCGTTGCGCAGCACCTGCTTGAGGTCGAGCGCGACGTCGTCGTCGATGTCGTGGGTGGCCTCCGCGCCGTCCACGAGCAGGTTGAACTGCCGGACCGCGGTGTCGACCCGCATCGGCGCGGCCGTGGTGGCCAGCGGCAGCGGCGCCACGTCGGCCTTGCGGGTGGCCGAGGTCTCCGGCTGCCGCACCGTGTCGCCGGCGTGGCGGTCCTTCTTGACGACCCTCACCTTGACCGAGGGGGAGGGGCGGTGCCTGCCCGGCCCGGCCTCCTGCAGGGGGGCGGCGACGGGGGCGACGGTGTGCCGGAGTTCGGCGACGGCTCCGGCCTGCGGCGCCGGCGAGGCGGTGACCTGCGAGGCGGTGACCTGCGACTGCGCGGGCGAGGGGGTGGGCGGGACGGCGACGGCTCCGACCTCGGGGCCCTGCACCTGGGTGAACCACAGAATGCCGCCGAGGGCGGCTGCCCCGACGGCGGTGGCTCCCCAGCCGGCCCCGCGTGGGCCGGGCGGCTTCTTCATCGAGGTCAGCGCGGCGGCGACGGCCCGCGCGGTCGGCCGGTCGACCGGGTCGGGGCACAGGCAGCGCCGACACAGGTCGGCGACCTCCTGCGGCAGGCCCGGCACCCCTTCCGGCGTCGGCGGCGGGCCTTCCCGCCGTGCCGCCTCGATGTCCTCCCAGGTCTTCTCCGGGTAGGGCAGGGTGCCCGTGAGCATCTCGAACAGCAGCACGCCGAGCGCGTAGACGTCCACGGCCGGGTCGGCCGTCGTCCCCTTCAGCCGCTCCGGCGCCACGTACGGCGGGGGGCCGAAGTCGGCGACGAGCTGGTCGTCGGCCTCGCCGATGAACGCGGCGATCCCGAAGTCGAGCAGCTTGGGCCCGTCGTCGGCGAGCAGCACGTTCTCCGGGGTGACGTCGCGGTGGACGATGCCCCGGTCGTGGGCCGCGGCCAGCACCTTCGCCAGCCCGGCGGCGATCTCCACCGCCTCGGCCCAGGGCAGCGGGCCCTCGATGATCCGGTCGGCCAGCGACCGGCCCTCCAGCAGGCGCATGACCACGAAGGACGCCAGCCTGCCGCCGTTCGTGACCGTCTCGCCGTAGTCGTAGACCTCGATCGCGTCCGGGTGGATGAGCCGGGCGGTGGCCCTGGCCTCCCGGCGCATGAGTTCCCGTCCGGGATTGTCGTCGCCGAGCGAGCCGTCCAGCACCTTGATCGCGACCAGGCGCTGGAGTGACTGGTCGAAGGCGCGCCAAATGACCGACATCCCGCCCGTCGCTATCCGCTCCTGGAGCAGATAGCGACGGGTCAGGACGTCGCCTTCTCGAAGCTCAGGCCGATTCACGAACCACCAGTTCCGTGGGCAGCACCGGATTGCCCTTGGGATTGTCCCCGTCCCCGAGTGTCATGAGAAGCAGTCGTGCGGCGAGCGTGGCCATTTCCTCGACGGGCTGCCTGACCGTGGTCAGCGTCGGCGAGGTGTGCCTGGCCACGGGCGCGTCGTCGTATCCGATGACGGCCACGTCGTCAGGCACTTTCCGCCCGGCGCGGCGCAGTGTCTGCATCGCCCCGGCCGCCATCACGTCCGACGCCGCGAACACGGCGTCGAGGTGCGGCGCCCGTTGCAGCAGCCACTGCATGGCATGCGCACCCGAGGCGTGGGTGAAGTCGCCGTACGCCACCGGCATGTCGAGCACACCGGCGTCGCGAAGCGTCTGCCGGAAGCCCTCCAGCCGGTCGCGCGCGGCCGGCAGGGTCGGCGGCCCGGCGATGGTGGCGATGTGCTTGCGGTTGTTGAGCAGCAGGTGCTCGGCCGCCTGCCGTCCGCCGTCACGGTTGTCCATGTCGACGAACGGGAGGTCGATGCCGTCTGGCGGCCGCCCGGCACAGCGTACGGGGACGCCCGAGGCCGCCAGCGTGACCGCGAGGGGGTGCCGCGCGCGTGCCCCGATCAGCAGGACGCCGTCGACGGCGCCCGCGACCAGCGGCGGTGCGGCGATGGAGGCGGTCGCAGGGGTCGCGGTCATCACGACCATCGGCACCCCATGCGTCGTCAACACCTCCTCGCAGGCGGACAGGAGCCTGGCGTAGAACGGCTCGGTGAAAAGGCGTGGACTGTGCTCGCAGACGACCGCGGCGATGATCTGCTCGGCCCGCCTGCCCGCGGATCCCCGGGGGGCGCGGCGCCGTACATAGCCCAGACGCGACATCGCGTCGTGGACTTGTCGGCGGGTCGACGTGGTCACGCGTACCGAGCCGGTCAAGACCCGGGAAGCTGTTGCCGGGGAGACGCCGGCTGCGGCGGCTACCTCTGCGAGGGTGGGAAGATCGGCCATCCGGTCTCCTCGGCCCGAAGGTTCACACGGCTTGGGAGCGCTCCCAAGCGAAAGTATCACTGTTTCGCTCGTGTCAACAGAGGTTTCCTCGGTGTGAAACCTTTCGTAGAGTTTCGCTCCTGTTTGGCACAGTTGGAGGCTAGAGCACAAGGGTGATCCAGGGAAGTGAATGGGAATTTTGACACGCGATGCCCAGCTTGTCCGATAATCACCGTAAATATGCCGAAACGCCGTGCGGAGGGCGGCCGGAACTGCCCGGCGGTAGGGTCCTGCGGCAAGGGATCACGGACGGACCCGCTCGCCGGGCCCCGGTGGGCGTCGCGGCCGTCCCCGAGCCAGAACCGGAAAGGCCTTCCAGTGACGACCACTATCCGCCGTCTCCCCGCCGTCACGATCCGTGTGACGGGAGCATTAACGGGCATGCTCGCGGCGGCCCTGCTCGCCGGATGCGGAACCCCGGACCTGGCGGGCGAGGCCGCCTCACCGGCTCCGGTGGGACAGGCCGCCGCCTCGCCCCCCGCCACGCCTGAGACGACGCCCACACCGAGCCCCGACGCCACTGATACTTCCGAGGCCGCCGCGGCACCGGACGAGACCGATGCGGCGCAGCAGCCCGGCGGGAGCAAGGCCGCCGACGTGGCGTTCGCCCGGAAGATGGTGCCGCACCACCTCCAGGCCCTGGAGATGGCCAGGATCGCGCAGACCCGGGCGGGCGACCCGTGGGTCGGGCAGTTCGCGGCGAAGGTCGCCACGGCCCGCGACGCCGACATCCGCACGTTCAAGGGCTGGCTCGACATGTGGGGCGCGGAGCCTCTGCCGCGCGACCACGCGATGCCCGGCACGCAGACGCGCGCCGAGATCGAGGCGCTGGCCAAGCTGAACGGCCCGTCCTTCGACCGGAAGTACGTGACGCTGATGATCGAGCACGACAACGGCGCGATCAAGCTCGCCCGGGCCGAGCAGGCCGACGGCTCCTTCGACGGGGCCAAGGCGCTGGCCACCGCCACCGTCACCGCGCTGGGCGCCGAGGTCAAGGAGCTCAAGAAATACCGCGACCTGCTCGACTGAGCCCCGCCGCCGGAACCCCTCAGTTCTCGTACGTGTCGAGCCTGGGGGGCAGGGCGTTCCAGGTGCAGAACGCCGACGACTCATGGGCGTCCCGGAGGAACGCGACCCGCAGCCACTGGTCCTCCTCCCAGACCTTGACCTCGTAGCCGTCGTTCGGGGTCGCCGTCACCACATGGCAGTCCGCGGAGGTCACCGCGATCGTCGCCCGGCCGCCCTTCAGCGTGAACGTGTGCAGGCTCTCCCCGTCGGCGGCCTTGCGCTGCCGGGGGGCGGGTGCGGACTCCGTCGTACGCGCCGGCCGCGTGGCCCGGGCCGGGCGCGGTGCCGGGGAGGTCCGCACGGTCCGCACCGGAGTGGCGGCGGGCCGGGAGGGAGACCGCCGGCCGGGTGTCGCGCCGCCGGAGGGCCGCGGCCCGGACGGCGCTGGGGACGGCTTCTCCGACACCCCCACCGCGGTCGGCGAGACGGTCGGTGAGACGGTCGGCGGGACCGGCGGCGAGACGGACGGGGGCGCGGCGACGGCCACCACGGGAGCGAGTGGAGCATCGTCGAGGATCGCGCTGCGCAACACGTCGCGCACGCCGAGCCAGGACACGCCGACGGCGACGGCGGTGGCCCCGCACCAGGCGATCACGTAACCGGCGGTCCTTCTCATGTGGCCGCTCACTCTAGTCCGTGATCGGAATTGTCGCTCGGTCCATTTTGGTCAACCTCTACTAATTTGAGCATGCCGTAAATGGCCATAAAGCCGCGTGTTTCGGATCGCTCTTCCCGGGACGCCGCGCCGGGTCGGAGTGTACGTTTCGGGTTCATGGCGACCGTTCTGGTGGTTGAGGACGACGAGTTCGTCCGATCCGCGATCATCCGCGACCTGACCGGGCGCAGCCACGCGGTCCGCAGCGCGGGCCGGGCGCTCGACGCCCTGCGCGAGATCGCCCACGTCGCCCCCGACGTGGTCGTCCTCGATCTGGGGCTGCCCGACCTCGACGGCGCGGAGGCGCTGAAGATGCTCCGCGCGATCTCCGACGTGCCGGTCATCGTGGCCACCGCGCGGGACGACGAGGCCGAGATCGTCCGCCTGCTGCGCGACGGCGCGGACGACTACCTGGTCAAGCCGTTCTCCGGCGACCACCTCAACGCCCGGCTTGAAGCCGTGCTGCGCCGGGCCAGGCCCGGGGCGTCGTCGTCGGTCGCGAGGGTCGGCGGCCTGGTCGTCGACGCCGACCGCCGGGAGGCCCGCCTCGACGGCGCGCCGCTCGACCTCACCCGCCGGGAGTTCGACCTGCTGGCCTACCTCGCCGCCCGTCCCGACCGCGTGATCTCGCGCAGGGAGCTGCTGGCGGAGGTGTGGCGGCAGTCGTACGGAGACGACCAGACGATCGACGTGCACCTGTCCTGGCTGCGGCGCAAGCTCGGCGAGAGCGCCTCCCGGCCCCGCTATCTGCACACGGTGCGGGGCGTCGGCGTGCGCCTCAGCCCCCCTGCAGAGGGCTGAACCCCGGCGTCTTGAGCGGGAGCGGCGGTGAGACGGAGCCTGGCCCTGGTGGCGGTGGCCGTGACGGCGATGGTCGCGCTGGCCTTCCTCATCCCGCTGGCCGTGGCCGTGAAGGAGATCGCCGAGAGCCGCGCGCTCGCCGACGCCGAGCGCCAGGCCGCCACGATCGTGCCCGCCCTCGTCGTGACCGACGACGCCGTCGCGCTGGAGCGCGCGCTGGCCAGCACCCCGGCGGGGACCTCGCGCCTGGCCGTCCATCTCCCGGACGGGCGTACGGTGGGCCGCTCCCGGGTCACGGCGACCGACGTCGCGGGCGCGGCGGAAAGGGCCAGGACCGTGCCGGTAGGCAAGGGATATGTGCTGCTCAGGCCGGTCGCGCTGGGCGACGGGCGGTGGGCCGTCATCGAGGTGTACGCGCCCGAGGCCGACGCGAGGAAGGGCGTGTCCACCTCATGGGCCGTGCTGACCGGCGTCGCGGTCACCCTCGTGGTGGGGTCGGTGGTGGTGGCCGACCGGCTCGGGGCCCGGGTGGTGCGGGCGGCCCGCAGGCTCGGGCAGGCGGCTGCGGCCCTCGGCGCGGGCGACCTGACCGTGCGCATCACCCCTGACGGCCCGCCCGAGCTGGTGGCCGCCGGGCGGGCGTTCAACGCGATGGCCGACCAGGTCGCGGGACTGCTCGCGGCCGAGCGCGAGCTCGCCGCCGACCTGTCGCACCGGCTGCGCACCCCGCTGACCGCGCTGCGGCTCAACCTGGGCGGCACCGGACCCGAGGCCGAGCAGCGCAGGCTCGCCATCGACCGGCTCGAACGGGCCGTCGACGAGATCATCGAGGCCGCCCGGCGGCCGTCCCGGACGGTGCCCGCGGGCTGCGACGCCGCGCTCGTGCTCCGGGAACGGCTCGCCTTCTGGTCGGCGCTGGCCGAGGACCAGGCGCGGCCGTGGCAGCTCGTCGGCGCCGACGAGCCCAGCCCGGTGCCGGTCGCCGCGGCCGATCTCGGCGCGGTGGTCGACGCGCTGCTCGGCAACGTCTTCCGTCACACGCCGCAGGGCACGGCCTTCCGCGTCACACTGCACCGGGGGAGCGGCATGGTGGGCATCCTCGTCGCCGACGCGGGCCCGGGCATCCCCGATCCCGAGAAGGCGCTGCGGCGGGGCAACAGCGGGGCCGGCTCGACCGGGCTCGGTCTCGACATCGCCCGGCGGCTGGCCGAGTCGACGGGCGGCGGGGTGCGCATCGAGCCCTCGGCGCTCGGGGGGACCGGTGTCAACCTGTGGCTGCACACCGACGGCCGGGCCGCGGGCCCGCGCCGCCGCCTGCTGCGGCGCACCCGGGCCCACGGCTCCCGCCCCTGACTCCGCGCCGGGATCGTCCGAAAACTCCTCCTGCCGTGAGGTGAATTCGGAGGACCGCAACCGGAGAGAAGCCGGGCGGGTGATCAGCCGTTCTTCAGGGCCTCCGCGAGGGTGTCGCGCAGCGGCGTGGTCGGCCTTTCGATGAGGCGGGACAGGTCGCCGGGGGGGGCGCCGAGCCAGCCGTCGGCGATGCCGGCGTCGGTCTGGGCGAACATCGCCGCGACCGGCTCGGGCAGGCCGTACGACTCCAGGACCTTGGCGTACTCCGCGACGGGCAGGTCCCGATATTCGACCGGCGCGCCGGACAGCTCGGAGACCAGGGCGGCCAGCTCGGGCAGGCTCCAGGCGACGTCGCCCGTCAGTTCGTACACCGCGCTGCGGTGGCCTTCACCGGTCAGGACGGCCGCCGCGGCGGCGGCGTAGTCGGCGCGTGCCGCCGAGGCGACGCGGCCGTCGCGCGCGCTGCCCGCGATGACGCCGCTCTGCACGGCCTGCCGGGCCGTCGCGACGTAGTTCTCGTGATACCAGCCGTTGCGCAGGAACGCGAAGGGCACCCCGCTCGCGCGGATGTACTCCTCGGTCGCCTTGTGCTCGGGCGCGAGCCCCAGCGGGGTGGTGTCGGCGTGCACGATGCTGGTGTAGGCGAGCAGCTCCACACCGGCGGCCTTGGCGGCGTCCACCACGGCCTTGTGCTGGCCGACGCGCCGGCCGACCTCGCTGCCGGAGATGAGCAGGACCTTGGTGGCGCCCTCGAACGCCGGTCCGAGCGTGTCGGGGCGGTCGTAGTCGGCCTCGCGCACCTGGACGCCGCGCTCGGCCAGGTCGGCCACCTTCTCCGGGCTGCGTACCGCCGCGACGATCCGCTCGGCGGGCACGCGCCCGGCGAGCTCCTCGACGACCAGACGGCCGAGGTGTCCGGAAGCTCCGGTCACGACGATCATGGTTTCTCCCTCCACGGCACTTTCCCTTGGTTAGTGCTTTCTATCAGAAAGCACTATGGGAGCGTAAGCTGGCGGACATGGAGGAGTTCGAGGACTTCGTCGCCGATGTCTTCTCGCGGAAATGCACATCGCGCTCGGTGCTGGAGACGATCACCGGCCGGTGGGCGATCCTGGCGCTGGCGGCCCTGTACGAGGCGCCCTACCGATTCAACGCGCTGCGCCGCCGCGTCGACGGGGTGAGCGAGAAGATGCTGTCCCAGACCCTCCAGGCACTCGAACGCGACGGCATGGTGCTGCGCGAGGCCGAGCACACGATCCCGCCCCGGGTCGAATACAGCATCACCCCGCTCGGGCGCGAGGCCGCCGAGCGCCTGCTTCCCCTCATCGCCTGGGCGGAGGAGCGCATGCCCGACGTCGTCGCGGCCCGCCTGCGCCACGAACGACGCTGACCGGGCGTCGGTGCACGTCACCGGTGGTTTGCTCGCCGATGGGCGGTTCAACCCGTTGCCATACACGCAGTTAACGTGGCGAGACTGTCGAAGCCATTTCCGGGCAGGCACGATGTCTTGTGAACGACATTCAGCACCACGATCCCGCGCGCGGGGTGTCCGGGACCGGCCGGGCCGTGCGCGGGCGCGACCATAGAGCCGGTGGGCTCCGGGACCTTCCCGGCGCGACCGCCGAGCCGGAGGGCGAGGAGGTCCAGTGAGGGAGATCTGGCCGGGGGATTCCTATCCGCTCGGGGCGACGTACGACGGCGCGGGCACCAACTTCTCGCTCTTCTCCGAGGTGGCCGAGCGCGTCGAGCTGTGCCTTTTCGACGACGACGGCAACGAGGAACGCGTCACGCTGAGCGAGGTGGACGGCTTCGTCTGGCACTGCTACCTGCCCGGTGTGGGGCCGGGCCAGCGGTACGGCTACCGCGTCCACGGGCCCTACTCGCCCGCCGACGGCCTGCGCTGCAACCCCGGCAAGCTGCTGCTCGACCCGTACGCCAAGGCGGTGGAGGGCTCGGTGCAATGGGACCAGGCGGTCTACGGATACCGCTTCGGCGAGCCGGACAGCCGGGACGACAGCGACTCGGCGCCCTACGTGCCGAGGTCGATCGTCGTCAACCCCTTCTTCGGCTGGGGACACGACCGGCCGCCTGCCACGCCGTACCACGACACGGTGATCTACGAGGCGCACGTGCGCGGCCTGACGATCAGCCACCCGAAGATCCCCGAGCGGATCCGGGGCACGTACGCCGCCCTGGGCCACCCCGAGATCATCGACCACCTCACCTCGCTCGGCGTCACCGCGATCGAGCTCATGCCGGTGCACCAGTTCGTGACCGACCACATGCTGGAGAAGCGCGGGCTGTCCAACTACTGGGGCTACAACACGATCGGGTTCTTCGCGCCGCACAACGCGTACTCCAGCTCGGGGCAGCGCGGCGGGCAGGTGCTGGAGTTCAAGGCGATGGTGAAGGCCCTGCACGAGGCGGGCATCGAGGTGATCCTCGACGTCGTCTACAACCACACGGCGGAGGGCAACCACCTGGGCCCGACCCTGTCGATGCGGGGCATCGACAACGCCAACTACTACCGCCTGGTCGAGGACGACCGGCGCTACTACATGGACACCACCGGCACCGGCAACAGCCTGCTGATGCGCAGCCCCCACGCGCTGCAGTTGATCATGGACTCGCTGCGTTACTGGGTCCGCGACATGCACGTGGACGGCTTCCGCTTCGACCTCGCGGCCTCCCTCGCCCGCGAGCTGCACGAGGTCGACCGGCTGAGCGCGTTCTTCGACCTCGTGCAGCAGGACCCGGTGCTGTCGCAGGTCAAGCTCATCGCCGAGCCGTGGGACGTCGGCCCCGGCGGCTACCAGGTCGGCAACTTCCCGGCCCGCTGGACCGAGTGGAACGGCCGCTATCGCGACACGATCCGCGACCTGTGGCGGGGCGAGCCCGCCGCGCTGCCGGAGTTCGCCAGCCGTCTCACCGGGTCGAGCGACCTCTACCAGGACGACAGCCGCCGCCCGGCCGCGTCGATCAACTTCGTCACCTGTCACGACGGGTTCACGCTCCAGGACCTCGTGTCGTACAACGACAAGCACAACGAGGCCAACGGCGAGGACAACCGCGACGGCGCCGACGACAACCGCGCCTGGAACTGCGGGGTGGAGGGCCCGGCCACCGGCCCGGTCGCCCAGCTCCGCGAACGGCAGAAGCGCAACTTCCTGGCCACGCTGTTCCTGTCGCAGGGCGTGCCGCTGCTGTCGCACGGCGACGAGATCGGCCGCACCCAGCAGGGCAACAACAACTCCTACTGCCAGGACAACGAGATCAGCTGGGTCGACTGGGGCGCGATCCTGGACGCCAATGCGCGGGCCGACGCGGGCACCAGGGAGAAGCGCCAGCTCCTCGACTTCACCCGGCGCCTGGCCCGGCTGCGCCGCGACCACCCGGTCTTCCGCCGCCGCCGCTTCTTCTACGGCCGGCCCGTACGCGGATCGCACGACGAGCTGAGCGACATCGCCTGGCTCACGCCGTCCGGCACGGAGATGACCGACGCCGACTGGACCAACGGCTACGCCAAGGCGCTGGCGGTGTTCCTGAACGGCGACGCCATCACCGAGCCCGACCGGCGCGGCCGGCGGATCAGCGACGACTCGTTCCTGCTGCTGTTCAACGCCCACCACGAGGTGATCAAGTTCACGATCCCGGACGACTACGGCGAGCTGTGGGCCACCGACCTGGACACCGCGATGCCGGTGATGCGCGAGTCGCGCGTGTGCCGGGCGGGCGAGGCCGTGCCGGTGAGCGGCCGGTCGGTGCGGGTGCTGCGCAGGGTCCGGCCGGGGCTGGGGTCCTGACCAGCACCGATGCCCGAATAGAGTGCGCTTCGGCCGTCGGCCGGCGCGACACCGGGCAGGAGGGGAGCGGCTCGTGCGCTCCTCCTGCACGGTGCTTCTCCTGCACGGTGCTTCTCCTGCACGGTGCTCCTCCTGTCCGGGCGGTGGTGGCAGGGGCGCGCCCGTGCCGTGCACTATGAACACGACCTCCGGAAACGCGCGGTGAAAGGCGGTTCGGTGACTTCTACCTATCGGGTGCAGCTGACGCCCGGCTTCGGATTCGCCCAGGCCGCGAGTCTCGTCGGATATCTCCGTGACCTGGGGGTGGGCCACCTTTATCTGTCGCCGATCCTCCAGTCGTGCCGGGAGTCGCAGCACGGCTACGACGTGACCGACCACAGCCGCGTACGCGAGGAGTTCGGCGGCGAGGAGGGCCTGCGGGCGCTGGCGGCCGAGGGCATGCCGCTGATCTCCGACATCGTGCCCAACCACATGACCGTCCCGGTGCCCGAGTCGGACAACGCCCAGCTATGGGCGGCGCTGCGCGACGGGCCGGGATCGCCGGCCGCCCGGTGGTTCGACTTCCAATGGCCGGTCACCCTGCCGCTGCTCGGCGACGACGCGAGCGAGGCGCTGCGCGTGGACGGCGACGTGCTGCGTTATCACGACCACGCGTTCCCGATCAGGCCCGGCACCGGGCACCTGCCGCTGCCGGAACTGCTGGAGGCCCAGCACTACCGGCTGGCCCACTGGCGGGAAAGCCCCGGTTATCGGCGGTTCTTCGACGTGTCGTCGCTGATGGGCCTGCGCGTGGAGGACCCCGAGGTCTTCGAGGCCACCCACGCCGTCACCTTCCGCCTCATCGAGGAGGGACTGATCCACGGACTGCGCGTCGACCACCCCGACGGCCTGGCCGACCCCCGCGGCTACCTGCGGCGGCTGCGCCCCCACGTGCCCGGGCCGCTGTGGGTGGAGAAGATCCTCATCGACGGCGAACGGCTGCCCGCCGACTGGCCGTGCGACGGCACCACCGGATATAACGCGCTCAACATGGTCACCCGGCTGTTCGTCGACCCGGCCGGCCGCGACGCGCTGGTCGAGACGTTCGGCCGTCACACCGGTGTGCGCGACGACTACGAGACCGTGCGTCACGACTCCAAGAAGCACGTGATCGACCTGTTCTTCTCCGGCGAGATCGACCGGCTGACCGGTGATCTCGGCGATCCGGCGCTGCGCGAGGCAGTCGTGGAGCTGCTGGCCGCGATGCCCGTCTACCGGGCGTACGTGAACCCGGGCGAGCAGCCGTCCGCCGAGTCGGAGGCGATCATCCGGGAGGCGGCCGGGGTGGCGGCCACCAGGACCGACCCCGCCGCGGTGGCCAAGGTCGCCGACCTGGTCCTGTACGGCCCGCCGGAGGCGGTCACCCGCTTCCAGCAGACCTGCGGGCCGGTGATGGCCAAGGGCGTGGAGGACACCGCGCTCTATCGGTGGTATCCGCTGGCCTGCCTCAACGAGGTCGGCGGGGAACCGGACAGGTTCGGGGTGTCGCCCGCCGAGTTCCACGCGTTCTGCGCCGGCCTGCCGCCGCGCACCATGACCACGCTGTCCACCCACGACACCAAGCGGTCGGAGGACGTGCGCGCCCGCCTGGCCGTGCTGTCGGAGCTGCCCGAGGAGTGGACGGCGGCCGTCGACTCCTGGGCCGCGGCCGTGTCGTTCGATCCCCGGCTCGACTACCTCGCCTGGCAGTCGCTGATGGCGGCCTGGCCGATCCGGCTCGACCGCTTCACCGACTATCTGCTCAAGGCGGCACGCGAGGCCAAGACGTCGATCTCCTGGCTGAACCCCGACCTGGCGTACGAGGAGGGCGTCAGGGACTTCGCCCGGCGGGCCATCGACGCCTGCGGCTACTCGGTCGCCGCGTTCACCGAGATCGTGGACCGCTACGCGCGGGTCAACTCGCTGGGGCAGAAGGCCGTCCAGCTCCTCATGCCGGGCATACCAGACGTCTACCAGGGCAACGAGATCACCGACTTCTCGCTGGTCGATCCGGACAACCGGCGGCCGGTGGACTTCGAACGCCGCCGCCGGCTGCTCGCCGAGCCCGACGACAGCTGGGACGGTCAGAAGATCCGCGTCACCGCCGCCGCCCTCCGGCTGCGGCGGCGGCTCGACCCCGAGGCGCCGTACGCGCCGATCGAGGCGGGGGAGCACGCGGTGGCGTTCACGCGCGGCGTTCCCGGGCAAGGGACGGCCGCCGTCGTGGTCGCGACCCGGCTGCCGGTCGGGCTGGAGCGCAAGGGCGGCTGGGGGAGTGAGACGATCACGCTGCCGCCGGGGCGCTGGCGCGACCTGCTCACCGGCGCCGAGCACGCCGGCGAGGTGCGGATGGCCGCCCTGCTGTCGGCCTGTCCGGTCGCGATTCTCGAAGCCTGATCAGCGGGGGGAGACGACGCATGTTCGAGGTGTGGGCGCCGGCGGCGGCGCGGGTCGAGGTCGAGCACGGGGGTGCCCGGCACCCGATGGCGCGAAGCGAGGGCGGCCGGTGGACCGCCCCCGGCGACGAGCACGACCTCGACTACACCTTCTGGGTGGACGGCGACGGGCCGTTCCCCGACCCCCGCACGCGGCGGCAGCCGTACGGGGTGAACGGTCCGAGCCGCGTCTACCACCACGACAGGTTCGCCTGGACCGACCAGAGCTGGCACGGACGCGACCTGCGCGGCGGGGTGATCTACGAGCTGCACGTCGGCACGTTCTCGCCCGAGGGCACCTTCCAGGGGGTGGCCGACCGGCTCGATCACCTGGCCGGTCTCGGCGTCGACTTCGTCGAGATCATGCCGGTGCCGCCGGTGCCGGGGAGGCGCAACTGGGGCTACGACGGCGTGGACCTCTACGCGGTCTTCGAGGAGTACGGCGGGCCCGACGGGCTGAAGAGCCTGGTGGACGCCTGCCACCGGGCCGGTATCGGCGTGATCCTCGACGTCGTCTACAACCACCTCGGGCCGTCCGGCAACTACCTGGCCAGGTTCGGGCCCTACTTCCACGACGCGAAGGGGTCCTACTGGGGCGACGCGGTCAACCTCGACGGGCCCGGCTCGGACGAGGTGCGCCGCTACTTCATCGAGAACGCCCTGCAGTGGCTGCGCGACTACCACGTCGACGGGCTGCGCCTCGACGCCGTGCACGCCCTGCACGACAAGCGCGCCGTCCACTTCCTGGAGGAGCTGTCGGCCGAGGTCGACGCGCTGTCTGCCGCCGTGGGCCGTCCGCTGACGCTCATCGCCGAGTCGGACCTCAACGACCCCCGCATGGTCACCCCGCGCGAGGCCGGCGGCCTCGGCATGCACGCGGCCTGGAACGACGACGTCCACCACGCCATCCACGCGAACGTCACGGGGGAGAGCAACGCCTACTACGGCGACTTCGCCACCCTGTCGTCCCTGGCCAAGGTGCTGACGTCCGGCTATTTCCACGACGGCACCTACTCGTCGTTCCGCGGCCGTTCGCACGGCAGGCCCGCGACCGGGGTGCCCGGCCACCGGTTCGTCTGCTGCGCGCAGAACCACGACCAGATCGGC
Organism: Microbispora sp. CSR-4; assembly: GCF_008033685.1. NCBI lineage: Bacteria > Bacillati > Actinomycetota > Actinomycetes > Streptosporangiales > Streptosporangiaceae > Microbispora > Microbispora sp. CSR-4. Next base: position 68,930 of record NZ_VJVX01000028.1, read on the forward strand.
AACCGGCCCGAGGGCGACCGCATGCGGCCCGACCAGCTCCGCCTCGCCTCCGGGCTGCTGCTGACCTCGCCGTTCACCCCGATGCTGTTCATGGGCGAGGAGTGGGGGGCGACCACGCCGTTCTACTTCTTCACCGACCACTTCGAGCCGCACCTGGCGGCGGGCGAGGGCGAACGGCGCAGGAGGGAGTTCGAGGGCTTCGGCTACGACTGGAAGGCTCCCGAGCCGGGCGACGAGACGACATTCCTGAGCTCCAAGCTCGACTGGGATGAGCCGGCCAAGGGCGAGCACGCCGCGCTGCTGGGCTGGTATCGCGATCTGATCGCGCTCCGCAAGTCGCGTCCCGACCTCACCGATCCCCGCCTCGACCGGGTGCGGGTCGAGGTGGACGAGGACCGGCGCGTCGTGGTGATCGAACGCGGCTCACTGCGGATCGCCGCCAACTTCGCCGAAGGCCCGGTGCCCGTACGGCTGGCCGCGTCACGGCTCCTGCTCGCCTCCGACGACTCCGCCCGCCTGACCGGTCACGTCCTCGACCTCCCCGCCCGCTCCCTGGCTGTCCTGGAGGTGTAGCTCAGGGGCGCGGAGCGAGCACGTCGACGACGATCCGACGTGCGGTCGCGACCACCTCGTCGCGGCCGTACGGCGCGCCGCCGGCCAGCGCCTCGTGAAGCATGCCGTGCGCGCCGTGGTAGACCACGTTCGCGAAGGCCGCCGGGTCGCAGGGCCGCAGGGCGCCCGCGTCCACACCGCGCCGGATCGCCTCGGCGATCACCTCGACCACCCTCTGGTCGATCTCCCGGCAGAGGGCGAGAGCCCGGGCGTCGGCGGAGCCGTACACGATGCGGTGCAGGTCGGCGTGCGCCACGGCGTGGTCGATCAGCCGTTCCAAGAGGGCGGTCAACGCGCCTGCGGCGTCGCCGGTGGGATCCGCGAGCGCCTTGCCGGCCAGGTCGAGGAAGCCGTTCACGTATCGCTCCCACAGCGCCGCCACCAGGTGGTCCTTCGACGGGAAGTACAGGTAGAAGGTGCCTTTGGCCACGTCGGCGCGGGTGGTGATGTCGCTGACGGTGGCCTCGTCGACGCCGCGTTCGGCGAAGACCGCCAGCGCGGCGTCCAGCAGATCCGCCCGCCGCTCCTCGCCTGGCTTGATCACCCGTCTTCTCGCCACCGCGTCCTCCCATTCGACGCCCTCGGCGTGGACCGTTCGGTGACGCTCGTCGCGCTGGCGTTCGGTGCGGGAGCGCCTCGTGCCGGAGCTCCGCTACCGGGGCTTCAAGCGCGCCCTGCTGTCGGCCGTCCGCAACCTGCCGATCCACCGGGGGGAAGACCTTTACCGCAGGGTCGATGCGAGCGGCCTGCCCGTCCAGCTCGTCTGGGGCCGTCAGGACCCCGTGACCCCCATGCCGCCCGAGAGCCGTGTCCACGAGGTGTTCTCGAACGCCGACATCCGATTGCTGGACGGGGTGGGCCATCTGCCTCACTGGGAACGCCCCGGCGAGACCGCCCGAAATCCTCCTGGAGTTTCTCAGCGTGCGGGATTGAGCACCCTCCGCACTCACGATGCCGGTCGCGGCGAGACGCTCACGCCCTGCCGAGGATGAGGTCGGCGGCGTGCCAGGCCATCGCCATGATGGGGCCGTTCAGGTTGCCCGAGATCATGGTGGGCAGCACCGAGCAGTCGACGATCCGCAGGTTGTCGAGTCCTCGCACGCGCAGCCGCGAGTCGACCACGTCGTCGTCGTGCGGGCCCATGGCGCAGGTGCCCATCGCGTGGTAGCCGCAGTAGCCGCCGCCGAGCGCCGCGTCGATGATCTCCTCGTCCGAGTCGACCCCGGGACCGGGGAACGTCTCGGACGCCAGCCGTCCCGCGATCGGCTCCTGGGCGAAGTACTCGCGCATGCGGCGGAACAGGTCGACGCCGACCTGCCGGTCGTGCTCGGAGCCGAAGTAGTTGGGCTCGATGTGGAGCGGCGCGGCGGGGTCTCCGGAGGTGATGGCCACGCTGCCCTCCGCGGTCGGGCGGAGGATCTCGGCGACGACCGAGACTCCGGGTTGCCGCTCGACCGTGACCGTCTCGCCCGCCCGGTAGGTCGCCACCGACCACGGCCCCATCAGCAACTGGGCGTCCGGCCGGTCCAGCTCGGGGCGGGTCTTGAGGAAGGCGATCACATCGTAGGCCGGGGCGGCGAGCGGGCCCCTGTGGTTCATCAGGTAGCGCAGCGCGGTGAGGCCCTGCCGCAACGGCGTGGACAGCATGCGGTTGTAGCCCAGGTCGTCCTTCAGCCGGAACTTCAGCGCCAGGCACCGGTGCTCGCGCATGCGGGCGCCGACCATCGGCCGGTCCAGCCGGACCTCCACGCCGGCCGCCCGCAGCACCTCCGCGGGGCCGATGCCGGACGACTGCAGCAGCTTCGGCGTGCCCAGGCTGCCCAGCGACAGGACGACCTCCCGGGCCGCCCGATATTCGACGGTGGCACCGCCGGCGTCGCGGGCGGTGACCCCGACGACCTTGTCGCCGTCGAACAGCAGCCCGGTCACCGTCGTCCCGGTCACGACGGTGAGGTTGCTCCGGTGGCGTACGGGGTGGAGGAAGGCACGGGCCGTGCTGAACCGCCGCCCGTCCTTGATGGTCGCCATCGCGTGGCCGACGCGTTCGTCGTCGGACTCGTTGATGTCCGGCATCGCGGTCAGGCCGAGCGCGGCGCCGGATGCGATCATCTCGTCGCAGAGCGGATCGGGGTCGCGCGGAGGGGACACGTGCAGCGGCCCGCCTGCCCCGCGCGTCGCCGTGGCGCCCAGGGCGTTGTCCTCCATCGCCCGGAAGATCGGCAGGATCGTGTCCCAGCCCCAGCCGGGGTTGCCGAGCCGTACGAGCTCGTCGTAGTCGGCGCGGTGGCCGCGGTTGTACACCATGCCGTTGATGGAGCTCGACCCGCCGAGCACCCGGCCGCGCGGCCAGATCTCGGCCTGTCCGTCGGGCCCGAACGGCTGTGTCCGGTAGTGCCAGACCTTCCGCGGATCGTCGAAGAGCTTCCCGAACCCCTTGGGCACCTGGTAGAGCGGGTGACGGTCGGCGCCGCCCGCCTCGACGAGCAGCACGCGGACGGCGGGATCCTCCGACAGCCGGTTCGCCAGGACACATCCGGCCGAACCGGCGCCGATCACCAAATAGTCGATCATTCACCCCATCTTGCCCACATCGCTCGGGCGGGGATAGATCTCAGGCGGCCTGGGCGGCGGGCAGTTCGAAAGTGACGGTGTCGGGGACGGCGGTGTAGAGCCGCCAGCTCAGGCAGGTGCGCTGGGCGACGACGGTCACGTGCAGGCCGCGGCCCGCAAGCCAGAGGGCGAGGTCGGCGAAGTAGCCGTCGCCCGACCCGATCACCGCCCGCTCGAACCGCAGGTCCACCCGGGTCGTACGGGCCGCGTCGTCGAGGGCGTGGTCGGCGCCGTCCGGGCCCGAACGGGCCAGCAACTGCACCCCGCTCAGCACGATCCCCACGGGGACGAGCGCGTTGTGGTTGACCGCCACGATGAACTGGTCGAGCGGCCCGACCGGCACCGTCCGCTGGTAGGTGCTCATCACCCGCCGTACGTCATGGCTGCTCGGCAGGGGAGATCCGGTCAGGTTCTCGATGTCCAGGAGATGGATCGCGCGCCCGCGACGCAGTGACCTGAGGCGAGTGATGGGGGTGCTCACGATCCTTGCTCCCTTCCATGCCGACTCCAGGCGTCCATTAGAGCATGTGTTGACACAATCAACCAGACCTTGACGCGACGTTGCCCAGGTCCAGGGCATCGGATATCGTCCGGTCGGATCGAAGAACCAGCGGAAGGGCGGAGCGGCGTGCGGCGAGACGTACACGTCACCGCGGCGGACATCGCCCGCCTGGCCGGCGTGGGACGTGCGGCGGTCAGCAACTGGCGGCGCAGGCACGACGACTTCCCCGAGCCCGTGGGAGGCACGTCCACCAGCCCGGCCTTCTCCCTCGCCGAGATCCGCGAGTGGCTGCGCGGCCACACCGAGGGCAGGGACCTCCCCCCGGACGAATGGCTCTGGCAGGACCTGCGCACCACCGTCGACGACGACGACCTCGCCGACCTGATCGCCGACCTCGGGGCCTTCCTGGTGTACGTGCAGCACGAGGCCGACGACTGGGCCAGGCTCTCGGCCGGGACCGACGAGGAGGTGGCGCGGGAGCTTCCGGCCCGGGTGCGCGCGGCGTGCGCGGAGACCGTCAGCGCGGAGGCGTTCCCGGAGACCGTTCCGGTGACCCGCGTGCCGCTGGTCCGCTCGATCGCCCGGCTGGCCGCCGAACGCGGCGCCCGCGACACCTTCGAGTTCCTGCGTGAGCGTTACTTCGAGGTGCACACCCGGCGCGTCTACTCCACGCCCGTCGAGATCGTGATGCTGACGCTCGACCTCGTGGGCGACGGGTTCCGCTCCCTGCTCGACCCCGCCTGCGGCTCGGGCCGCATCCTCGGCCGGGCGCTCGAACGCGCGCCGGGGGCCCGGCTGCTCGGCCAGGACGTCGATCCCGTGGCCGCCCGGCTCACCGCCGTACGGCTCGCGCTGCGCTGCGACACCGCGCGGATCAGGCCGGGAGACTCCCTGCGCGCGGACGCCTTCCCCGGCGAGCTGGTGGACGCGGTGGTGTGCAACCCGCCGTTCAACGACCGCAACTGGGGTTACGAGGAGCTGACGGCCGACCCCCGCTGGGAGTACGGCCTGCCGCCGCGCGTGGAGCCGGAGCTGGCCTGGGTGCAGCACGCGCTCGCCCACCTGGCGCCCAGAGGCGTGGCCGTGCTCCTCATGCCTCCAGCCGTCGCCTCCCGCAGATCGGGCCGCCGGATCAGGTCCCAGCTGCTGCGGCGCGGCGCGCTGCGCGCGGTCGTCGCGCTTCCGCAGGGCGCCGTGCCCAACGTGGCGGTCGGCCTGACGCTGTGGATCCTGTGCCCGCCGCCCGAGGGCGGCACGCCGAGTCATGTGCTGATGGTGGACACCTCCGGCAGGCCGGACGACTACGCCGGGGTGGCCGCCGCTGCCTGGCGCGAGTTCAGCGCCGGTCGCGAGCTGGACGAGCCGGGCGTCAGCAGGTCGGTCCCGCTCGTCGATCTACTTGACGAGGACGTGGACCTCACCCCCGCCCGCTACCTGTCCACGGTCGCCGACGACCTGTCACCGGAGCGCATCGCCGGAGCCCGATCCCGGCTCGACGAGCTGCTGGGGAACGTCGCCCGGCTGCTGCCGTCCGTCGCGGCGGCGCCGGCGGACGAGCTCGCCCTGGTCCCGCTGCCCGAGCTGGTGCGGCGCGGCATGCTCGTGGTCGAGCAGCAGACGCCGGCCCGGCCGGGGGACGAACCGCTTCGGGGCGCGCCGGTGCTCACCGTCGATGACGTGCTGGCGGACCGGACCGCGACGGGATCCTCGGAGCAGGCCGGAGCCCGGCCGATCGTCACCCGGCCCGGCGACGTCGTGGTGCCGCAGGTCGTGGCCGCCCCGGTCGCGCGGGTGGTGACGAAGGGCGACGCCCTGCTCGGCCCCCACCTGTCCCTGCTGCGGCCCGATCCCGAGGTGCTCGACCCCGACTTTCTCGCCGGTTTCCTCTGCGCGTCCGTGAACGTCCGCCACTACACCTCCATGTCCTCGCGCTATCGGGTCGACGTACGGCGTGCCGAGCTGCCGCTGCTGCCGTTGGAGGAGCAACGCCGATATGGCGCGGTGTTCCGGCGCCTGGCCGACTTCCGGTCGGCCCTGCGGGAGGCGGCGATGCTCGGCGAGGACCTGGTCAGGCTGGTGGCCGACGGCCTCACGCACGGCGCCGTACGGCCGCCGAGTAGGGTCGGCTGACGTGAGCGGTGAGCTGGAGCACCTGGCCGCCCGGCTGCGCGAGTTCGTCCGCGAGCGCGACTGGGAGAGGTTCCACACGCCCAAGAACCTGGCGATGGCCCTCGCCGGAGAGGCGGGGGAGCTGGTCGCCGAGTTCCAGTGGCTGACGGCCGAGGAGTCGTGCGACCTCGGCGAGGACGCCCTGCGCAGGGTCCGCGCCGAGCTCGGGGACGTGACGCTGTATCTGGTCAGGCTGGCCGACGCGCTGGGCGTCGACCTCGCCGAGGCGGCGCACGCCAAGCTGGACGAGAACGAACGCCGCTACGATCCCGAGACCTATCGCGGCTCGGCCAGGAAGGCGCCCCCGCTGACCTCGTGACGGCGTCCGGTCACGACTCCGGGCGGCGCGGCGGGGGCGGCGTCATCGATGCCTTCTGCGGCCTGGCGGCCGACGGCCAGGCGAGGAGCTGAACCAGACGGACTTGCCGTACGGCGTGAGGGTCCAGCCCCAGTGGTGGGAGCATGACTGGACGATCGCGAGCCCCCGGCCGTACGGGTCGAGTGCGCCGGCACGGCGCAGCCGGGGGAGCGCGGGGCAGGGGTCGTGGACGTCCACGACGAGCAGGTCGTTCTCCCGGCTGACCGTGACCCGGACCGTGCTCGCCGCCGATGCCGCGCCGATGCCGGTAGTGCCGTGGACGAGCGCGTTGGTGACGAGTTCCGAGGCCAGGAGTTCGGCGACCTCCGGGACGTCGCCGGCCGCGTTCCAGTCGGTGGCCACATCCTTGACGAACCGCCGTGCCGAGGCGACGCAGCGGATGTCGCGGGGCAGCCATTTCTCGCCGAGGACGGGGACGAGCCGGTCGGGCGTGTAGCGATATTCGGCCAGCACCGTGCGGGCCGCGATTGCCTCGGTCATCGGCGTACTCCCGTTGTCGAAATCCACGTCCGGACTGTCTGCTCACGACTACTGTAAGTGTCGATTTCGTTACCAAGAACGACATTTGAAGGTCGTGTCCATTCGTTGAACTCCGACACAAGGGGACATTGTGGTCGATATCTACTCACCACAGGCGATATGGGGCAGAGAATTACGGCACTACCGGCAGGCGGCGGGGCTGACCCAGGCCCAGATGGCCCACAAGGTGCATTTCAGCGAGTCGCTGATCAGCGGTATCGAGACCGGCCAGCTTCCGGCCAGCGCGGAGTTCGCGCGGTGCTGCGATGAGGCGCTGTCCACAGGCGGCGCGCTCTATCGCCTGCTCGACTGGCGCAAGGGCCAGGTCTCCCCCTCCTGGTTCGGCAAGTGGCGCGACAAGGAACAGGTCGCCACCACACTTCGCTCCTATCAGCCGCTTGTCATACCCGGCCTGCTGCAGACAGAGGCGTACGCCCGCGTGCTGTTGTCGGGGGACGAGACGGCGGTGGCCGCACGGCTGGACCGTCAGCGGATCCTCACCCGCGAGGATCCGCACCCTCCGATCCTCCGATGCGTCATCGACGAGGCCGTTTTGCATCGGCCGATCGGGGCACCGCTGGTCATGCGCGAACAACTGCATCACCTGCTGGCGATGGTGGGCCCGAGGCTGAGCATTCAGGTCGTCCCGCATGGGATGCATTCGGGCTTGCTCGGTGGGTTCTCCATTGCGACGCTGGACGGAGGAAACGATCTGGTCTATATGGAGACGGCCGTCCGAGGCCTCACTACGAGCGACCAAGAGGACGTCACGGCAGCCATCGAGTGCTTCGAATCCATCCGCACCGAGGCGTTGCCGCTGAGCATGTCCACCGACCTCATCAGAAAGACAGTGGAGGAGAGATGGACCTGAGCCGGGCGCGCTGGCGCAAGTCGAGCTACTCGGGAAGCAATGGCGGGGACTGCGTCGAGGTGGCGGAGATCGATGGCGACGGACCCGAGCACAAGAGCGGCCGGTTGATCGCCGTACGGGACTCGAAGGACCCCGACGGCCCGGTGCTGTTCTTCACACCTGAGGAGTGGAAGGCGTTCCTGCTCGGTGTCCACGCCGGCGAGTTCGAGCCCACCCCCTGAGGCCGCGGCCCGTCCAGTAGGCCGTGCCGTTGCGGGGTCCTAAGGTTCAAGAAGGCATGGCACGACCAGGGAACGGGAGTGGACGATGTACCTCGCCGAGGTCAAGGTCTCCGGCATTCGCGGGTTCTCCGGCCCCCGGAGCGTGGACCTTCGGCTTACCCGTCCCGACGGCAGCCATGCGGGCTGGACGGTCCTGGCCGGCCGCAACGGTTCGGGCAAGACGACATTGCTCCGTGCGATGGCGCTGGCGATGGCAGGCCCGTTCGTCGCTCGGAGCCTGGTGCCGGCATTCGACGGCTGGATCTCCGACGACGAGCAGAAGGGCACCGTCGGAGCGGAAATCGCATTCGACGAGAAATGGGACGGATTTGCGTCTGTCAGGCGGGATGCGAGGAATCCTTTCCCGGTTCGCCTGACCTGGGCCCGGCAGCGGCTCGACGAGTCAGGGCAGTACGGCGCGCAGCCGGCATTGCACGCCGGTGAAAAGACTCCCGCTATGCGGGGGCCGTGGAGGGAAAACCCGCAGGGGTGGTTTGTCGCCGGTTATGGGCCTTTCCGTCGGTTGGTTGGAGGCTCGGCGGATGCCCAGCGGCTCATGCTGGGCACGGGTGCCGTTTCTCGTCTGGCCAGCCTCTTTCACGAGGACGCTTCTCTCGCGGAGAGCGTGAGCTGGCTGATCGACCTGCATTTGCGTCGGCTGGAAGGGCGGCCGGGCGCCGAGCAGTTGCTCTCCTTCGTCATCGACCTCCTGAACGACGGACTTCTGCCCGATGGTTTCCGCGTCGTACGGGTGGACAGCGAGGGCTTGTGGGCCGAGCGGGACGGCCGGTTGATCGCGCTCAGAGAGATGAGCGACGGCTACCGGACCGTCACCGCACTGGTTCTCGACCTGCTGAGGCACATGAGAGATATGTACGGGGGTGCTATCACCGAGGTCTTCCTTGGAGCAGAGCGGTCGGAGGCGGGAAATCCGGTTGTTCATATGCCGGGCGTCGTGCTGATCGATGAGATCGACGTGCATCTGCATGTGAGCTGGCAGAAAAGAATCGGCGAGTGGCTGAAGGCCCACTTTCCGGCTGTTCAGTTCATCGTCACCTCTCACAGCCCGTACATTTGCCAGAGCGCCGACCCCGGCGGGTTGATCAGGCTTGCGGGAGTGGACGAAGACGTTCCTCCACGCGTCGTGGAGCCGGACCTGTATGACCGCATCGTGTACGGCAGCGGTGACGACGCGCTGCTCACGGACCTCTTCGGCATCGACTCGCCCTACTCGGAACGCGCCGAAGAGTTGCGGCGTCGGCTGACCGTGCTCGAACGCGCCGTGCTGCGCGGCAGAGCGACGCCTGCGGAACTGGCCGAGTATGACCGTCTACGCGAAAGGCTCAGCAGCACGTTGACCACGAGAGTGGGCGAGGTGGCCCGGAGGATCGCCGACACGCCATGATCCGCCTATATCGTCTGGCGCTTCCCCCTGAGCTGGCCGAGCAGCTTGATGATCGCACGGGAAAGTTACGAGAGAAACGTGCAGACGGCTCGGTAGCGCGAGCTGAGTGGAAGTCCGCCAGGAACGTCCGGACGCAGCTGACGGTGCATCTCACCGGCATGACCACCGGCATCAGACGATGCATGTACTGCGGTGACGGCCTCGGTACGGACATCGACCACTTCGAGCCGCTCGCCGAGGCGCCGTTACGCGCCTTCGACTGGCCCAACCACCTGCTGGCCTGCTCCCACTGCAACAGCCACCAGAAGCGCGAGCTGTTCCCTCGGGACGAGGACGGCGCACCACTGCTCGTGGACCCTACGGCCGAGGATCCGTACGAGCATCTCGAACTCGTGCTAAGCACCGGCGTCTACGAGGCGTTGACGCGCAGGGGAGACATCACGATCGAGGTCTTCGGCCTTAACCGAGCCGATCTCGTACGGGGCCGCGCCTCCGCCTTCGTCCGGACCGTCTCCATGCTCCGTGATCGGGCCAGGCTGCTCGGCTCGGACGCTGAAGAGGCGGCCGAAATCGTCACGTCTCTGCGCGATCAGCCGTTCGCCGATGTGCTCTACGCCATGCTCCGCTACCGGAGCCTTCCCGGGGCGCATCTTGTCCTGCGCGGCGGGGAAGTCGTCGACGCCCTCGGTGATCCGGCCCTCCAGTTCTGGCCGCACGCCGGCGAGTTCGAGCCGAGCCGGTGACCGGCCCTCGCGCTGATCCGTACGCGAGGGCCGGGCGGGGTGGTCAGCTCTCGATGAACTGGTGATCGGTCCTGATCCGGCCGTCCTCGCCGAGCGTGAGGGAGTCGAACCCGACCGAGTCCACCTCGCCGGAGGCCGTACGCACCATCTCCCAGTTGAAGCGGACCGCGCCGTGGTGGCCGTTCGCGTTCTCCACGGCCCGGAAGACGTACGTGCCCGGAGCCACCCACTTGTCGTACGACGTGGCGATGCGCTCCTCCAGCTCCGCGTGGCCGTGGGCCTCCATCGACGGGGTGTAGTGGGCGGCGTCGGGGGCGAACAGCCGGGCGATCGACTCGCGGCGTACGGCGGGGTCGGGCTCGTTCCACACGGCGGCGTAGCGGCGGGCCAGGTCGTTGAGATCGTTCATGGTTCTCCTTCGCTGATGACGGGTCAGGCCGTGGCCCTGGCGCGCGGAAGCCACTGGACGAGAGCGGCGATGGCCAGGGTGATGACGATGAGGTGGACGAGCCCGTGCTGGAACGCGACGGTGCCGCCGCCGTGGATAGAACGATCGGTATGCACCGCCCAATTAGATAGACCGGTTGATCTACTGTCAAGCGCGTGCCAGAATCGGCATGTGACGACGAGACCCGGTCCCCGCCAGCGGCTGCTCGACGCCGCCAGGGAGCTCACCTACAGCCAGGGCGTACAGGTGGGCGTCGACGCGATCCTCAAGCAGGCGGACGTCGCGAGACGCTCGCTCTATCAGCACTTCGGCGGCAAGGACGGCCTCGTGGCCGAGGTGCTGCGCAGCGACGGCGGGCTGGACCGCTACCGCCAGGTCATGGACGCGGCGGGGGACGATCCGCGCGAGCGGGTGCTGGCCGTGTTCGACGAGCTCGACGTGATCACCTCGCAGCCGGCCTTCCGCGGGTGCCGTTACACCGCGGCCGAGCTCGCGCTCACCGACCCCGCGCATCCGGCGCACGGGGAGGTGCGGTCCTTCAAGGAGGGCCTGCACCGGTTGATGGCGGCGGAGCTGACCCGCCACGGGCATCCCGCTCCCGACGCGGGCGCCGACCAGCTCCTCGTGCTCATCGACGGCGTGCTCGCCCACGCCGTCACCCGGCCCGCCGCCCGTCCGGCCCTGGCCGCGCGGGCGCTCGCGGAAGCCGTGTTCGCCACGTCGAGATGATTGGCCTCGCCCGAATTTGACTGTTTCGGTCATCTCCTGGTTGATGATCCGCAAAGATGATCGCCAGGACGCCGCCCGGACCGAGGGCGGCGGTTGGGAAAGGACAACGTATGCGCAGGTCCGCGAGTACGGTCGTCGTCGCTGCGGCGCTGGCCGTCGGAGGGCTCGTCGCCAACCCGGCATACGCGATCTCCGCCGGCTACACCCCCGAGGGCGTGTGCGGCTCCGGCTTCGGCCGGGTCAGCGATGACGGCAGCCGGGCGGTGAAGACCCCTTCGGGGCGGGTCTTCGGGCGGGTCTACCTGCTCTACAACCGCAAGACCGGGCAGAACTGCGTCGTCACCATCAAGTCGTCGTACGCCGGCACGGCCACCCGGACGTCCGCGACCCTGGTGACGCAGGTCAGGCGCCACCGCGACGAGCCGGTGACCACCGCGCACAAGAGCGACAGCGGGAAGTACAAGTACTACGCCGGTCCGATCAAGCTGTACGCCAAGGGCCTGTGTGTCAAATACTCGGGCACGATCGCCGACACCCGCATCAACGGCGAGGTCGCGAGCGGCGGTCGCAGCGGATGGGGCAACTGCGGCTGATTCCGGACATCCGCACCACGGCCCGGTGAGGCCGGCTTGTGGGGGCCGCCCGGCCTGCGCCGGGCGGCCCCTCTCACGTGCGGCTTTCGGGCCGGCCGAAAATGATTGGCGGGCCGGACGGCAGGTCCGATAGAACAGGCGGACCTTCGAGGACGAGAGGAGGGACGAGCCGATGTACACCGAAAACGTCGTGCCGGTTCCTTCCCGGGGTGTGGCCGGACGCTGACCCCTGGGCGCGAGCGGCACACCTCACCCGAGGAAGTGCAGTGAACCCCGAAAACCTGATCATTCGCCCCATCGCGGGGCGTTCGGAACTCGACCTTTTCCGCCGTCTGCCCTACGTACTGAACGACGAGCTGGACGACGACCTCGCCGCCGGTCGGCGGCGGCCCGAGTGGATGTGGATGGCGTTGCGCGGCGACCACCTCGTCGCACGGTTGTCCTGGTGGGCCCCGCGTGCGGGCGAGCCGCCGGAGCTGCTGGACATCCTCGATCTCGACGACGCCACGCCCGCACCGGCGAGCATCGACGCCGGGGTCCGGCTGTTCGAGACCGCGAGCGCCGCGGTGCTGCCCGCCGGGGTTCGCCCACCGGAGCACAACGCGTACGTCCCCCCGCGGTGGCGCGACGACGCGGAGGCGAGGCGTGCGGTCGAGGGCCGCATCGCCGTACTGGAGCGAACCGGTGCCCGGCCGCTCGTCGAACGGCTGCGGCTGGAGTGGCGTCCGGGCGCGCCCATCGCACCGCCGAGCGGCCGGCTGGCCTTCCGCCCCGTGTCCGGGAGGGAGGAGCTGGTCGCGCTGATGACCCTCGTCCTCGACGGCACGCTCGACGCCCACAGCCGCGCCGACCTCGTCCGCATGCCCGCCGAGCAGGCCGCGGCCCTGCACTACGACGACGAGCTCGCCCACTATCCGAGCCCACGGGAATGGTGGCGGATCGGCACATCACCCGAAGGCGAACCCGTGGGATTCGTCATCCCGGCGCGCAACTCCTACAACGCGATGATCGCGTACATCGGGGTCGTGCCCGCGCACCGCGGCAAGGGCTACATCGACGACCTGCTGGCCGAGGGGACGCGGATCCTCGCGGAGCAGGACGTCCCGCGTGTCCGCGCCGCCACGGATGTCGGGAACGTCCCGATGGCCCAGGCGTTCCTCCGTGCCGGATACGAGGTCATCGGGCGGCGTATCGACATGACCTGGAGCGAAGGCGAGTCCCAGTAGTTCGTCACCCCCGGACCCCGGCGCTCACCGGGTCCGGGGCCTCTGGGGACCCTTCAGGGCGCTCTTCACGGAGCGTCGCCGCGCGGCGTGCTCACCCGCACACGACCGTCCACACCGGAGACCGTCATCGTGCCGTCGGCGACGAGGCCCGTGATCGAGGCGTCGCGCGGCACGGTGATGTCGTACGCGACACGACACGGGCGGATTCTCGGCTGGCACGCCAGCGTGCAGGAGGAGCGGCCGCCCCACGTCGTCGGGTTCGTCGTCCTGCTGTGCCTCGTGGTCATGCTGGTCGCGTTCCGCTCAATCCTCGTCACCCTGGTCACCGGCCTGCTCAACCTGATCTCCGTGGCGGCGGCCTACTGCATCCTCGTGCTCGTCTTCCAGAATGACTGGGCCGAGCCCGTCCTGGGATTCCAGTCGAACGGCGCCGTCGTCTCGTGGATCCCGTTGATCCTCTTCGTCGTCCTGTTCGGCCTGTCCATGGACTACCACGTGTTCGTGCTCAGCCGGATTCGCGAGGCGGTCGTCAGGGGCGAGGGGGTCAAGGACGCCGTCCGGAGCGGCATCGTCAGGGCCGCGGGGTCGTCACCAGCGCCGCCGTCATCATGGTTGCGGTGTTCGCCCTCCTCGCGACCCTCTCGACGCTGGAGATGAAGCAGCTCGGAGGCGGCCTGGCGGTGGCGATCCTGCTGGACGCGACCGTCGTCCGGGGCCTGCTGCGGCCGGGGCTCCTGGCCCTCCTCGGCCGTCCGGCCTGGCGGGAGGTGCGGTTTCTTCGCAGGCTTCCGTCGGTCGCGCACGACTGACACCGTCCTCGGGCGCCGGGAACGGCGGAGGACACGCGCGGAAAATGGTTTGCGGGTCCCGCCGTCGTCCTCGCTAGGGTGACGCTCATGGGCTGCTTCGCATGCTTCACGAGGATCCGCCGCTCATAGCGGCGGATCCCTTCCTTTCGTACGGCTCCGCCGCCATCGGTGTCCTCGCCGGTGCGGCGCTTCATGCTGCCCGGCTCCGATCGCGCACTCGCGGAGCACTTTCATGGTTCATCAGGGCGGACGGCACGAGCTCGGCCAGAACTTCCTCGTCGACCGCATGGTGGTCGCACGCATAGGGGACCTCGTCGCCGGGACGACCGGCCCGATCGTCGAGGTCGGCGCGGGCGACGGCGCGCTCACGCTTCCCCTCAGCCGGTACGGCAGGCCGGTGACGGCCGTCGAGGTCGATCCCGGGCGGGCACGCCGGCTGGCCCGGCGCGTCCCGGCCAACGTCACCGTCGTCGCCGCCGACATCCTGCGGTTCCGGTTTCCCCGGCATCCTCACGTGGTCGTCGGAAACCTGCCGTTCCATCTCACGACCTCGATCATGCGGCGGCTCCTCGCGGCGTCCGGCTGGAGAACGTCGGTGCTGCTGGTGCAGTGGGAGGTCGCCCGGCGGCGGGCCGGCGTCGGCGGCGCCAGCATGCTGACCGCCGCCTGGTGGCCGTGGTACGCGTTCGAGGTGCATGCGCGGGTGCCCGCCCGTTCGTTCCGGCCCACCCCCTCGGTCGACGGCGGGCTGCTCACCATGACGCGCAGGGCCGCACCTCTCGTCGATGAGCGGGAGCCCTACCAGGACCTCGTACGCCGGGTCTTCACCGGCCGAGGGCGCGGCCTCGCGGAGATCCTCGAACGCACCGGATGCCTGGACCGCCGGGCCGTACGCGCCTGGGCGCGTGAGGCCGGGGTGGCGCCCAACGCGCTGCCCAAGGACCTGACCGCCGATCAGTGGGCGTCCCTCTGGCGGGAAGTGGCGCGGAACCGGCGGCCAGGCCTGTGATGATGTCCTTTTCCCCGCATCGTGGACGAAAGGAATCACGTGAACGATCTGGTCGCCCGGCTGTGGCGGAGCATCGGCGGCTCATTGCAGTGGCGGCTGCTGTGGATGTCGCAGGCGAAGTTCATGATCGGCGTCACGGGGATCGTTCGCGACGGAGACGGGCGGGTTCTGTTGCTCCGGCACCGGTTGTGGCCGGAAGGCCGGCAATGGGGGTTGCCCACCGGCAGCGCCAAGAAGAGGGAGACGTTCCAGGACACGGTCGTCCGGGAGGTGCGTGAAGAGACCGGTCTGACCGTGCGCGTCGGCGAGCTCGTCCAGCTCAGGAGCGGCTACCGGCTGCGGGTCGAGGTGGCGTACGAGGCCGAGTTCGTGGGCGGCACGATGAAGCTCGACCCCAGGGAGATCCTGGAGGCCCGGTGGTGCGCGCCCGACGACCTGCCGGAGGGGACGTTGGAGGCCCATCGGCTCCTGATCTCGGGCAGGGCCGGTTAGAGGGCCGATCGGACGGTCGCCGGACAGGTTGGTCGACCGGCGACCTGTGGATAGGGGTGATGCGGCACGGAGATTCGCCCGTTCTGTTCGCCGACTATCCACAGAATGGCGTTCGGCCGGGCCGGGCGACGGTGGTTTCGCGCAGGCTGTGGACCTGCGGCAGTGCGGGGAGCGGCAGGCGCGGGGCCGTCTGCTCCTACGGCACTTCCCGCGGCCGCTTCGGCGGTTGTAGATGCAGCACGTCGCGGAGGAGGAGCCATGCGAATCACCTATCCCGTGCCCGCGCAGACCTCGTCGGTCTTCGTCGTCGTCACGGACCGCACGCCGACCGATCTCACGTCGATCGTCCCCTGGCGGATGGGGCCGTCACACCGGCGCGCCGCCAGGGACGCGCTCGGCACGCCACGGCTGAGGCTGGAGGCGTTCCGGTCGACGCGCTCCCCGTGGCGGCGCATGGACCTGAGCACCGAGGACCTCAAACGGGTGAGACGGGCCCGCCACCATGTGGTGGTGACGAGCACCGCACCCGTCGAGGAACAACCCGAGGCCGCCCAGGTCGCCCGGGCGGCCGCGCGCGGCATCGCGGAGGCCTACCACGGCGTGTTGTACGACCCGCTCACCGGAGCGGCCGTCTACCACTGCGCCGAGTGCCCGGGGGAACGGCGCGGCTTCGACCTCGGCGACGACTGGCTGGGCTGGAGGGTGTCGTGCGCCGACGAGGAGCACGCCTGTGTCCTCGGCCTCGGTACTGCCGCACCCGTGGGAGCCGATGCCGGCGGGGGCTGCTCGTGCCTGGTCACGATATCGCGCGGCCTGCGGCGTTTCGGCCTGCCGGAGATCGCGTTGACCGGCCTCGCCTGCGCGCACAGCCTGTGTGCGGCGACCGTCCTGCGGGCCGTGGCAGAGTCGCTGCTCGCGGGTCACTTCGCCTGGCTGTCCTCCGGCTCCCGGTGGCAGACCGAAACGCCGCCGCCCTGCCGCGCCGTCGCCCGCCGCCTCCGGATGGCGGGCATCGACTACGCCGTGCTGTCCGGCGGAGCGGGGCCAGACAGCTCCGCCCAGGTCCCCGGCACCGAGCACGGGGCTGAGCCCGGCATGTCCGAGGGGTTGCGTGGGCGGCTCGTTGTGTGGGCGGGTCGGCCGGATCGGGAGAGCGGCCGCATGGCGAACGCCGAGCACGAGGCCGAGCCCGGCACCGTGCACGAGGAGAACGGGCTCCTGCGCGTGCGTCTCACACCGGCCGCCGCCGCGCGCTCGTGCCTCAAGCTCGGCCTGCCGGGCGGTCACGGCGGGAACCCTCACCCGCACCACACCGCGGGGCTGCTGGTCGCCTGAACCGCCTGCCCGGGCGGCGTGCCGGGGGCAGGGGGCGTGGCGTCCAGCGCACAAGTCAGGCGTACGGCACACGAGCCGGGGGAGGGGGCGTGGGATCACCGGCGCCGATGGGGCTGGAGGCCGGCAGGACCATCGGCACGATGGGGGCTGGGGCAGGGCCGCGCGGGACCATCGGCACGATGGGGCTGGGCAGGGCCGCGCGGGACCACTGGAACGATCGGCTGGTCCCCTGACCAGGTGATCAGGCGGCGGCGCGGGAACGTTTGGACCACCATGGGACGTCTGTAAGGTGTGACCCTTTTCGCTGCCATAGATGACGAGATACGGGACGCGCGGGATCGTGCCCGACGCCGCGACCAGCTCACCCGGCAGCGTGCCACTCTCCTGACGCAGATCGAGGAGGTGCGTGGCATGCTCGCCGATCTGGAGCGGCAGCTCGCCAAGGAGGATCGCGACGTCGCCAAGCTGGAACAGGGCGGCTTCGCCGCCTTCCTGGCGGGACTGACCGGCGACAAGGAAGAACGCCTGGCACGAGAACGGGCCGAGGCGGCGGCGGCCCGCCAGCGGGTCACCGGTCAGCGCACCCGCCTGGAGTGGCTCGCCGGCGATTTGCGGACCACCGACCAGGCCCTCGCGGAGCTCGGCAACCCGCATCAGGAGCTGGAGGTGCTGCTCGCCCGCAAGGAACGGATGCTGGTCGAGTCCGGGGACCCGCGCGGGCGGGAGCTGGCCGACATCGCCGCCCGGCTGGCGAACGTCAGCGCCGACCTGCGCGAGCACCAGGAGGCGCAGCAGGCCGGAGCCGCCGCGGGCCAGGCGGTCGGCTACGTCCTGCGGCACCTGAGCGGCGCCCGCGGCGCCTCGACATGGGACATGTTCAGCAGCGGCGGCTTCGCCGACATGGTCGAGCACGGACACCTGCGTCAGGCCGACGAGGCGGCGTGGCACGCGCAGGGCGCTCTCGATCGGTTCTCCCGCGAGCTGGCCGACATCGGCGTCGTCGCCGCACCCCGGTTGCCGAAGGTGGACACCCGCTGGTTCGCCGACGTCTTCTTCGACAACATCATCACCGACGCCATCAAGCACCAGCGGATCGCCCGTACGGCGGAGGCCGTCCGCGAGGTGGCCGAGTGGGTCGCGGCCATGGTCGCCCAGGTGTCCGTTCGCTGCGGTGAGCTCACCCGTCAGCAGGACTCCCTCGCCCGGCGGCGTGAGGAGGTCCTGAGCTCCTGACCCGTTCCGCCCGGCCAGGCTGTCGAAGAAGTCTTCGGCGGAGGTGCGCGTCCTCGGGCGGCGCCGCACGCTTCGCGCCGTGGCCGACATGAGCGGATCCGGGTCTGCCGGGCTGTTCGCGCTGATGCTGCTCGCCGACGCCCGACGCCCGACGCCCGACGCCCGGCGTTCGGCGTTCGGCGTCTGACGTCCGGGGCGCCACGCGTACCGCTCCTGACGGCACGCGCGCGCACGGGACGGCGGGGTGCCCGGCGCTATAGAGATCGCCGGCCTCTTTCCGCTGGTCAACGCGTCGCGCGGGTCGGCGAGCAGGCCCCGTGTGACGAATATCCACTTGCCGTCTTCTCGCCCTCGTGCGCGGAATGGAGCCGTTGCCCTAAGAGGAGAAGACATGACGAGCAGAGTGATAGCGGTAAGCCGCAGCGCCACCCACACCTTCAGCAAGACCCCTCTGGAGTCGATCCGGCTGCTGGCCGGCCTCGGTGTCGAGGGCGACGCCCACGCCGGAGTGACCGTGAAGCACCGGTCGCGGGTCGCCCGTGATCCCAGCCAGCCGAACCTGCGCCAGGTGCACCTGGTGCACGCGGAGTTGCACGACGAACTGCGCGAGGCGGGCTTCGCCGTACGGGAGGGGGACATGGGGGAGAACGTCACCACCAGGGGTGTCGATCTGCTCGCGTTGCCCACGGGGACACGGCTGCGCCTCGGCGAGACCGCCGTCGTCGAGGTGACGGGCCTGCGCAACCCGTGCGCGCAGCTCAACGGTTTCCAGGACGGGTTGATGAAGGCCGTGCTGGATCGGGATGAAGAGGGCAATCTGGTGCGCAAGGCGGGGGTCATGGGCATCGTCATCGAGGGCGGCGAGGTCCGGCCCGGCGACCCTGTCTACGTGGAGCCTCCGGCCGGACCGCACGAGCCTCTTCGGCCGGTGTGAGCGGCGCTGGCGCCTGCCCGCGGTCCCCTGACGCCTGCCCGCGGCCGTGTGGCACTTACCTCGATCCCGTCACGCATGGCCGCGACGATGTGGCTTACCCGCGGTCCTGTGATGGTTTTCGCCGTTTCATCCCGAATGCCTGAGGCTTTGTGACGCTTACCCGTGGTCGTCATTCGGCCGGGTAAGGGGCCGGCGCGGAAGCGTCGGCCCGGCAGGCGGCCGGCCCGACGCCCTCCCATGGGCCGGTCTCAGCAGATCTGGACCGGCCGCAGCGGACGGGTCTCAGTGGGCGGGTCTCAGTGGGCGGGTATCAGTGGGTGTGGCCCGGCCTCAGCAGACCCGGCTTGAGGTGGATGCGGCCGGCCACAGCAGACCGGCCTCAGCAGACCGGCCTCAGCAGACCGGCCGCAGCAGACCGGCCTCAGCGGACGGGAATCAGTGGGTGTGGCCCGGCTCGTCGTGGTCGTGGTCGTGGTCGTCCTCGTCCTCCAGGACGCCCTCCGACGGCTCCACGCCGAGCATCGCCTCGCGCGGCTCGACCTCGGCGACGTGCTCGACCAGGCCCAGCACGTGGTCGGGCTCGATCAGCCACTGCAGGGCGGCCGCGCCCGTCTCGTCGGAGTTGACCAGCTCGATCTGTTCCTGCCGCTCGGCGTCGTTCAGCTCGGCCTGGGGGTCGCGGATCTCGGCGAGCGCCGCTGCCTGCAGCGCGTCGACATCGAGGACCTCGACCACCAGGTCGACGGTGAGCCGCAGGTAGCGACCGGTGTCCGTTCCATCGCTCATGGTGGTGATCCTATCGGCTAGCCGTTACGGCAGTTTCCACTCGACCGGCGCCGCGCCCTGCTGCTCCAGCAGGGCGTTTGCCCGGCTGAACGGACGGGAGCCGAAGAACCCGCTGCGCGCCGACAGCGGGCTGGGGTGGGCCGACTCGATGCACGGCACGTCGCCCAGCATCGGCCGCAGGTTGCGGGCGTCGCGGCCCCACAGGATCGCAACGAGCGGCCCGCCCCGCGCGACCAGCGCCTTGATGGCCTGCTCGGTCACCTCTTCCCAGCCCTTGCCCCGGTGGGAGGCGGGCTTGCCCGGCATCACCGTGAGCACCCTGTTGAGCAGGAGCACGCCCTGCTCGGTCCACGGGGTGAGGTCGCCGTTCGAGGGCGGGGTGGGGTGGCCGAGGTCGGCCATGTACTCCTTGAAGATGTTGACCAGGCTGCCCGGAAGCGGCCGTACGTCGGGGGCCACGGAGAAGCTCAGCCCGACGGGGTGTCCGGGGGTGGGGTACGGATCCTGACCGACGATCAGCACCCGGACCTCGCTCAGCGGCTGCTGGAACGCGCGGAGGACGTTGTTCCCCGCCGGGAGGTACTGGCGGCCTTCCGCGATCTCCTGCCTGAGGAAGTCGCCCATGGCGGCGATCCGCCCGGCCACGGGTGCGAGGGCCTCGGCCCACCCGGCTTCCACGAGTTCGTGCAACGGACGTCCTGACATGTCCGCGCACTCTATCGGCTTTTCGGCCCCCGTACGGCCCGGCAGCGGAAAGATCGGATGCCCGCTTACCCCCGTAAAGCGGGCATCCGACGCCCTTTCTGCACGGTGCACCACACACGGGACATTTCCCGTGGTGACCGCGGTGATGCCGGAGGCCCCGGGACGATCCGGGGCCTCCGGCCGGTCACTTGACCGAGCCCGCGAGCATGCCCTGCACGAAATACCGCTGGAAGGCGAAGAACAGCACCAGCGGGATGATGAGCGACAGGAACGCGCCCGGCGCGAGGATGTCCACGTTCGTGCCGAACTGCCGCATCTGGGATTGCAGTGCCTTCGTCATCGGCTGGTTCTCGGTGTCGGCGAACACCAGCGCGACGAGCAGGTCGTTCCACACCCACAGGAACTGGAAGATGCCGAGCGACGCGATCGCGGGCTTGGCCAGCGGGAACCCCACGGTGGCGAAGATCCGCCACTCCGGCGCGCCGTCCATCCGCGCCGCTTCGAGCAGCTCGCGCGGAATGCCCACGAAGAAGTTGCGCAGCAGGAAGATGGCGAACGGCAGACCGAACGCCACATGGAACAGCACGACCCCGAGGATCGAGCCGAAGATCCCGAGGGCTCCGTACAGCTTGGCGATGGGGATCAGCGCGATCTGCACCGGGACGACCAGCAGGGCGATGACCACGAGGAACACCAGGTCCCTGCCGGGGAACTCGATCCAGGCGAACGCGTACGCCGCCATGGCCGCGATGCCGATCACCAGCAGCGTCGCCGGCACCGTGATGAGCACGGTGTTCCAGAACGACGAGCCGAAGCCCGACGCGAGCAGGCTCGAGTAGTTGTCGAACGTGAGCTGCGCGGGCTTGGTGAACAGCGTCCACCAGCCGGAGGAGTTGTTGTCGGTCTCGCCGCGCAGCGAGACCACGAGGAGCCCCAGGGTGGGGAGCAGCCAGAAGAGCGCGACCAGGATCATGAAGACCTGGACCAGGCCGCCGCCGAGGCGGTCGACCACCCGTGCGACCACGTTGCGCTGGATCGGCTGCGCGTGCCGGGGTTCGGCCAGGGTCGTCATCCCTCGTCCCTCCTGAACCGGCGGATGTTGAAGATCATGAACGGCACCACCAGCACGAGCAGGAAGATCGACAGCGCGCTTCCCAGGCCCTGGTTGCCGCCGCCGCCGAACGACACGCGCCACATCTCCAGCGCGATCACGTTGGCCTGCGGCTGCACCGAGCCGGGGGCGATGATGAACACCAGGTCGAAGACCTTCAGCACATTGATGATCATGGTGACGAAGACGACGAGCAGCACCGGCGACAGCAGCGGCACGGTGATCCGGCGGAACACCTGCCACTCGGTCGCGCCGTCGATCCTGGCCGCCTCCAGGGCGTCACGGGGGATCGCCGACAACCCGGCCGCGATCAGCACCATCGCGAATCCGGCCCACACCCAGATGTACGCGCCGATGATCGCGGGAGTGATCAGCGACGGCCCCAGCCAGGTGAGCCCGTTGAAGGGCGCCGTGAAGTTCGACTGCGGCAGCCGTACGACATAGGAACCGGCCGGGAGACCGGAGAAGCGGAACGTGCCGTCGGCGGCCGTCTCGGTCGTCGCCTTGACCGCGCCGCCGGAGACCGCCTCGACCGTGATGCCGCCGAGGCCCTTCTCCTGCGGGTCGATCTGGTTCAGCGTGCCTCCGCCGCCGCGGACGACGTCGAGCCAGACGGTGCCGCTCAGGCCGTCGCCGCCGGGGGCGGCCTTGGCCGGTGCGGCGTCCTTCACGGCGTCCTGGGTCAGGCCGACGAGCGGGATCAGCACCGGGGTGCCCGCCTGCGCCTCCTGCCTTGTCACCACGGCGCCGTCCTGCACGACCGCGGGCGCCTGGTCGTTCTCCCGCGGCCGGGCTCCGGGGTAGCTCGCGCTGGTGGAGAAGGCGTCGTGGACGGTCGTGATGATGGCGTTGGCGACGCCCTTGTCGGGGTCCTGCTCGTACACGAGGCGGAAGATGACCCCGGCGGCGAGCAGCGAGACGGCCATCGGCATGAACAGCACGAGCTTGAACGCCGTCGACCACTTGATGCGCTCGGTGAGCACCGCGAAGACCAGGCCGAGCGCGGTGACGATGATCGGGGCCACCACGACCCAGATGATGTTGTTCCTGATCGTGGTGAGCGTCGAGGAGTCGGTGAAGATCGAGACGTAGTTGCCCAGTCCGACGAAGCGGTCGCCGGTGGCGTCGAAGAGGCTGCGCCAGATGGAGTAGACGACCGGATAGATCATCCACGCGGCGAGCAGCAGCGCCGCCGGCAGCAGGAACATCACCGCGAGTCTCGGCGGCGGGCCGAGGCGCGGGGACGCCTGCGCCGTGCCCGCCGCCGTGCCCGCCGTGGCGACCGCGCCGGGCGGGGCCGCCGTCGCGGACCCCGCCGCGGCCGGACCCGCCGCCGGCTCACCGGAACCGGCAGCGGAAACGGGCTCGGCACCGGAACCGGCACTGGAGCCGGAATCGGCAGGGGACTCGGAAACGGTCAGGGATTCCGAGGCGGCCGGGGTGTCGGCCCCGGCATCGGAGTGGGCCGCTCCCGCCTGGGGGGAGTCGGAGGAAGGATCTGCGAGGGGTTCGCGCGGGCCGGAGGAGGCCCCGGCGACGGCTTCTCCGTCGCCGGTGGCCTGCTGGCCGTCCAACCGATCGGTCACGGCCGTACTTCCTTTACTTGAAGGCCTTGGCGGCGTCCGCCTCGAGCTTCTCCTGTGCGCCCTTCACGTCGGAGGGGTTGCGGAGGAAGTCCTGCAGGTCCTTCCACTCGCCCTTGCCGTCGGTGCCGCCGAAGGCGCTGGGGGCGAGGTCGGACATGTCATACCGCACCGACTCGCCGGCCGAGATGATCGTCTGGGCGAGCTGCTTGGTCAGCTCGTCGGGGTAGTTGTCGGGGGAGACGTTGCGGTTGGGGGACAGGTAGCCGGGCTGCTTGGCCCAGACCTCGCCGCCCTCCTTGGACGCGAGATACTCCACCAGCGCCTGCGCGCCCTTGTTGTCCTTCATCACGACCGCGACGTCACCGCCGAGGACGACCGGAGCGGTGTCGCCGGCCTTCGGGAACGGCATGATGTTGGCTTCCTCGCCGACCTTGGCGCCCGACTGGCCGAGGGAGGCGGCGACGAAGTCGGCCTCGATGACCATCGCGGCCTTCTTCTGGGCGTACACCTGGGTGACGCAGGTCGGGAAGTCGGTCTGCAGCGCACCGGACGAGCCGCCGAGCATGAACTCCTTCTTGCCGAAGATCTGCGCCATCTTCTCAAGGGCGGTCGCGACCGTGGCGTCGGTCCACGGGATCTCGTGCTTGGCGAGCTTGTCGTAGTTCTCCGGGCCCGCGGTGGACAGGTAGACGTTCTCGAACAGGTCGGTCAGCGTCCAGCCGGAGGCGGCGCACAGCGCGAACGGCGGGACGCCGGAGTCGGACAGCGTCTGGGCGTTCTTGATCAGGTCGTCCCAGGTGGACGCGGGCTGCGCGCCGGCGTCGTCGAAGGCCGACTGGCGATACCAGACGAGCGACTTGTGCGCGGCCTTGACGAGCACGCCGTACACCTGGCCCTTGGCGGAGCCGAGCTCCTTCCAGTAGGGGGTGTAGTTCTGGTCGATCTGCGCCTGCACCTCGGGGGCCAGCGGCTTGAGCGCGTTCTCGTCGGCGTACTGCTGCACCAGGCCCGGCTGCGGCAGGATCGCGACGTCCGGAGGGTTGCCGCCCTGGATGCGGGGGCCGAGGTAGGCGCCGGTGTCCTCACCGGTGGACGCGTAGGTGACCGTGGCGCCGGTCTTCTCCTCGAACGCCTTGAGCACCTTCTCGAAGTTGGCCTGCTCGTCGCCGGTCCACTTGGCGGCGACCTCGACCTTCACACCCTCCAGGGGCTTGGCCGCGGCGCTGTCGGCGGCCGGGGCGCTGCCCGAGGCGGCGGGCTCGCTGCCGGAGTCGCTGCCGCACGCGGCCGCGGCGGCGAGAGCGAGGCACGCGACCATGATGGGGGGAAGTTTCCGCATATCTATCCTCCGAACTGGATGACCTCGCCGAGTCCCTGTTTCAGGTCGGCGACGGTCTCGTCTACGGGTTTTGCGAGGGTGAGCGCGCCGGAGACGGCGCTGGAGATCAGCAGGCTGATCTGGTTGTAGTCGGCGGTGACCGGCCTCGGCCGGGCCGAGACGATCGCCTCCTTGAGCGCGGGCAGATAGGGGAACCGCCTGATGAGCTCCGGGTCGTCGTACAGCTCCGCCCACACCGGCGGGAACGAGCCCTCGGTGAGCACGAGCCGCTCGTTGTCGAGGCCGGTGAAGTAGCGGATGAAGTCGAGCGCCGACTTCTGCCGCTTCGAGAAGGCGCTGATGGCGAGGTTGTAGCCGCCCAGTGAGCTCGACCCCGGCCCGTTCAGGCCGGGCAGCCGGGCCACCGAGAACTTCCCGGCCAGCTTCGAGTGGGCGGCCGGTCCGTACGCGTGGGGCCAGTTGCGGGCGAACAGCAGCCGCCCCTCCTGGAAGGCGAGCCGCGACTCCTCTTCCTTGTACGTCAGCGCCTCGCGGGGGATCCACCCCTCCTTGATTCCGCCGACGAGGAAGTCGAGCGCGGCTCGTGCGCTGCCGAGGTCCATCGTGACCTTGCGGGCGTCCGGGCTGAGGATCGACCCGCCCGCCGACTGGACGGCCTCGGCGAAGTTGACGGTCAGCCCCTCGTACGGCAGGAACTGCCCGGCATATCCACCGATGTGATACTTCGCGCTCAGGCGGGAGGCCTGGTCGCGCAGCTCCGCCCAGGTCTTGGGCGGCTTCAGGTGCTCCTTTTTCAGGATGTCGGACCGGTAGTAGAGCAGGCCGGCGTTGCTGGTGTAGGGCGCGGCCCACAGCCTGTCCCGGTAGATGGCGGTGTCGGCGACGCCCTTGAGCAGCTTGTCCAGGGGGAACAGGCTGCGGTCGAGCGGTACGATCCAGCCGGCGTCGGCGAACTCCGCCGTCCACATCACGTCGAGCGCGAGCACGTCGTAGACGTCGTTGTGCGCCTGCAGGTTGGCCACCATCTGTGCGCGCTGCTCGTCGGCCGCCTCGGGCAGTTCGAGCAGCGACACCGGCTCGTCCGGGTGCGTCTGGTTCCACCGGTCCAGCAGCGGGCGGAGGTAGGCGGTGGTGTCCCTGCCGATCGCCAGTGTGATCGGCCCGGTGCCGTCGCTGCCCACCGTCGACTGGGCGCCGGTGTCGGCGAGCCCTGCGCAGCCGGCCGCCAGGAAGACGGCCAGGGCGGCGAGAGCTCGGCGAACCATGTGGCCTCCGTATGAAAAGCCGGTTACATACGTGTTAGGTAAGTGCATGCATGTTATGCATAGCGATAATGTGAGCGTCAACGGATGAGCTCGTAACGCTCCGATAACTGCTCGATACGGCTGGGGGGGTGGGCGCGTGCGGCAGTCGCTGCTGGCGCTCCTTGCGAAGGAACCTGCCCACGGATACGAGCTGAAACAGGCGCTCGAAACGATCTTCGGAGGCGCCTACCCGTCGCCCAACATCGGCCAGATCTACGTGACCCTGGGCCGGCTGGAGAAGGACGGGCATGTCCGGTCGGTCGACGTCGAGCAGGCCAACCGGCCGAACAAGAAGGTCTACTACATCACCGCCAGCGGCAGGGAAGCACTGGAGAACTGGGTCGAGGAGCCCACCGAGGGCCCCCGGGTGCGTGACGAGTTCTTCATGAAGCTCGTGCTGGCTCCCATGACCGGGCTCTCCGACCGCATGGCGTTGGTGAACCGGCAGCGACGGCACTACCTTTCGCTCATGCGAGATCTCCGCGAGCTGGCCGAGCGCACCGATCCGGCCAACCGCGTCGCGCTGCTGCTCATCGAGGGAGCCATGCTCCACCTGCAGGCCGACCTCGACTGGCTCGAACGCTGCCAGGAGGAACTGCCATGAGCGAGCGGAGCGAGCGAATCGATAGGCACAGGGCGTTTCGCGAATGCGACCCCGAGCGGTCAGGCGAGGGGGCGGCATGAGCGAGCGGAGCGAGCGAATCGATAGGCGCAGGGCGTTTCGCGAATGCGACCCCGAGCGGTCAGGCGAGGGGGCGGCATGAGCGAGCGAACCGACAGGCGCAGCGCCCTGGACTTATGTGGCCCCAAGCCGCACGGCGAGGAGGCGGAATGAGTGCCGAGGCGCCCGTCGTACGGGCCGTCAACCTGGTGAAGATCTACCAGACCGGCGGGCTGCCGGTGCACGCCGTACGCGGGGTCGATCTGACCGTCGAGGCGGGAGAGTTCGTCGCGGTCATGGGCCCGTCCGGGTCGGGCAAGTCCACCTTGATCCATATGATCGGCGGCCTGGACACGAGAACGAGCGGCGAGATCTGGCTGGACGGCAGCCGGGCCGACACGCTCTCCGAGAGCGGGTGGGCGGTGCTGCGCCGGCAGAAGATCGGCTTCGTCTTCCAGTTCTTCAACCTGGTCGCGAACATGACCGTGGCCGACAACGTCGAGCTGCCCGCGCTGCTGGGCGGCGTCTCGCCCCGGCAGGCCAGGGAACGGCGCGAGTATCTCCTCGGCGAGCTCGGCCTGGCCGACCGCGCCGGGGCGTCGCCGGCGCAGCTCAGCGGTGGCGAGCAGCAGCGGGTCGCGCTGGCCCGCGCGCTCGCGAACCAGCCCCGGCTGCTGCTGGCCGACGAGCCGACCGGCAACCTCGACAGCCGCAACACCCGCGACGTGCTGCGCCTGCTCGGCCAGGTGCACGGGCAGGGCCAGACGATCGTGCTGGTCACCCATGACGCGCGGGTGGCGAGCATGGCCGACCGCGTCGTCAGCCTGCTGGACGGCCAGATCGTCGACGACGGCGCGATCCCGAAGTCGCGCCGGCGCCCTCTGGGAGCGGCCGGCGACGTCGTGGAGCTGCGCAGTTGAATCCGTCCCCCCGCCATGCCTTCCCGGTGACCCCTCCGCAGAGCCCGAAGAGCCGGCAGTGCCCGGCTCGGCGCGAGGGGGCCGCGTGATCACGACGAGGACCGCGGAGCTGCGCTGGATCCGCGCGGACCTGCGGGCGCGCCGGGGCCAGGCGGCGCTCACGGTCCTCGCGGTGGCGGGGATCGTCACCGCGCTGATCATCGCCGCCACGCTGCTCGAGGACGGCACCAATCCCTGGCGCGGCCTGTTCCAGCGCAGCAACAGCGCGCACATCTGGATCCACAGCAAGGACGTGCCCGACGTGTCCGCGCTGCGCCAGTTGAAGGGCGTGACCGACATCGCCGGGCCCTACCGCAGCGCGCCCGCCACGCTGGTCGCGCATGGCCGCCGGGTGCCGATCACGCTGCAGGAGACGCCGGCGGCCTTCCCCGCCGTGGCCCGCCCGCTCCTGCGCGAGGGCCGCTGGCTCGACGTACGCACCCCGAACGCCGTGGTCGTCGAGCGGTCGTTCGCCCGCGCTCTCGGCCTGCGGCCGGGCAGCCCGTTCACCGTCACCGGACTGAACGGTGCGACCCACACGCTGACCGTCGCCGGGCTGGCGGAAAGCGGCGACCAGGGGTTCTATCCGGAGTGGACCCCGGGCCTGGCCTGGACGCTCGCGCAGACGCTGAACGTGGTCGAGCCCGCCCCCGGCCGCACCGAGACCGTGACCGGGCTCCGCCTCGCCGACCCCGCCACCACCGATCTCGTCGTCCAGCGGGCCGTCTTCACGATGCGCAACCAGGTGCAGCGGGTGACGACCTGGCGCGAGGTGCGGGCCTCCATGGAGCTCGACAACCGGCTGCTCGGCCTGCTGCTCGCGCTGTTCGGCGTCGCGGGCCTGGTCGCCGCCGCGCTGGCGCTCGCCAACGCCGCCGGAGGCCGGGTGCTGATGCAGTTGCGCGACATCGCCACGCTCAAGTCGCTCGGGTTCACTCGCGGCCAGGTGGTGCGGATGCTCGTCATCGAGCACGGCACGCTCGGCTTGCTCGGCATCGCCGCCGGTGCGCTCGTCGCCCGGCTGATCACGACGTACGCCATGGGGGAGTCGGTCGCCGTCCCGTTGTCGGCCGGACCGCTGTCCGCGATCCTCGTGGGGACGTCGCTGACGGTGCTGGCCGCGGTGCTGATCCCGGCCTGGCGCGGCGGGCGCACCCCGCCGATCCCGGCCGCCCCGGCGGCGCCGCCGCGCGGGCACCTGTCGCGGCTGGCCCGGGTCGCCCTGCTCGTACGGCTGCCGCCCGCGCTCGTCCTCGGCGCGAGGGACGCCTTCACCCGCAGGACGCCCGCCGCGCTCACGCTGTGCGGCATCGCCATCCCGATGATGATGATCACGATCGGGCTCGGTTGCTGGACGACCCTGGACGACTTCATCCGCCACCCGGAGAGCGTGGGCCAGGCGGCGGCCCTGACCGTACGGCCGGCCGAGCTGACCGCCGAGGAGGCGCGCCAGCGCGCGATGGCCGACCCGGACGTGGTCGCGGCCTATCCGGGCGCCGAGCTCGACGCGCTCGTCCCCTGGCAGACCAGGACCGTGCGGACCAGGGCGCTCGGCCTGTCCTCCGACCCCTACCCCTTCCCCGTCGTCGAGGGCCGGATGTTCGCCGACCGGGGCGAGGCGGTCGCCGGGCAGGGCCTGCTCGACCTCCTCGGCGTGCAGATCGGCGACCGGGTCCGCGTGACGATCGGCGGCACGCCGCTCATCGTCCGGATCGTGGGCCGCGTTGTCGAGCCGGAGCAGGACGGCGAGGTGCTGTCGCTGGGGTTGGACAGCCTGGCGGCCAAGGACGCGGAGCCGCCCCAGTTCTACGCACTCGTGCTGCGACCCGGCGCCGACGCGGCCCAGGTGAGGGCACGCCTGCAGGGGCAGGGGCTTGAGGTGGCCCAGGCCGTGAACCCGGCCGACCGGCTCGCGGTCATCCGGGTGATCATCATCGCGCTGGTCGCCGTGCTGGCCCTGATCGGGCTGGCCAGCCTGTTGACGGCGAGCGCGCTCGGGCTGCGCGACCACGTCCTCGACCTGGCCGTGCTCAAGGCGATGGGGCTGACCCCACGCCAGGTGATGGCCACGCTGGTGACCGCCACCGGCCTGCCCGCGGCGGTGGGGGTCGTGCTGGGGGCCGCGGCTGGGGCGTTCTGGTCACGGTGGCTGATCGACCTGGAGGGCCGCGGCAGCGGCGTCGGCGCCGGCATCGGCCGCGCCCCCACGCCCGGCATGCTCGCGGCCGCCCTGCTCATCGCGATCGGCGCGGCGTTGCTGGTGGCGCTGATCCCCGCCAGGCGGGCGGCGCGGGCGCAGGTGCCCGTCACCGCCCGCTGAAGGACCGGCGAACTCGCCCCGGACGTCCGCCGGTCTTCCCCGCCCCCCCGGCTGCCCGGCCATTCCTGATGACGCCGCGCACCGCTGCTGAAACGCCGTTCAGCCGCTCCCGAAAGGCCACTCGATCCCGCCTCGGAACGTCGCTCGGTCCTCTTGAGGACGCGCCGGTCAGTCTCTCCTGAACACGCCGCAGGCGATCCGGCCGCCCGAGTCGCCGGCCTTGAGTGTCTCGGCGTCGGGCCCTGAACGGCTGTAGCGGCCGGGGATGTTCGCGTGGTTGTCCGGTTTGGCATGGATGATGATCGAGCTGCCGTCGCCGCTCAGCAGGTCCTCCACCGTGAACCGGTCGGTGACGTACGAGGCCTGCCCGACGCCGTCGCCGCGGACCAGGAGATCGGGCAGGTCACCCGCGTGCCCGGGATGGGAGCCCGAGCCGAGATGCGAGCCCGCGCTGGAGAAGGGGCTGCCGGTCGCCGGGTCCTTCGCGTTCGGGTCGCAGACGGCCTTGTCGTGGATGTGCATGCCGTGGAACCCGGGCGGCAGGGCCGTGACCCTGATCTTCACCTCGGTCCCGCCGTTCTCGTCGTTCTCCACCTGGACCGTCCCGACGTTCTGCCCCTGCGCGTTCGTGAGAGTCGCGGTGGCGTCGACGTCGCGCGGCACCATCGGCGCCTGTGCCGTGGCGGCCCCGGAGACGGCCGCGCCCGCGACCACCGCGGCGACCAGGGACAGGTAGGTGTGCCGGAGCATGAGGCTCCCCCTCTCGCCGATGCGAGAAATCCGCCCGTTCACGTCACGGTAGGCACATCGGGCGAAAGGGGTGGGCCAAGGCGGCGTCAAGTCTGCCGTGAACACGACGACGCCCCGTCCAAGGCCCGTGGAAGGGCCCGGGACGGGGCTCTTTGCCACGCCGGCCGGATCAGGACCTGCGCAGGGACAGCCAGTAGAAGCCGTAGCCCGGCAGCGTGAGCAGGTACGGCAGCTCGCCGACCGTCGGGAAGGGGACGCCGCCCCGGCACTCGACGGGCGTCACCCCGGCGAAGCGCCGCAGGTCGAGCTCGACCGGCTGGGCGAAGCGCGACAGGTTGTTGACGCACAGGACCACGTCGTCGCCCTCCTCCCGCAGGAAGGTCAGCACGCTCGGGTTCGGCGACCACAGCTCGGTGTAGCTGCCGGTGCCGAAGATCGGATGCTCCCGCCTGATCTGCAGCATCCGCCGGGTGAAGTGGAGCAGCGACGACTCGCTCTTGGTCTGCGCCTCGACGTTGACCGACTGGTAGCCGTACACGGGGTCCATGACCACCGGCAGGTAGAGCCGGCCGGGGTCGGCCTCGGAGAACCCGGCGTTGCGGTCCGGGGTCCACTGCATCGGCGTACGGACCGAGTCACGGTCCTCCAGCCAGATGTTGTCGCCCATGCCGATCTCGTCGCCGTAGTACATGACCGGCGAGCCCGGCATGCTGAGCAGCAGCGCGGTGAACAGCTCGATCTGGTCCCTGTCGTTCTCCAGCAGGGGCGCCAGGCGCCGCCGGATGCCGAGGTAGGCGCGCATGCGCGGGTCCTTGGCGTACTCCTTGTGCATGTAGTCGCGCTCTTCCTCCGTCACGGTCTCGAGCGTCAGCTCGTCGTGGTTGCGGAGGAAGATGCCCCACTGGGCGCTTTCCGGCAGCTTGGGGGTACGCGACATGATCTCGGAGATCGGCTCGCGGCTCTGCCGGCGTACGGCCATGAAGATGCGCGGCATCAGCGGGAAGTGGAAGGCCATGTGGCACTCGTCGCCGCCCGTGGTGGGGTCGCCGAAGTATTCGACGACGTCCTCCGGCCAGCCGTTGGCCTCGGCGAGCAGCACCCGGTCGGGGTAGAGCCGGTCGACCTCGGCGCGGACCTTCTTGAGGTAGGCGTGCGTCTCCGGCAGCCCGGCGCAGGAGGTGCCCTCGCGCTCGAACAGGTAGGGCACCGCGTCCAGCCGGAACCCGTCCACACCGAGGTCGAGCCAGAAGCGGATGACCTCCATCATCGCGTTCTGGACGTCCGGGTTGTCGTAGTTCAGGTCGGGCTGGTGGTGGAAGAACCGGTGCCAGTAGTACTGCTTGCGCACCGGGTCGTACGTCCAGTTCGACTCCTCGGAGCCGACGAAGACGATGGGGACGCCCGAGTATTTGTTCGGGTCGTCCGACCAGACGTAGAAGTCTCCGTACGGGCCGTCCGGGTCGCTGCGGGACGCCTGGAACCAGGGGTGCTGGTCGCTGGTGTGGTTCATCACGAGGTCGGTGATGACCCGCAGGCCGCGCTCGTGCGCGGCCTCGATCAGCTTCACGAAGTCGCCGAGGTCGCCGAACTCCGGAAGGATCTTGAGGTAGTCCGAGATGTCATAGCCGCCGTCCTTGAGCGGGGACTGGTACAGCGGCAGCAGCCAGAGGCAGTCGACCCCGAGCCACTTGAGGTAGTCGAGCTTCTCGATCAGCCCGCGCAGGTCGCCGGTGCCGTCGCCGTTGGAGTCCTTGAAGCCGCGGACCAGTACCTCGTAGAAGACCGCGCGCTTGTACCAGCGGGGGTCCTGTGAGGTGAAGTCGGTGATCTCCGGGAGATCGCCGGTGGTGGCGCCGAATGACCCGGAAGCCGAGTCAGGGCAGGGCGCAGCAGCGTTCATCTGGTTCTCGCTTGAGGAAGGAGGAGCGTGTTGTCAGGTCACACCCGAGCTTTTGAAGCTCTCGCCATGATGTTTGGCTCTATTTGACCAAAACTACCACCAGAAGTGGTCTGACCGAAAAGGCTGACGCCGGTTTGACATGCAGTTTTTACCTGTTTCCAGGTGATCACGCAGAGCTACCGCACAGCCGCGCTCCACAACTGTGCGGACTGCCGGCCTACGCTGCGGACCAGGGCGGAGTGAGGTCGCCGAGCACGTCCTCGTAGTCGGCCAGCCACGCCCCGAACGCCACCAGCGCCCGCAGCCAGAACCGCGAGTTCCACGACCCGAAGGCGGTCAGCGCGTCCGGCCCGCCGGCGATCGCGTCCAGCATCTGGGGCGACATCAGCCCGGGGATCTGCGCGGCCCTGACCAGCATCCGGTGGTTCCACTCGCGGGCGACCGGCCCGTTCGAGCGCAGCGGCACCCGGCGGTTCGGCAGCAGCGGGGTGTTGGTCGAGGGCAGCGCCGCCACCCGAGGGTTGGCGGCCCGCAGGACCTCCCGGTAGAACTTCCCGCCCTCCTTGCGGACGACCGGCACCGACAACGCCGCGTCGAAGAACTCCGGGTGCAGGAACGGGAAGACCGGGGTCGCCTCGGGGCCGACGAGGTTGATCGGCGACCGGGCGATGCCGCGCACGGTCCGGGTGTGCAGCACGCTCAGCGGCAGCTCGGCCCGGTGCCCGTGCAGCATGGAGGTCGCCCGGGTGAACGCCGTACGGACCCGGTCGTCCATCCACGCGGCGGCGGCCTCGCCGAGCACCGGGATGTGGGCGTCGCCGGTCGACAGCGCCTTCAACAGCGCATCGCGGCGGGACGCGCCCGTCCCCGCGCCGACGGCGTCCGCCGTGATGAGGAAGTTCTTCATCAGCGGGCCGCCCGCCAGGCCGTCCACCAGCGCCCGGCCCGCGCCGTGCACCTCGCGGGCGAAGGGGGAGTACCACGCGTGGTGGCTGGTGAGGAACTCCAGGCGCCGGGCCGCCCACAGCGCCTCCTGCGGATAGGCGGCCGGGTCCTGCGGCATGATCCGGTGGGGGACGCCCAGCTCACGGGTGATGTAGCGGGCGAAGTCGATGTCGTTGTCCAGCCCGTCGTCGGGGCTGGTGGTCCACGACTCGATGTCCATCTTCCTGGCCACCGCCACGCTGGCCAGGAGCCGCGAGTCATACCCGCCGCTCACCGGCACCAGCACCCGCTCGTACGGCTTGAGCGCATCGTGCAGCAGCGCGACCAGGTCGCCGCCGGTCACGCCCCGGTCGACCGGCTCCTCCCGCACCCAGCGCGGGGCCCGCCGGTCCACCCTCAGCCTGCGCTCGCGACGCGACCAGGTCAGCGCGGTCGCGCCGGGCAGGCGCCGGATCTGGCGGTAGGGCGTGTCCTCGAGGAGCGGATAGGTGAGCATGAGGATCGCCGCCCATGCCTCCCAGTTCACCTCGTACGGCCGCCGGGCCAGCGCGAGCAGCGGCTCGATCAGCGAGGAGAAGTAGACGGCGTCGCCGTCCTGGAGGTAGTAGACGTCGATCAGGCCGAGACCGCCCGTGTGCAGGCTCACCGCGTCGGGCTCGTCCACCAGGCCCGGGGTCTCGTAGGTCTCCGCGACCCGCAGCCAGGCGTTCGCCCGGGGCTCGCCCCCGGTCTCGGGCTGCCGGCCGCCCCACGCGTACGCGGTCGTCCGGGCTCCCGTGGCGTACGGCGCCAGGGGGGCCGACGTGAGCAGCGCGGCCTCCGGCGCGGAGTGCACGGCCTGCACGGCCGGCCCCGACCGTGCCAGCAGGTCGAGCGTCGCCTGCTCGGAGGGCCCGATGGCCCCGCAGACGTACGGCCTGGCCTGGAATCGCGGCCACTCACCCTTGCGCACGGTTTGCCCTCCCTTGAACCCCAGCCGAGTCTACGGACCTCGGGGCCGGCAGGGGGACCGGAGCCAGCCCCTGCGGCAGGCGAGGTCGCGGTCAGATAGCGGGCCGTCACAAAAGCTGTTGCGGGAGGTGTTTTTACCTGATGACCCCGACGGAAGTTCTTTTTATTTCTTGCGGGGGCGGTCATCATCGCGCTCCGTGGTGACGGAGTGTGTAATTCCGCATGCGAGCGCGTATCTGAACAAAATATAGACGCGTCCCTTGATCTTTGGCTCGGCGGTGTTATACGTTTCTGCACGTTTGCCAATCTTTGCCTGCAAAATTTTGTTTTGCGGGGCTGCTCCATCGTGCTTCGAGTGTGACGACGATGTTGCGTAGAGAGGGCGTTCTCCCCGCTCACGCGAGTGTGTCTGGAGTGTGACGAGCCATGCGGCGCAGCCGTGGCGTGAGGAGATGGAGGCATGGCAGTGGCCGGCAGGCGGCTGAGAAAGGCTCTGCTCCTGTTTATGATTCCCCTTGCGCTGCTGATCCTCGCGGCGCTATTGGTGAATCTTGTCGCATCCTCTTGGGCTGGCAGGCCACTCATTGTGGACGAGAGGGCGGTGCGCCAAGTTCAGGGGATCGGGCGGCAGATGGGGGAGGCGGCGGCGCAGCGTACGCAATCCGACTACATGATCTCGAGGAGGTATCTTTTCCTGGCTGTCGATGGGATGAACATGTCAGATGCTCTAGAGCGTCGCGCCGATCTCTTGGTCTCTCGGGGTTGGAAAGTGGAGAATGACCGGACTCCTGATGCGATTCATCTCGAGTCGGATGAATTAGAGGCTTATCTGACCCTGTCGCCTCTCGATGCTTACCTGGCACAAGTAGGTTTCGATGACTACAGGGTGAAGGAGGTCGCCACTCGTGTCCGGAAGCAGTCGGGACCGTCGGCGACGATACTCGTCGCTGTGTTGGAGCACACGTGGCCCTGAGTGATGGTCATGGGGCCATCATGGACGGTTCGTAGGTGGCTCGGCGTGGTCTATCCGGGCGGCTGTTCTCAAATATCGGGCAAAACGTTGTTGTGGCGTTCTATCCAGCCTCAAACCTGCCACAGGGCGCTGACGGGCATGGCGCGCAGACGGGGGCCGAAGGGGAGGGTCTGGGTGCCGGTGTAAAGGACGATCCCCGCCACGAAGTCGTCGCCCAGGCGGTCGGCGAGGTGGCGCAGGCCGCGGAAGTCGTCGGCGCGGACCGTGGAGGAGGCCTTGACCTCGACGCCGACGACGCGGCCCTGCCGGTTTTCCAGCACCGCGTCGACCTCGACCTTGTCCTTGGTCCGGTAGTGGAAGAGCTCCACCCGCTCGTCCGACCAGGTGAGCTGCCGGGCGAGCTCCATAAGACGAAGCCCTCCAGCAGCGGTCCGAAC
>NZ_VJVX01000280.1:0-423 GCF_008033685.1 Microbispora sp. CSR-4
GATCTCCGAGCCGATGTGGAAGGCGATGCAGGCCGCGATGAGCGGGTCGCAGTCGCCGCAGGAGGCGCTGACCGCGGCCCAGGCCACGGCGGCGAGCGCGACCCAGTAATGAGCACGAGCCGATTGACGCGAACTCCGGTGGCGCGCACCCGGCCAGAAAAGCAGGCAACAGGAAAGCGGGCTCCAGGAAAGCGGGCTCCAGGAAAGCGGGCTACGGGAGAGCAGGCGGCAGGGGAGCGGGCGCCTGGAAAGCAGCGGGCAACGGGTAGGCAGGCGACGGGGCAGTGGGCGGCATGGGCGTTCCTCGCGCCCGTCGTCGTCTATCTGCTCGCGTTCTACGTCTATCCGCTGTATCGCAACGTCGATCTGAGCCTGCGTAACTACACGGTGCGTTCGTTCGTGCAGGGGGACGCGCCGTTCACG
>NZ_VJVX01000280.1:455-868 GCF_008033685.1 Microbispora sp. CSR-4
AAATGTTGCCAAGTACGCATTCGAGGTTTCACGGTACTGCAAGTTTTCGGCAAGCTTGAGATGACGCAGCATGTTTTTTTCGTTGTTAGTTTCGCGATACAGAGACGCAAGCTCCAAGTTCACCCGAAAGCGAAAACGTCCGTCACCAATAATCTGCGCAAGCTTTAAAGCCGCTTGATAAGATTTGATGGCTTCATCGTATTGGAACTGAGCTTTGTGTAGCTTTGCAATAGTTAGGACGCTAAGCACCTCATTAAACGCCATGCGGCGGTCTTTAAAATAACGATACGCCTGCTTCAGCACGGCTTCAGAGCGGTCATAGCCTTGAATTTTTACCAATGCATCACCGAGCTCTAGTGCTGCTCGTTCGACTAAGCCCTGCGAACCCGATGACTCCGCCGATTCCATCGAAG
>NZ_VJVX01000281.1:0-412 GCF_008033685.1 Microbispora sp. CSR-4
CCACGACTCGGTCGACTCGCGGTAGCCGTCGGACAGCGCGATGAGCTCCTTACGGCCGTCGGCGCGCACGCCGATCATCACCAGCAGGCACAAACGGTGTTCCTCCAGGCGGACGTTGACGTGCACGCCGTCGGCCCACAGGTAGACGTAGTCCACGCCCGACAGGTCACGGTCGGCGAAGGTGCGCTGTTCGGCCTTCCACTGCTCGGTCAGCTTCGTGATGACCGGTGCGGACAGGCCGGCGGCCGAGCCGAGGAACTGCCCCAGCGCTGGGACGAAGTCACCGGAGGACAGGCCGTGCAGGTAGAGAAGTGGCAGCACTTCGGTGATCTTCGGTGTCTTGCGCGCCCAGGGCGGCAGGATCGCCGAGGAGAAGCGCTTGCGCTCGCCGGTGACCTCATCGACGCGCCTG
>NZ_VJVX01000282.1:0-409 GCF_008033685.1 Microbispora sp. CSR-4
CCGGGACGGCGAACGCCGCCACGGCGACCATGGCGACCAAGAGGGTGCCGACAGCCCGCAGAACGGCCAGTGCGGCGAGCAGGGCGGGGGCGCCCTGCGAGCGGTTCTTGGTCGGCAATGGTCTCTCCTGTCTCCGGGTGGGCGTCCGGGGCGCGCGTCAGGTCGGCGCGAGTCCCGGACGCCCACGGTGGGGGGTGTCGTGCCTGTAGATCAGGACTGGTTGAACAGCGACAGCGTGATGGTGGAGTGGTATTCGCCGGCGGCGACGTCGACCGGGGTGCGCAGGGCCAGATCGGCGTTGACCTCCGAAGTGCCGATCTCGTCGGCGGAGTTGGCGGTGGAGACCAGCAGCTCCTGGCCCTCCAGACCCACCGTGGGAGCTCCGGAGCCGTCGGAGATGACGCTGGAG
>NZ_VJVX01000283.1:0-407 GCF_008033685.1 Microbispora sp. CSR-4
ATGATCTCCTTGGGCGTGAGCTGGTGGAAGACCACGATGTCGTCGACGCGGTTGAGGAACTCCGGCCGGAAGTGCTGCTTGAGCTCCTCCTGCACCTTGACCTTCATCCGCTCGTACGTGCTCTCCTCGTCGTTCGCCTTCGCGAAGCCCAGCCCCACGGCCTTGGAGATGTCACGGGTGCCGAGGTTGGTCGTCATGATGATGACGGTGTTCTTGAAGTCCACAACCCGGCCCTGGGCGTCGGTCAGGCGACCGTCCTCCAGAATCTGCAACAGGCTGTTGAAGATGTCCCCGTGCGCCTTCTCGACCTCGTCGAACAGGACGACGGAGAACGGCTTGCGCCGCACCTTCTCGGTGAGCTGACCACCCTCTTCGTACCCGACGTAGCCGGGCGGGGAGCCGAACAG
>NZ_VJVX01000284.1:0-407 GCF_008033685.1 Microbispora sp. CSR-4
ATGATCTCCTTGGGCGTGAGCTGGTGGAAGACCACGATGTCGTCGACGCGGTTGAGGAACTCCGGCCGGAAGTGCTGCTTGAGCTCCTCCTGCACCTTGGCCTTCATCCGGTCGTAGTTCGACTCGGTGTCGTTGGAGCGGGCGAACCCGACCCCGATGCCCTTGGAGATGTCCCGGGTGCCGAGGTTGGTCGTCATGATGATGACGGTGTTCTTGAAGTCGACCACCCGGCCCTGGGCGTCGGTCAGGCGACCGTCCTCCAGGATCTGCAGCAGGCTGTTGAAGATGTCGGGGTGGGCCTTCTCGATCTCGTCGAACAGGACGACGGAGAACGGCTTGCGCCGCACCTTCTCGGTGAGCTGACCACCCTCTTCGTACCCGACGTAGCCGGGCGGGGAGCCGAACAG
>NZ_VJVX01000285.1:0-406 GCF_008033685.1 Microbispora sp. CSR-4
ACTCTGCCCTCCCGCGGATGCTAGTGTGCTTCTTGTTGTCTCGCACCGACTCCTCCTCGCGCTCCTCTATCTTTTTTTTTTACTCCTCAGCCCGCCCCCCCGACCCTCTCCCCAGACCCCCCCCCCCCCCCCCCCCCCGGCCCCCCCCCCCCCCCCCCCCCCCCCCCCCCCCCCCCGCCCGCCCCCCCCCCCCCCCGCCCCCCCGCCCCCCCCCCCCCCCCCCCCCCCCGGTGTGATTGGGGGGTCGGGGCGGAGGCGGCGGGGTCCTCCGCCCCCCCCCCCGGTGCCGGGGGCGGGGGGGCTGCCCCAGGTCGGCCCCGGCGGTTGCGGCCGCCCGGGGGGCCAGGCCCGAGGACAGGGAACAGCCCCCGAGGGGGGGGGGGGGTAGGTCCGATCCCGGGGAATG
>NZ_VJVX01000286.1:0-403 GCF_008033685.1 Microbispora sp. CSR-4
ATAGTATTAGTAATGTAAAAAATGATATCTCCAAAATATCAAAGAATTCAAGTCGGTCAGAAAATATTATATTTCATTTTTAAAGTCACAGTCTCCCCCAGGCTCATACAATGAGGCCTGCACTCTGTCCCTACCCGAGGCCTTTCTGTATTCGTCTCGTACGCCGTCTGCGGCCATCCGGCCTCGTGGAACCTCTTCGAGCGGATGGCAGGCCTGGACGACGGCGGCTATCCCCGGGTGCGTCCCTGTGGAGAACGGAAGAAAAAACGGCTGAACTCCAGTCACCTGAAGCTAACACGTATTCCGTCCTCCGCTTGTAATAAAAAAAGAGATGGAACTAGACGTATGTTGAATTCTGACTATATGATGTGAGTTGCTTGGCAGAGACTTATAAAAGGTACAT
>NZ_VJVX01000286.1:434-832 GCF_008033685.1 Microbispora sp. CSR-4
CCACTGCAACAGGAGCAAGAGCATTGTATATTATAGAACCTTCTCTCTTATCCAGTGTGTTAGGTACACTATCTAACATTCTTTTAATTATATTTTCAAATGTCATTAACTCAAACAATTATACACTCACCACCTTCTCTGCTTTTATATTTCCATATTTACTGTAAACTGTGAACTTACAATGTACTTTACCCTTTACATTTTGAAACTCAAAATTATCTACATTTTCAACCCTATCATCTTGAATTAGTGCTTCTTTGATTCGTCTTTCAAGTTCGGGGATTACAAAGGATATAGGCTCTCCAATAAGGTCGTTCAACTCGACTCCATAATTCCAACTATATATTAGATGTTGGTATCTCTCTGTGTTTATATTTTTTTTGCAGGCATATCACGGA
>NZ_VJVX01000286.1:864-1259 GCF_008033685.1 Microbispora sp. CSR-4
GTCCTCTTTCCCGCAAAAAGCGGGTAGCGGCCCTTGACTCCTTCAAAGGGGGGGGGGGGGGCACCTTTTACGGAGGCGGTCTTTCCGTGGGCCTATCCCAACGTGGGGGGCGCGTTTTTCCCGTTGGGGCCGCGGCCGCCCGGCGGGGGGGCCCCCCCCCCCCCCCCCCGCGCGGGGGGGGGGGGGGGGGGGGGGGGGGGGGGGGAGGGGGGGGGGGGGGGAGAGGGGGGGGGGGAGGGGGGGGGGGCGGGGGGGGGCGGCGAATAAAAAAAAAAAAAAAAGAATGTGACGATAAAGAGCGTAAAGATGTCAATCATGCGTTTAAGAGAATAGTTGAGAGGTGCACACTCAAGACAGAAGGTAGTATATATTGAAGGTGCGAGTGGGGGGATGGT
>NZ_VJVX01000287.1:0-394 GCF_008033685.1 Microbispora sp. CSR-4
CCCAAATCCTGTACCGGCACTATTAGAAATATATGCATTTCATGTTATTTGTTTATAAAATTTGCATATTTTTTGTTCCAAATAGATATCGAGAGGCGTATTATCTAGTGGAGACTGGATTTCAGATGTGCGCTCTTCTGTTCTCCGACAAAAAGGCGCCTAAACCCCCGCGGAATCGGGCGGGGAGGCGTCTCTGCCGCCACGAGCGCCACGACCGCGGTCATCACCGCCGCGACGGCGGGCGCCGTACAGATCGGAAAAGAGGCGGGGAGGGAAAGAGAGCAGGTAAACTTTCAAATCTCTGCCTTCCTACATTAATATAAATACATAATAAATTACATATACCCCTTTTTAACCCTTCATCTACAGAACTAAAAGACATCCCATTCATACC
>NZ_VJVX01000288.1:0-394 GCF_008033685.1 Microbispora sp. CSR-4
CCACTCTGCCTGTATATGCTTCGGTCGTACGAGCAGCCTCAATGCTATCTTGATCCCGTCCATCCCCCGTCCTTTTTCCTTCTCTTTTTTTTTTACACACCCCCCCCCCCCCCCATCTCTCCCCCCCCCCCCCCCCTCCCCCCCCCCGCCCCCCCCCCCCCCCCCGGCGGGGGGGGGGGGGGGGGGGCCGGCCCCGGGGGGGGGGGGGGGGGGGGGGAGGGGGGGGGGGGGGGAGGGGGGGGGGGGGAGGGGGGGGGGGGGGGGGGGGGGGGGCATTAAAAAAAAAAAAAAAGAAGGGTGGTGGACGAGGGGGTGCAAGGAAGAAGTGAGAAGGGGTGGGAGGGGCAGCGGTGACACGGCTCGGGAGAGAGCCATAGGCATGGCGAGCGACTCG
>NZ_VJVX01000289.1:0-394 GCF_008033685.1 Microbispora sp. CSR-4
CACCCACCTCACCCAGCACTTCCGCGACCACGGCTACAAAGTCCGCCCCCTGACCGTCAGCCACGCCTTCCACTCCCCCCACATGAACCCCATCCTGGAACAGTTCCAGCAGGCGATCAGCGACCTGACCTACACACCCCCCACCATCCCCTTCATCTCCGACCTCACCGGACAACCCGCCGGCTCAGAAATCGACGCCGCCTACTGGACCCGCCACCTGCGCAACCCCGTCCGCTTCACCGACGCCACCACCACCCTGCACGACAACGGCATCACCACCTTCATCGAAATCGGCCCCGACGGCGTCCTCAGCGGGCTCATCCGCGAAACCCTCGACCACGAACCAGACCTGATCGCCGTCCCCGTCCTACGCCGCGACCACCCCGAACCCCAC
>NZ_VJVX01000029.1:0-101258 GCF_008033685.1 Microbispora sp. CSR-4
TTGGGGATACTTCCTCGGGGCTGGCATCGTGACGTGATTCTCCCTTCCGCCAGCAGATGATGCTGGCTTCAGGGCCTCCACGAAAGTCGGAGTGGTTCAATCGATCGGCTCACCGGCCGGCTGGCAGCGCTGGTCACAGAGCTTGCCAGCAGGCGCTCGTCTGTCACAGGCACCGGGACGTTGTGATCTCGAGGTCCACGGCCCTGCGGCTGCTTATACGCGTGCCGCTGCCGCCATCATGTACGGCCTGCTGATCACGAGTGCAGCGGTGTGGCTCTCTGAACCGCCCCGAGCGCTGACCACATGGTCGGCTCGCCTGCAGCACGCGGATAAGGCGCAGGCGCAGACCGAGTCTAGGAGCTCGCAGCTCTGATCAGCGATCGTCCAGGCAAGTTCTCCAGGCTGGGGGACGGCACTGGCCTTCGTCTTCGTCGGTTTGAGCGGCCCGTGCGTGCGGGCCTCTTCGACGCCGCCGCTGGGTGCTGGGCCGGCGGTGAGCGCGTGCACGCCGAAAACGCGCTCAGGCCACCGGCTTCCGGTGGTCAGCCGCGTACGGCTTCGCGTTCGGCGGTGATTCGGGCGGCCCACCAGGACAGCCCGCCCGCCGCGCAGCGCTTGGCGGCCGTGTCCAGGTGCGCCCGCGCCGCCTCCGGCCCGGCCGCCCCACCCAGAGGGGCCATCCGCCCCAGGTAGTAGCCGACCGGCCCGGCGCAGAACGTCCCCGCCCCGAAGGCGATCCTGTCCTCGTACGGCAGGAGCCTGCGATAGGTCACGGCGCACGCCTCCCGGTCGCCCGCGACGATCTGGGCCTCGCCCAGCAGGCACAACCCCGGCAGCTCGCCGAAGTCGCGCGGCAGCGCGTGCCAGCCCTGCTCGCGCGCCGTCTCGGCCGCCGTGCGGTCGCCCCGCGAATCGGCGATGAGCAGGCCCATCACCTGCTGATGGGCGGGGAAGGGCGAGTAGTGCGTCATCAGCTCGTCGGCGCCCTCGAAGTCGCGCATGGTGAAGTGGCGGGCGAGCAGCGCCGAGGAGAGCGTCGCGCTCGTGTGCCACAGGTTGAGCCGCTCACCGGCCTCGGCCGCCGCGGCGTACGCGTTGCCCGCGCCGTCGAAGTCCCCGTCGAGGAGGCGCCGGGTGCCGGTCCAGATGAGGTGCTGGAACCGGGGCCAGGGCAGGTCGAGCCGCTCGACCAGCACCCCCGCCCGCTCGGCGGCGCGGTCGGCGGCCGCCACGTCGAACAGATCGATCCGGGTCCGCTCTCTGATCATGTGGCCGAGCAGTTCGAACCCGGGCAGCCCGAGCCGGGTGAGCTCCTCGCCGATGGCGTCGAGCTCCGTCATGTGCTCGGGAAGCTGCACGCCCAGATAGCGCGCGTTCAGGGTGATCGCCAGCAGCTCCGGGCCGGCCTCCCCGGAGGCCACGAGACGGCGGGCCATCGCCAGGGCCTCGGCCGTGGCGGTGTCACAGCGGGGGTCGGCCGAGCCGTCGTAACGTTCCATCCCGAGGCAGCCGAGCAGCCGGCAGCGCAGCTCGGAGTCCCCCTCGGGCAGCGCGGCGAGGGCGTCCTCGATCCGCCGCACGGTGTGCAGCTCGACGTCGCCGTAGGTGTAGAACTTCCACAGTCCCGGGGCGTCCAGGCTGGTCAGCGCCCGTGCGGCGAGCAGCGGGTCACCCGACCTGTCGGCGGCGAGCACCGCCTCCGCGCGGGTCTGCCGGGCCTCGAAGCCGTGACCGGCGGCGAGCTGCGCGCGGACCAGCCGCAGCAGGAGCTCGACGTGCTCGCGGGGGTCCGCGCCGGGCAGCGTCCCGTGCGCCTCCACCGCCCGGCGCCACCACTGCGCGGCGTCCTCGTACGCGTGCCGTCCCGCCGCCTGCCCCGCCGTGGCCGACGCCCAGCGCACCGCGTCGGCCACGGCGGCGGGTCCGGCGGCCATCGCGTGCCTGGCGAGGAGCGCGAGGTCGGCCCCCGGCCGCAGTTCGAGCGCCCGGAGCGCGGCCAGGTGCAGCCCGGCCCGGCGGCGCGGCGGGATGTCGGCGTAGACGGTCTCCCGGACCAGGTCGTGGGTGAAGCGCAGGTCCTCGCCGAGAACGCGGAGGGCGGTCGCGGCGTCGAGCGCCTCGTCCACATCCATGTCCGCGTCCGGGGTGTCCGAGGCGTGCGCGACGACCTCGGCCAGCAGCCACCGGTCCGCGCCGGTGCCGAGCACGGCCGCCGCGTCGATGGCGGGGCGGTGCCGGGCGGGCAGGTCGAGCAGACGGCGGCGCAGCACGTCGGCCAGGCCCTCGGGCACCCCGGTGAGCGCCTTGTCGATGCCCTGGTCTTGGGCCAGCCGGAGGGTCTCGCGGATGAACAGCGGATTGCCCCGGGTGCGCTCGGCGAGCGCCGCCACGCTCGCCGCGTCGCGCAGCCCCGACAGCTCGGCCACCGCCGCGGGGTCGAGCCCGGCGAGCGGCAGGCGGAGGGCGTCGTGCCGCCCGAGCAGGCCAAGGGTGTCGTGCACCGCAGCAGGACCGTCGCCGGACCGTACGGTGATCACGACGGCGACCGCGCCGCGCAGCAGCAGCGCGAGGTCGGACAGCAGGCCGAGGGAAGCCGTGTCGGCCCACTGGAGGTCATCGATCACCACGAGCAGCGGCCGGTCGGCCGCGACCGCCCGCAGGTAGTTCGCGGTCGCCTGGTGCAGCCGGAACCTGGCCTCGCTCGCCTCGGCGGGCCGTCCGGCGCCCGTGGCGGGGTCGTCTTCGGGGGCGGCGTCGCCGAGCAGCACGCGCAGGGCGGCGGCCTGCGCGCCGGAAGGGGGGACCCGGCCGGCGAGATCCCGCACCACCTGCTGCCACGGCCACAGCGCGGGCGCACC
Source organism: Microbispora sp. CSR-4 (assembly GCF_008033685.1). Taxonomy (NCBI): domain Bacteria; kingdom Bacillati; phylum Actinomycetota; class Actinomycetes; order Streptosporangiales; family Streptosporangiaceae; genus Microbispora; species Microbispora sp. CSR-4. Next base: position 2,859 of record NZ_VJVX01000029.1, read on the forward strand.
GGAGGTCTCATGACACCGGCCCCAGGCGACCAGCCAGCCCTCGGCGGCCCGCCGTTCCGCGAACGCCTCCGCCAGCCACGTCTTGCCGATGCCCGGCTCGCCGGAGATCACCGCGATCCCCGGACCGCGCTGTGCCACGCCCCGGGCCGCCTGGACCACGTCGCGCGCCAGCTCGTCGAGCCGGTCGACCTGCGTCCCCCGGCCGACGGCGCGCCGTTCCGGCCGCGCTGTTCCTCCGCTCCCTGGCCGTGCCGCCTCGACATCGGCCGGTGCCGCATGGACCGGCGCCGCCTGCCGTACGGGGGCGTCGAGGGCGGGGTCCTGGGCGAGGATCGCCTCCTCCAGGCGGCGCAGCGCCGGTCCAGGGTCGAGCCCGAGCTCCTCCGCCAGGTGGCCCCGGGCCGTACGCAGCGCCTCCAGCGCGTCCGCCTGCCGCCCGAGGGCGTAGAGCGTGCGGGCGAGCAGCTCCCACAGCCCCTCGCGCAGGGGATGCGCGGCCACCAGGGCCTCCAGCTCGCCCACCACGTGGGGGTCGCCCACCCGCCCGGCGAGGAGACGTTCCCGCGTCACCAGATGCGCCTCGGCGAGCCGCTCGATCTCCGGCCGGAGCCAGGGCACGTCGCCGAACTCCTCGTACGGCGTGCCGCGCCACAGGGCCAGGGCGCGTTCCGGCTCGCCGGCCTGGGACAGGCGGACGAACTCGTCGGCGTCCACCTCGTGCGGCCCGAGCGCGTACCCCGGTGGGCGGCTCAGCAGCACGGACGAGGGCGTGCGCGGAGCGCGGCCGGGTTCGAGCACCCGGCGCAGGTTGGAGATGTAGCTGTGCAGCGTGCTCTGGGCGCGCGGCGGCGGCGCGCCGTCGTACAGGTCGTCGAGGATCGCGTCCACCGACACGGTCGCGCCCCTGGAGATCAGCAGGCGGGCCACCAGCAGCCGGGGCCGCGGCCCGCCGAGGTCGACGGGAACGCCGTCGACGTACGCCTCGACCGGGCCGAGCACCCGGAACATGACCGCCATGCCGGGATTGTGCCACGATCATCGGCCGACGCTGAGCCCGCGGACGATGCGCGCCGCTGCGCCTGAACGCATGGCAGGCGTCTCACAGGCGCCCGGCGGCCAGCACCCGGCGGTCAGGCGCCCGCTTACAGCACCCGGCGGCGAGGCGCCGGCACTCTGCCTTGAGCACAGAGCACCGCGCTTTCAAGCACCCAGCACCCCGCTTTCCGGGCGCAAAGCACCCCGCTTTCCGGGCACACGGCGCCCCGCATATGGGGTGCAAAGCACCACGCATATGGGGTGCAAAGCACCACGCGTTCAGGCGCCCAGCACCCCGGGCACGGCCTCGCGGAGGTGGGCGAGGCTCGCGGCGGCGGCCTCCATGGCCCGCCCGACCGGACCGGTGAGGACGCCGTCCCGCTTCACGACCACGCCGTCGCAGACGACCGTACGGACCAGCCCCGGGTGGCCGGCGAGGACGACGGCGGCGTACGGGTCGAGCATCGGGGCCATGGCGGGAGTGCCGGCCTCGACCACGATGAGGTCGGCGCGCTTGCCGGGCGTGAGGCTGCCGGTGACGGCCGACAGCCCGGCCACCGCGGCGCCGTCGGCGGTGACCATCCGCAGCAGGCCGGCGGCCGTCAGCGGCGCCGGGTCCTGCGTGAACCTGTGGTGCGCCAGGACCGCGCGCATCTGCGTGAACATGTCTCCCGAGGTGGCGACCTCGGTGTCGGTGCTGAGACCGGTGACGAGGCCCGCCCGCAGGAGACGGCCGGTCGCGGGCGTGCCGAGCCCGGGCATGGTCATCTCGATGAACGGCGACACGCTCGCGGTCGCGCCCGCGTCCGCGGCGGCCTTCAGCTCGTCGTCGCCGGTGGCGCTCGCGTGCACCAGCGTGATCGTCTCGTCGAGCAGGCCCTCGTCGTGCAGCCACCCGACGCTGCCGGCCTTCTCGGAGGAGCCGACGTGCATGGTGGCCCGCAGGCCGAGCTCCCGCGCGAGCAGCAGGTCGCGCCGGGCGGCGGAGGGGGCCGACATCTCGGGGCCGCGCGCCGCCAGGGCCATCGTCACGCGGGCGGTGTCGTCGCCGAGCACGTCCCTGATCCGGCGGACGTCCGCGGGAAGCTCCGCGTCGCTATGGTCGCCCACCCACGTGAGCGGGTCGATCTGCGGCCAGCCGTAGGCGAAGACGCCCCGGATGCCGCTGTCGCGCAGCGCGGCCACGGCGGCGTCGCCGTGCTCGGGGGTGTTCTGGATGTGGGACCAGTCGACGAGCGTGGTGATCCCGGCCTCCAGCGCGCCGAGCGCGCCGAGCAGGGTGCCCGCGTAGACGTCCTCGGGCCGGAAGTTCGGCCCGAACTGCAGGAACGCGGCCCCCAGGTAGTCCATCAGGCTCCAGTCCAGCCCGATGTGGCGCAGCGAGGACTGCCAGGTGTGGCGGTGGGTGTCGACCAGGCCCGGCATCACCACGCAGCCGGAGGCGTCCACGACCTCCGCCTCGGGGGACGCTTCGGCGGCGGGGCCGACCGACACGATCACGCCGTCGCGGACGACGACGTCGGCGGGGCCGTCCGGCCCCGCCGGGTCCATGCCGATCACGTGACCGCCGGTGACGATGAGGTCGTTGCTGAGAGGCATCCTTGGCTCCTTGGTCGTTCGAGGTGATGCCTCTTTGTCCCACCGCATGCTTGTGGCCGGCTCCACGCGGCGCGCGCCGCCGCGTCAAGCCGGCCACAAGTCCGTACGGAGCCCGATCAGGCGGGGCCCCGATCAGGCGCCGGATCAGGAGGTCACGGTCATGCGGGACCTCAGGATGCGGGCGCCGTCGTCTCCAGTTCGTGGACGCGCGGGTCGCCCTGGTCGGCGAAGTAGTCCTCCGGCTTGGTGCCGTCCGGGCCGTCGGCGCTCTTGAGCGCGCGGGCCACGAAGGTCCCGAGCACGGCGACGACCAGGTTGACGATCAGCGCGAGGAACCCGGCGAACACGGTGATCTTGGTGTCGAACCCGAGCTGTGACAGCGGGAAGGCCGAGCTGCCGAAGTGCTCGTGCCCGGTGGCGGGGTTGGAGATGTTGTACAGCATCAGCATCCCGGCCGCCATGCCGGCCGCCCAGCCCGCGATCAGCCCGCCCCGGTGGAACCACCGGGTGTAGAGCCCGAGGGCCACCGACGGCAGCGTCTGCAGGATGATCACGCCGCCGATGAGCTGGAGGTCGATCGAGAACTGCGGTTCGAGGAGCAGGATGCACAGCACCGCGCCGATCTTCACGACCAGCGACGCGATCTTGCTGACCCTGGCCTCCTGGGCCGCGTCGGCGTTCCGGTTGATGTACTCCTTGTAGACGTTACGCGCGAACAGGTTGGCCGCGGCGATCGACATGATCGCGGCGGGCACGAGCGCGCCGATGCCGACGGCGGCGAAGGCGACCCCCGCGAACCAGTCGGGGAAGACCTTGTCGAACAGCTGCGGGACGATCGTGTTGTTGTCCTTGCCGATGGGCGTGACCCCGGCCGCGATCGCCATGTAGCCGAGCAGCGCGATCAGGCCGAGCAGCAGGCTGTAGGCCGGCAGCGCCGACATGTTCCGCTTGATGACGTTGCGGTTCCGCGACGCGAGGATGCCGGTGACGCTATGCGGATAAAGGAACAGCGCCAGCGCCGAGCCGAACGCGAGCGTGATGTACTGGAGCTGGTTGTTGGCGTTCAGCAGGATGCCGCCGGTGCCGGTGGAGTCGAACTTGGCCTTCGCGGCGTCGAAGACCGACCCCCAGCCGCCGAGCTTGGCCGGGATGTAGATGATCGCGACCAGGATGACCAGGTAGATCAGCGAGTCCTTGACGAACGCGATCAGCGCGGGGGCGCGCAGCCCCGACTGATAGGTGTAGGCCGCCAGGACCGCGAACGCGATGATCAGCGGCCAGTCGCCGCTCAGCCCCATCGTCTTCAGCACGGCCTCGATGCCGACGAGCTGCAGCGCGATGTACGGCATGGTCGCGACGATGCCGGTGATCGCCACGAGCAGCGCCAGCGTGGGGGAGCCGAAGCGCACGCGGACGAAGTCGGCCGGGGTGACGAGGTTGTGCACGTGCGACACCGACCACAGCCGGACCAGCACGAGCATCACCATGGGATAGACGACCACCGTGTACGGCACGGCGTAGAAGCCCATGGCGCCCGCGCCGAAGACCAGGGCGGGGACGGCCACGAACGTATAGGCGGTGTAGAGGTCACCGCCCACCAGGAACCAGGTGATCCAGGAGCCGAAGCTGCGGCCGCCGAGGCCCCATTCGTCCAGCGTGGCGAGGTCGTCGGGACGGCGCCACCGGGCGGCGACGAATCCCATGCCGCTGACGATGAGGAACAGGAGCGTGAAGATGACGATCTCGGTGGTCTTCACCGGCTCCTCCTCGTGACGCGGTAGACGAGGGTGGTGGAGGCCACGCCGAGGATGATGAAGGCGAGCTGCAGCCAGTAGAACAGCGGGATGCCGAACAGCCGCGGTTCGTCGGAGTTGAACAGGGCCGGGATGAGCGGGATCACGATCGGCAACAGGAGCAGCCAGTTCAGCGGGCTCTTGTCGGGGTTTCGGCCGTGGTCGGCACGGGGGGTCGTCACACGTACTCCAATCGGACACGGACCAGGCGTGACCGGCAGATCCGCGTGACTGGCCGTCGCGCGGATCAGCGGGACGGTTTTCGGCGGAAGCGTAAGGACGCACAGGTAACAGGGACATCACCGATCGCCGAACGGTCGTGTTGGCGCGCCCAGCGACGACAGAAGCTCCTGACAATCCGATGTCCGACGCTGTCCGACAGGAACGCGCGGCTTCGCGCCAACCTCGACGCGATGGGCGTCAGCCCGCACGCGCCGGCCCGCCGCAGGCGGCCGGTCGTGTTCGCCGACCTCGTCCATCGCGGGTACACCTTCGCTACCTGTACGGGTTCCTGCGCGACTGGATCGACGACGAGCACGAGGCGTGGGACGTGATCCGGCTGAAGCTGTGCTTTCTCGGCATCACCGAACGCGGGAAGACCAGCCCGAAGACATGGCGCTGGTGGCAGGGCTGCGCCTGGACGGCGGACCTGCCGCGCAGCGCGGTCACCAACGTCTCCGCCGACCGCTTCTTCTGGTTCTATCCGGGTGACCACCAGAAGAAGCTGACGCCGTCCTTCCGCCCCACCCGCTGGGCCGACGAGACGGTCGCCCGGCCGCGGCACGACGAGAAGACCCTGAACACCCTGGCCGAGGCCGTCGCCGTCGCCGGACGCGGGGGGACCCCGGAGGTCCGTGCCGCGCTCGCCCGCGTCATGGCGCGGAAGCCGTCCTTCGCGGAACCGTGGCTGCGCTCGCTCATCCTCGAACTCCGGCACGGCTCCCGGTCGCGACGCCACGCCGTACGGCGGGGCTCACGCGGGACCCAGTAAGGTCGGTGTCCTGATGAGCGCCACTCTTGTCGCGAAGGAGCTCGCCGCCGGGCACGGCGACCGCGTCCTGTTCGCGGATCTCGATCTGGTCGTCGCACCCGGGGACGTCGTGGGGCTGGTGGGGGTGAACGGCGCGGGCAAGTCGACGCTGCTGCGCCTGCTGGCCGGCCTCGCCGCCCCCGAGCACGGCAGCGTACGGCTCAGCCCGCCCACCGCCAACGTCGGGCATCTCCCGCAGGAGCCCGAACGGCGGCCCGGTGAGACCGTCGCCGCCTTCCTCGCCCGCCGCACCGGGGTCGCCGCCGCGCAGCGGGATCTCGACGCGGCCACCGAGGCGCTCGTGAGCGGCGACCCCGGCGACGCGTACGCCGAGGCCCTCGACCGCTGGCTCGCCCTCGGCGGCGCCGACCTGGAGGAGCGGGCCGCGGAGGTGGCCGCCGACCTCGGTCTCGCGGTCGGCCTGGATCAGGAGATGACGTCGCTGTCCGGCGGCCAGGCCGCCCGGGTCGGGCTGGCCTCGCTGCTGCTCAGCCGTTATGACGTGTTCCTGCTCGACGAGCCGACCAACGACCTCGACCTCGACGGCCTGGACCGGCTCGAACGCTTCGTGACGGGGCTGCGCGCCGGCACCGTGGTCGTCAGCCACGACCGCGAGTTCCTCGCCCGTACGGTCAACAGGGTGGTCGAGCTCGACCTGGTCCAGCAGCAGGTCCGCGCGTACGGCGGCGGTTACGACGCCTATCTGGAGGAGCGCGAGGTCGCCCGCAGGCACGCCCGCGAGCAGTACGAGGAGTACGCCGAGACGCGGGCGTCCCTGGAGGCCCGCGCCCGGGCCCAGCGCGCCTGGATGGAGAAGGGCGTCAAGAACGCGCGCCGCAAGGCCACCGACGGCGACAAGCTCGGCCGGAAGTTCCGCACCGAGGCGACCGAGAAGCAGGCGGCCAAGGCCCGGCAGACCGAGCGGCTCATCGAGCGGATGGAGGTCGTCGAGGAGCCGCGCAAGGAGTGGGAGCTGCGGATGGAGATCGCCACCGCGCCCCGCTCGGGAGCGGTGGTCGCGACGCTGCGCGGCGCGGTCGCGCGACGTGGCGGCTTCACGCTCGGGCCCGTCGACCTGCAGATCGACTGGGCGGACCGGGTCGCGATCACCGGTGCGAACGGCTCGGGCAAGAGCACCCTGCTGGGCGTCCTGCTCGGCCGGATCCGCCTCGCCGAGGGGACGGCGGCGCTCGGCCCCAGCGTGGTCGTCGGCGAGGTCGACCAGGCGCGCGCCCTCTTCGAAGGCGGGGAGCCGCTGCTCGACGCGTTCGGGGCGCTCGTCGACCTGCCGCCCGCCGAGGTCCGCACGCTGCTGGCCAAGTTCGGCCTGCGCGCCGGCCACGTGCTCCGTCCGGCGGCCACGTTGTCGCCTGGTGAGCGGACGAGGGCGGCCCTGGCGCTTCTGCAGGCCCGCGGGGTGAACCTGCTCGTCCTGGACGAGCCCACCAACCACCTCGACCTTCCGGCGATCGAACAGCTGGAGTCGGCGCTCGCCTCCTACACCGGCACCCTGCTGCTCGTCACCCACGACCGGCGCATGCTCAAGGCGGTCCACACGACACGGCGCATCGTCGTCGAGGCCGGCCGGATCCACGAAGGCTGAGCGCCCGTCCGGCACGGGTCACGGCGGGACCGGCCGGGCATATTGCTCTCGCCGGATAGATCGCGCGATGTCACCATGTGGGGATGAGGAGCTGGCGCCGCGTCGTGCTGCCCGCCGCAGGGGTGGTCGTGGTCGCCGGGATCGGCTACGGGCTCACCGCGCTCTCCGAGTCGGACGCGGCGGTCAACTGGGCACAACTCGCCAGCGTGGCCCTCGGTGTTTTCACGCTGATCCCTCCCCTGGTCAGCACCTGGCGACGGCGCCAGCCAGGCGGCACGAGCACGATCGAGCAGATCGAGCGTGCCGAGCGGACGCTGCGGGTGCTCGTGCACGAGCAATGGCACGAGGAGATCGCGATGCGCGAACTCGACGAGCCGGCCCGGCTGCCGGTCCGCTGGAGGATCTCCGGTCTCGACGTGATGGACCAGGACGAGCGCGTCGACGGGCTGCGCCTGCTGCGCTCGTGGTTCGGCTTCGGACGGGTGCGCTTCGAGGGGCGCACCGACCGGATGCCGGAGATCGCCGTTCGGTTCCGCAAGCTCGCCCGGCGCCGGCTGGTGATCCTCGGCGAGGCCGGCATGGGGAAGACGACGCTGGCCGTGCTCCTGCTCAGGGAACTGCTGATGGACCCCAAGCCCGGTGATCCGGTTCCCGTGCTGCTGTCGATGTCCGGGTGGGATCCGGCGGCCGAGCCCGTGCACCGGTGGCTGGGCAGGCGGCTGCGGGAGAACTACCCCGCCCTGCGCGCCCCCGAGTTCGGCCCGGACGTTGCTCGCGGACTGGTCTCTCATCGGCGGATCCTCCCGGTCCTGGACGGCCTGGACGAGTTGCCCGACGCGGTGCGCCCGAAGGTGGTCAACGCGCTGAACGCCGCCTCGGCCGTCGAGTCGCTCATCCTCACCTGCCGCACGGGCGAGTACGTGACGGCCGTGAACCTCCGCGACGGCGCCGTGCTCGCCGGCGCTGCCGTCATCGAGCCGAGGCCCGTGAAGAGCTCGGACGTGATTTCGTACCTCCGCGACCGGCTCGCTCCGGGACAACGGGCCGACTGGACCGGGCTGCTGTCGGCGTTGAAGGCCGACCCGGACGGCCCGCTGTCCGAGGCACTCTCCACGCCGCTCGTCGTGTGGCTGCTGCACAAGGTGTACGTCGAGACCCGCGCGGACCCCGCCCCGCTGTACGACACCGAACGCTTCCCGACGGCGGCCGCCGTCACCGACCACCTGCTCGACACCCTCGTCCAGGCGAGCTTCGCGGCCGCGCCGCCCGACGACGATCCCGGTGAACGGCACGAGCACGACCACCCGTTCCGCCCCCGGCGGACGTGGGAGCCGGGCGAGGCCCGCCGGTGGCTGTCGTTCGTCGCCCATCACATGTCGGCGATCGGCACCCGGGACTTCCGCTGGTGGCACCTCCACCGGGCGATCTCACGACGCTGGAGCGTTCTCGTGGGAGGCGTCACCGTCGGACTGTCCGTCGGCGTCACAGTGGGCCTGACCAGCGACGCAGTGGTGGCGCTGCGCAGCCCGCACGAAGGCAGCCTCCGCGACGCGCTCCTGTTCGGTCTCGCGGGGGGACCGGTGGGCGGGCTCGTCGGCGGCCTCACCGGCGGGCTCATCCTGGAGCGCCTGAAGGGCTACACGCTGGAGCCGGCGTACGCCAACCTGCGCTGGCGCGGCAACGCCGGCAGGCTCGCCGGGCAGCTCGCGCTCGGCCTGGTCACGGTGCTCCCGGTCGGCCTGATCGCGGCGCTGGCGCTGTGGCGGGTCGCGGGGATGTCCGCGCGGGTCGACGGACTGATTCCCTATGCGCTCGTCATCGGCGCCATCGGCGGGCTCACTCTCGGTCTCAACAACTGGGTGACGACCCCCTCACGAACGACCGGCCGCAGGGCCCGCTGATCACGCTGCGGCGGGACCTCCAGCTCGTGTACGGGCGTTCCCTCACCTTCGGGCTGGCGCTCGGCCTCGCGTTCGGCTTCGCCGGGACGCTCGTGAACGGTTTCTCCGGGCTGCTGCGCGGCGCCGAGGCGGGCGTCGCCTTCGGGCTCGCGGGCGGTGTCGTGTTCACGCTCACGTTCGGGTTCACGGGAGCCAGCTCCACCTACCTCGTCGCCGTCACCATGCTCCGCGTCCGCGGACGGATCCCGCTACGGCTGATGAGCCTCCTGGAGGACGCCCGTCGCATCGGGTTGCTCCGCCAGGTGGGGCCCGTCTACCGGTTCCGGCACGAGAAGCTGCAGGACCGGCTCGCCCACCTTCACGTTCACAGCGATCGGCCGGAGCCGAAGTAGCGGGCCACGACCTGCGTGTGCAGCGGGAACGCCAGCTCCTGCGGGCCGTCGATCACCAGCCACTCGCTGGTCTCCGCGGTGGGAACGACCGGCGGCAGGGCGCCGGCGGTCGTGCGCGGCCCGAGGCCGAAGACCAGCAGGGTGCCGTCGGGCGCGCTCACCGTGTCGAACAGCCGCACTCCGGCCGCGTCGACGGCGACGCCCGTCTCCTCGCGGAGCTCCCGGGCGGCGGCCTGCTGCCAGGACTCGCCGACGTCGATGAAGCCGCCGGGGAGGGCGAGCAGGCCGCGGTGCGGCTCGACGTCCCGGCGCACCACGAGCAGGCCGTCGTCCACCGGAAGCACCATGACCGCGACCGGCAGGGGATTGAGATATGCGGTGTCGCCGCACTCCCGGCAGGTCCGCGGCCAGGGCAGGCCGGGCGCGTAGGCCGCTCCGCAGAAGGAGCAGTGGGAGTTCCTGATCGCCATGATCGCGAGGGTAGCAACGGCGGTGGCGGGCCGGCGCCGTGACCTCCCGCCGTGACCTCCCGCAGTGCCGCCCTGCCGCGACGACCGGACGAGACAAGCCGGAGGTCAGGACAGTGCGGGGAGGATCACGGCCGAGGGGTGGCGGGAATCGTGGAGGATCTCCTGGTCGGAGGCGACCATCGGGGTGCCCGCCGTCAGCGGCGCGCCGGTGCCCGGGTTGCGTGCGATGCGCGGGTAGGCCCCGCTGGCCACATGCACCCGGATGCGGTGGCCGCGGCGGAACCGGTGGCCCATCGGCCACAGGTCGATCTCCACCCGGCGCACACCGTCCTCGTCGCAGCGGTCGGCCGGGGTCAGGCGGCGCACGCCCTCGCAGACGTTCATCGACGTGCCGTCGGGATGCACGTCGCACACCCGTACGACGAAGTCGGTGTGCTCCCTGCTCGTACGCGCGAACAGTTCGGCGCTCACCGGGCCGATCATGTCGGTGTCGCGGTCGAGCACCTCGGAGGTGTAGACGAGCACGTCGCGCCGGGCCTCAAGCCGCCGGTTGTCCCTCGGCTCGGAGTTGCCGATCAGCACCGGGCCGCCGATCACGGGCGTGGGGTGCGCGGGGTCGTAGCGGTAGCGGTCCGGCTCGCCGCCCGCCGGGTTGTCCCGCGACAGGGCGAAGCCCGGCTGAAGGTGCCAGCGCTCGCGCCGCATGCCGGGCGGCGGCCAGTCGGACTCGTCCCGCCACTCGCCCGCGCCGGTCACGTACAGCCGGACGGGAGAGGGGCGCAGCCCCGACGGGTCGCCGAGCAGGTGGGCGCGGAACCAGGCCAGGGCGTCGGCGTTGGCGGCCCACCCGTGGCGGATGTCGGCGTGATACCAGGGCCCGATGGTCAGGTACGGCTGCCGCCCGGCCCTCCGCAGCGCCGCGTAGTCCTTGAGCTGCCAGGGCAGGAACACGTCATACCAGCCGCCGGTCATCGTGATCTCCGCGCCGACCTGCCCCACCGACGCGGAGAAGTCCACCCTGTCCCAGTAAGAGCAGTAGGTCTCGCCGTGGTGGGCCAGCAGCTCGCGGAAGAACGGCAGTGGCCTGCCGGCCGACAGCAGGTCGAGCTCGTGCAGCGGACGGCCCGACAGCACGGCCCGCCGCGTGCGCCGGGGCGCGATGAAGGCGGCCACGCCGCCCAGCCGGCCTTCCAGGTGGGCGGTGAGCGTCGTCCAGATCAGCGTCGACTCCAGCGCGAACGACCCCCCGACGTACGCCGCGTCGCGGAAACAGGAGGCGGTCACCTGGACGGCCATCGCCCGCAGGTCGGGGGTCTCGGCCGCGATGGCCCACTGGGTGTAGCCGAGGTAGGAGGGCCCGTGCATGGCGAAGCCGCCGCCGTACCACGGCTGGGCTCGCATCCACTCGACCGTGGCCAGGCCGTCCTCCTGCTCGTGGACGAGGGGATCGAGCCGCCCGCCGGAGCCGAAGCCGCCCCGGCAGCTCTGCAGCAGCACCTGGAACCCGTGCCGCGCGAAGGTCCAGCCGTACATCCAGCCGACCACCCCGCCCCTGCCGTACGGCGTGCGGATCAGGATCGTCGGCGGTCGTTCGGCGCCCACCGGCATGTAGTGATCGGCCAGGAGCGTCACGCCGTCCGGCATCGGCACGGGCATGTCGCGGCGGACCCGGACGCGGTGGCCCTGGAGGCCGACCGGCCCGGCTGGACCGCGGCGGTGCACCGGCACGCGGACCATGCCCCCTCCTTCCCCGGCGTCGGGCCGATCGACCCACGCCGAGAGTGAGGTTTCCCCACCAGTAACAGAATATCTATCCGCCATTCGCCGTTCCAGTCGCGCCGCGTTGCATGATCGCGCTTCCCGCCGCTACCCTTGGCCCATGCGAACTCAAGCACCCTCGCAGTGGTGGCGCCGCTGACAGGCGGCGTTTTCGCATTCGCGTCGAATTGACCGGCCGCCCCGTGAGTGGCGGCCTTCTGTATGTCCGCCCCGGGGCATACGAAAAAAGGGGCGTGGACAGTGGAGATCAGCGGATATACCACGGCCGGCGGCATCGCGGTCGAGCGCCGGGTGCGCGATGTGCCCGAGGAGGCGCTGGAGGAGATCGTCACGTCGCTGGGGGAGCGGCGCGGCGGGGCCTTCTCGTCCGGCATGGACTACCCGGGCCGCTATAGCAGGTGGGCGTTCGGCTACGTCGATCCCTGCCTTGAGATCGTGGCGCGGGGGCGGCGCATCTCCGCCCGAGCGCTCAACGAGCGCGGGCAGGTCGTGCTGCCGGTGGTCGCCTCCTGCCTGCTGGCGGCGGGCAAGCCGGTGTCCGAGCCGGCCCACGGCTTCATCGAGGTGCACGTCCCCGAGTCGGAGGACCTGCTGCCCGAGGAGATGCGCAGCCGCAGGCCCACCGTGTTCACCGCCATCCGCGAGATCATCGCGGCCTTCCGGTCCGACGACCCCCACCTCGGCCTGTACGGCGCCTTCGGCTACGACCTGGCCTTCCAGTTCGAGCCCATCCGCTATCGGCTGACCCGCCCCGGCGACCAGCGCGACCTGGTGCTGCACCTGCCCGACCGGCTCGTCGTGATCGACCGCGTCCGCGAGACCAGCGTGGAGCACTGCTACGAGTTCACCGTCGACGGCGTCTCCACCAGCGGCCTGGAGCGCACCGGTGAGGCCGTCCCGCTGGTCGCGCCCCGCGAGATCCCGCCGAACCCGGTGCGGGGGACCTACGCCGAGGTCGTCGCCAAGGCCAAGGAGAAGTTCCAGCGCGGCGACCTGTTCGAGGTCGTCCCCGGCCAGGTCTTCCACGGCGCCTGCGCCGACCCGTCCGCGTTCTACCGCTCGCTGCGCACCGAGAACCCCGCGCCGTACGAGTTCCTGCTCAACCTCGGCGACGGCGAGCACCTGGTCGGCGCCTCGCCCGAGATGTACGTGCGGGTGACCGGCGACCGCGTCGAGACCTGCCCGATCTCCGGCACCATCGCCCGCGGGGCCAACCCCGTGGAGGACGCCGAGGCGATCCGCACCCTCCTGTCCAGCGTGAAGGAGGAGTCGGAGCTGACCATGTGCACCGACGTGGACCGCAACGACAAGTCGCGGATCTGCGTGCCGGGCAGCGTCCGGGTGATCGGCCGCCGCCAGATCGAGATGTACTCCCGGCTGATCCACACCGTCGACCACATCGAGGGCCGCCTGCGTCCCGAGTTCGACGCCCTCGACGCGTTCCTCACCCACATGTGGGCCGTCACCGTCACCGGCGCCCCCAAGACGTGGGCCATGCAGTTCATCGAGGACCACGAGGAGACCACCCGGCGCTGGTATGGCGGCGCGGTCGGCTTCATCGGCTTCGACGGCTCGATGAACACCGGCCTGACCCTGCGCACCGCGCAGATCCGCGACGGCGTCGCCACCGTGCGCGCCGGGGCCACGCTGCTGTACGACTCCGACCCCGAGGCCGAGGAGCGGGAGACCGAGCTCAAGGCCAGCGCCCTGCTCGGCGCGCTCGCCGCGGCCGCCCGGCCCAAGGAGGCGGCGAAGGCGGAGCCCCGGGCCGACCTGCCGGGCGAGGGCCACCGCGTGCTGCTGGTGGACCACGAGGACTCCTTCGTCAACACGCTCGCCGACTACTTCCGCCAGCAGGGCGCGTCGGTGGTCACCCTGCGGCACGGGTTCCCGCTGGACAAGCTCGACGAGATCGCGCCCACGCTCGTCGTGCTGTCGCCCGGCCCGGGCTGGCCGTCCGACTTCGGCTGCTCGGCGCTCATCGAGGCGCTGTACGCCCGGAACCTGCCGGTGTTCGGGGTGTGCCTGGGCCTGCAGGCCATGGTCGAGCAGGCGGGCGGCACACTCGAACTGCTGCCCTACCCGGAGCACGGCAAGCGCGGCCGGGTCCGCCGCGAGGGCGACAGCGCGCTGCTCGACGGGCTGCCCGACGAGTTCGTCGCGGCCCGCTACCACTCCGTGCACGCCAAGGAGCCGGGGGTCAAGGGCTTCCGGGTCACCGCGTTCACGCCGGACGGCGCGGCCATGGCGATCGAGGACACCGACAACCTGCGCTTCGGCGTGCAGTTCCACCCCGAGTCGATCCTGACCACGCAGGGCGGCGCCGGGGCGCGGATCATCGCCAACGTCCTGCGGCTTTGCGCGCGTCATGGCTGAGTAAAGGGGCCGTTTAGGGCGGCGCCGGCGCGGCGGGGGAGCCGTAGAGTCCACTGCCGTGCCGGAGCCGAGATCACACGACATGCTGCCCATGCCCCTTCCCGACGCGGTGCGCGCCGCCCTGCTCGCGCCCATGGTCGACCAGCACTGCTGCGGCGTGCGCCGCGACGACACCACCAGGTCGGGATTCGAGCAGCTCATCGGCGAGGGCGGCACGCCCGCCCCCCCGGGCACCACCCACTTCGACACCCCGGCAGGCGCCGCCATCCGCCGCTGGTGCGCGCCGGTCCTCGGCCTGGAACCGCACGCATCGGCCACCGTCTACCTGTCGCGCCGCGCCGAGCTCGGCGCGGCCGAGGTCAACCGGCGGCTGCTGCGCGGCGCCGGGGCGTCGGCCTTCCTGGTCGACACCGGGCTCGACGTCCCCGGGCTGCTCTCACCCGCCGAGATGGGGCGTCTCGGCTCGGCCGCCGCCGACGAGATCGTGCGGCTCGAACAGGTCGAGCAGGACGTCGCCGAGGCCGGGCTTCCGGCGGCCGACTACGCCGGGCTGCTGCGGGACGAGCTCGCCGCCCGCGCGGCCCGCGCCACCGCGCTCAAGTCGGTCGCGGCGCACCACTGCGGCCTCGGCTTCGATCCCTCCCGGCCCTCGCGCGGCAGCGTGATCGCGGCGGCCGGCCGCAGGCTCGCCGACCCCAAGTCGCGCCTGGACGACCCCGTCCTCGTACGGCACCTGCTCTGGGCGGCGGTCGACGTGGCAAGGGAGCGGGGCCTGCCGGTGCAGTTCCACTGCGGCCTGTCCGGCTGGGGCCTGTCGGGCCTGAGCATGTCGGGCTGGGGGCTGTCCGGCGGCGGCCCGTCCGGCGTCGGGATCGGCCACCGGGCCGACCCCGCGCTGCTGACCGGCTTCGTCCGCGCCCTCGCCCCGCTCGGGGTGCCCGTCGTCCTGCTGCACTGCTACCCCTATCCCCGCCAGGCGGCGTACCTGGCGGGCGCCTTCCCGCACGTGTACGTGGACGCCGGGCCCGCCGTCGCCCACACCGCCGCCGGCTCCGCCCAGGTGCTGCGCGAGCTGCTCGAACTCGCGCCGTTCCACAAGCAGATGTACGGCTCCGGCTGCCACGGCGCCGCCGAGCTGTGTTTCCTGGCCGCGCTCTGCCATCGCCGCGGCCTGGCCCGCGTGCTCGCCGACCGCATCGCCGAGGGCGAGTGGAGCGTGGCCGACGCCGCCCGGATCGCCCACATGATCGGCTCTGGAAACGCGCGCCGGGTTTATCGCCTCTGAAATTGATGATTTCATCCCAGCCGAAACGATCCTCCTTTGTGAGGATGATTTCCGATCTGTTGCGCGGAATAATCGCGCCCGATGGCTGCCATTGAGATCAGAAATCTGGTGAAGTCGTTCGGGCCGGTCAAGGCCGTGGACGGCGTTTCGTTCAGCGTGGAGGCCGGATCCGTTACCGGATATCTCGGCCCGAACGGAGCCGGCAAGACGACCACGCTCCGTTGCCTGCTCGGCCTCGTCACGCCCGATTCCGGCGAGGCGCTCGTGAACGGCGAGCGTTATGTCACGCTCGCCAATCCGGTGGCCGAAATCGGCGCCGTACTGGAGGCCACGAGCTTCCATCCCGGCCGCACCGCCCGTAACCACCTGCGCGTCCTGTGCACGGCCGCCGGGCTGCCCGACGCCCGTGCGGACGAGGCGCTGGAACAGGTCGGTCTCGCGGACGCCGCCGGAAAGCGCGTCAGCGGCTTCTCGCTGGGCATGCGGCAGCGGCTCGCGCTCGCCTCCGCCCTGCTCGGCCGGCCCCGGGTGTACATCCTCGACGAACCCGCCAACGGCCTCGACCCGGCGGGCATCGAGTGGCTGCGCGGGTTCCTGCGCCACCTCGCCCACGACCAGGGAGCGGCGGTGCTCCTCTCCAGCCACGTCCTGGCCGAGGTCGAGCAGACGGTCGACAACGTGGTGATCATCGCCAGGGGCCGCCTGGTGCGCCAGGGCAGCCTCGCCGAGCTCACCAGCGACGGCGCGGACGCCGTACGGGTGCGTGCCGCCCAGGCCGCCGAGCTCGCCCCCGCGCTCGAAGCGGCGGGCGGCGTGGTCGAACACGTCGAGGACGGCCTGCTGCGCGTGCGCGGGCTGGACCCGGAGGCCGTCGGCCGGGTCGCTCTGGATCGGCGCGTCGTGCTCACCGAGGTGGCACAGGAGCGGTCCGGTCTGCACAAGGTCTTCCTCGATCTGACGGAGGGGCGATGAGCGGGCTCGTCAAGGCGGAGCTGCGCAAGCTGTTCACCACGAGACTGTGGTGGATCATGCTGCTCGTCATGCTGGTGCTGGTCGGGGTGGGCATCGCCTTCCTCATCGCGTTCGCGGGGGTGGACCAGAACGGCAGCGCGCTGCCCGCGCGGGACACCGCGGAGTGGGCCGAGATCGCCTGGTCGAGCGCGTCCAGCGGCGGGATCTTCGTGATGATCCTCGGCGTCGTCATGATGACCTCCGAATATCGCTACCAGACGATCACCGGCACCTTCCTCACCACCCCGCGGCGGGGCCTGGTGATCGCCGCCAAGGTGGTGGCCGGGCTGGTCGTGGGCGCGTTGTTCGCGGTGGCCGTGCTGGTCTTCCAGGCGGTCACGGTGATCCCGGCCGTGACGCTGTCCGGGGGCGAGTTCTCCCTGTCCGCCTCGCGCATCCCGCAGATCAGCCTCGGCGTCCTCGTGACGCTCGCGCTGTACGCGGTGTTCGGCATCGGGCTGGGGGCGCTCGTCCGCAACCAGATCGCCGGCATCGTCGCCGCGGTCGTCTGGGCGTATGTGATCGAAGGCATTTTCACCGGCATCCCGGCCCTGCACTCGGTGGGCAAGTGGCTGCCGGGCGGGGCCGCGCAGGCGCTGATGAGCATCGACGTGGACACCGGCCTGGGCAGGCCGGAATGGCTGCCCGCCTGGGCGGGCGCCATCGTCCTGGTCGGTTATGGCCTGCTGTTCGCCGCCGTCGCCACCGGCACCACGGTCCGCCGCGACATCACCTGAGGCGCTGACACCCGGGGGCCGACCCCCGGACCTCGCAGGGCCGGCCGGGTGATCCTCGCTTCGCTCCGGGTCGCCCAGCCGGCCACACCGGCCCCCGCCCCCGGATCCCGCCGGACTCCGGGGGAGGGGGCCGGGTCGCGATCGTGGGCCCGAGCTGGTTTGCTTGGACGGTCATCCATCGGCAACCACTTCACGGGGAATGTGAATGCGCAGCGTCGAGCCCGAGGTCTTCCTCGTCGCCAAACCCTCTGTCGACTACGACGAGCTGGCCCGCTATCTGCACGAGATCGGCGGAGAGAGCTGGCTTGAGCGGCTGGAGCGGGGCGAGTTCGACGCCCAGAACCTGGCGGAGTTCGCCGGGCGGCTGTGCTATCGCTCGTTCGAGCCGGGCCTGAACCCCAATGTGACCCGGATCCGGCAGGACCAGGACGCGTACCTGCGCAACATCCTGGCCAGCGCGCACGGCAGCGTGCTCGAACACCTCAGCTTCAGCTTCGTGCTGCACAACGTCTCGCGGGTGCTCACGCACGAGCTCGTACGGCACCGGCCCGGGGTGGCGATCTCGCAGGAGTCGCTGCGGTTCGTCCGGCTGAACGACATCCCGTTCTGGTTCCCCGAGTGGGCGCGCGAGGACGCCGAGCTGATGAAGCGGGCGACCGAGATGCTCGACCGCATGGAGGAGTTCCAGAAGTGGATGGCGGCCCACTTCGGGCTGGACGAGGACGGCGTGCCGTTCGCGGAGAAGAAGCACCGCACCTCGTTCATGCGCCGCTTCGCCCCCGAGGGTGTCGGGACCGGCCTGGTCTGGACGGCCAACGTGCGCACCCTGCGGCACACGATCGAGGCCCGTACGGCCGCCGGGGCCGAGGAGGAGATCCGCCTCGTCTTCAACCGCATCGGGGAGATCATGCGGGAGGAGGCCCCGGCCCTGTTCGGCGACTACGTCGTCGAGGACGGCGCCTGGGTGCCCGGCTACCGCAAGGTCTGAACCGCCGAAGTCCGGCCCGCCGGGGAGCCGCCGGAGCGTGAGCCGCCGGAAGGCGCCGAGGCCGCGGGCGGCCGCGCGCGTGTTCGCCCCGCGGCCGCCCCGAAGGGCGCCGCGGGGCGATGGTGCGGTCAGAGGGCGGCCGCCCGCACGCACAGCACGTCGGGCAGGTGACGGGCGATCAGCGACCAGGTCTCGCCCGCGTCGGCCGAGCCGTACACCTCGCCGTCCCGGGTGCCGAAGAACACCCCGGCAGGCCCGGCGGACATCGCGTCCCTGAGCACCGAGGAGTGCACCGGGCCCTCGGGCAGCCCCGCCGAGAAGCCCTGCCAGGTGGCCCCCGCGTCGTCGCTGCGGAACACCTGGTAGCGGTGATCGAGCGGCGTCCGGTCGACGTCGCCGTGCAGCGGGAAGACGTAGAGCCGGTCCGGGTCGTCCGGGTCGACCGCGATCGGGAACCCGAAGTCGGAGGGCAGGCCCGACCCGATCTCGGTCCAGGAGTCGCCGAAGTCGTCGGACCGGTAGACCCCGAAGTGGTGCTGCAGGTAGAGCCGGTCGGGCACCGAGGGATGCTGGGCGACCTTGTGCACGCACTGCCCGAACTCGGGATACTGCGCGCCCTCAGGCAGGAAGGGCGCGCGGATGTTCTTGTTGGACGGCCGCCAGGTGGCCCCCGCGTCGTCGCTGCGGAAGAACCCCACGGCGGAGGCGGCGACCGCGATGCGCCGCGGGTCGGAGGGGTGGGGGATCACCGTGTGGAGGCACAGGCCACCGCCGCCGGGCTGCCACTGGGACCGGGTGGGGTGGTCCCACAGGCCGTCGACCATGGTGTAGGTGGCCCCGCGGTCCTCCGACCGGAACAGCGCGGCGGGCTCGGCGCCCGCCCAGACCACGTCCGGCTCGGACGGCGACGGCTGGAGCTGCCACACCCGCGCCAGCGCGGCACCCGTGCGCTCGGGGAAGGCGACCGGCGGGGAGGTCGCCTCCTCCCAGGTCTCGCCGAGATCGTCGGACCACATCACCGACGGGCCGAAGTGGCCGTACTCGATCCCGGCGAGGAGGCGGGGCGTGCTGCCACGGGTGTCGATCGCGACCGAGTGAATCCCGATGGTGGAGAACCGCACGGGCTCGACCTCGAACGAGCCGCCGTCGGAGGAGCGGGCGAGGAACAATCCTTTGCGAGTCCCGATGGCGAGTAGTGCGGGCATATGTCCTCCCTGTGCCGATTTCGATCACGTTTTCGATTCGAATCCTGCCAGGAAACCCTCCACCTCGCCCGCTGTTCCGGTCAAGCCTCGCTGCGGACCGTGCCGCCGCGCACCGGATCACCATGCGCAGGAACGCCATGCACCGGATCACCATGCGCCGGGACGCCGTGCACGGGATCACCATGCACGGGGTCACCATGCACGGGGTCGCCATGCACGGGGTCGCCATGTACCGCGCCGCCGTGTGCCAACGTGTCGTTGTTAACCGCGCCGCCATGGACTGTGCCGCCATGAACCGTGCCGCCGTGCACCATGCCGCCGTGCACCATGCGGCCCGGTGATGGGTCGCCGGGCACGGCGTCGCTGTGTATCGGGTCGCGGTGGATCCGCGCGAGCGGCACGCCCGACATCTGCAGGCGCCGTACGGTCTCGTTCACCATCGCCGCAGGCCCGCAGACGTACGCCTCGTGGTCGGCCCAGGAGTGGAACCTCTCGACCACGTCGGGAAGCCGGCCGCGCATCCCGTCGTAGGCCGGGTCGTCGGAGACCGCCGGCACGACCCGCAGCCAGGGGAAGGCGGCCTCCATCCTCGCCAGGTCGGGCATGTCGTACAGGTCGCACGCGCGGCGGGCGCCGAACAGCAGGTGGATGTTCGGGCGCTCGCCGGAGGCGATGACGTGCTCGATGACGGCCTTGAGCGGCGCGAGGCCGGTGCCGCCCGCGACGCAGAGCACGTCGCGGCCCGGCTCGGGCGGCGTCATCGTGCCGACCGGCGGGCCGAGCAGGAGCTGGTCGCCGATACGGGTGTGGCGGACCAGCGCCGTGCTCACCCAGCCGCCCGGCACGGCCCGCACGTGCAGGCGGAGCGTGCCGTCCGCGCGGGGCGCGTTGGCGATGGAGAACCGCCGCCACACGCGTGGCCATCTGGCCGTCTGCACCGTGACGTACTGCCCGGGGACGAAGTCCATGGGCTGCGAGGGCCGCAGCGTGAGCACCGCGATGTCCCGGGTGCGTGGTTCGTGGTCGATCACCTCCGCCAGCCACCAGGCGGGCGTGGTCTCGGCGTCGGCAGCGTCGATCATGATCTTCGCCGCCATGGCGTACGCCTCGGTCCAGGCGGCCTCGATCTCGTCGGTCCAGATCTCGGCGGCGAAGTGCCTGATCGTGGCGAGGAGGGCGTTTCCCACGACTTTGTAGTGCTCGGGGGACACGCCGTACTTGCGATGGTCCCGCCCCAGCTGGGCGAGATAGGACGCCAGCCCCTCGGGGCTGTCGAGCATCCAGACGATCCTCGTGAGCGCGTTGAAGAGCCGGTCGCGCTGCACCTCCATGCCCGGCGGGAACATGCCCCGCATCTGCGGGCAGTGCGTGAACAGTCGTCCGTAGAAATATCCCGCGGCCTTCCCGGCGACGGGCTCGACGACCGAGAAGCTCTCCTTGACGAGGCGCGGATTCAGCGGCATCAGTTGTGTCCCACCCTAGGGACCGGAAGCGTGCTCCGGTCTGTCGATCCACCTCCCTGACGGCTCCGGGTGACGAGCGGCGGCGGCCCCGGCTCAACCGATCGCTCAACGGTGAGTGTTTCACTCGCTCTCGGGCGTCACAACCGATTCCCCGCAAGGCAACCGACTGTGAACACTTCGTTATTTTTCGTGACGCCCTCCGTGTGACTCGTGTGACTGATGTGAAAAGTGACAAAAGGGAAAACGATCTGCGACATGATGGGGCCTGCCTGCACGCACACCTTCAGGAGATTGGCCATGGCGCGTCCCATCGTCGGCATCACCACCTATCTAGAGGCCGCGCGCTGGGGCACGTGGGTCCGTGAGGCGGCGATCTCGCCCCAGGCGTACGCGCGCGCGGTGGAGAAGTCCGGCGGCGCGCCCGTCCTGCTGCCGCCGTTGAGCCCCGTGTCCGCCGGTGACTACATTCGCCGCCTGGACGCGGTCATCCTCGCCGGGGGCGTCGAGGTCGATCCGGCCCTGTACGGCGAGGTCGCGGCGGGGGAGCCGGACGACGACGGGTTCGGCGGGCCGCAGCCCCAGCGCGACCGGTTCGAGACGGCGCTGGCGCAGGCGGCGGTGGAGGCGGACGTGCCGCTGCTGGCGATATCGCGCGGCATGCACGTGCTCAACGTCGCCCAGGGCGGCACGCTGATCACGTCGCTGCGGGAGTCCGTCGGCCACAACCGTCACGCGACGGCCGCGCACGTGGTCACGGTGAGCGTGTCGAGCAAGGGCGGCAAGGCCGTGGGCGACCGCGCGGAGGTGACCGGCGCGCACCACCAGGCCGTCCGGCGGCTCGGCACCGGCCTGATCGCGGTGGCGTGGGCGGACGACCAGATCGTCGAGGCCGTCGAGCTGCAGGGGCACCGGTTCGCCGTCGGCGTCCAGTGGCACCCCGAGCGCGGCGCGGACAACCGCCTGGTCGAGGCCCTGGTGGACGCGGCCCGCCCCTGACCTCGTACGGACCGTGTCCCGGGCCGGCGCGGCCACCGCGGACGGCGTGAGGCGGCGTCAGGGGCCGGAGGCGGCGCGGGCGGCCGGGGAAGCGCGCCGCGGCCGCTTCGGTGGTCCTGTCGGCGGGCGCTGTTACTGTGCGGGGCATGGCGATGCGTCCCCGGGCGGGAGGACCCTAGCCACATGCTGTTCCCCCGGGCGGCGGTGGTCCGCGACCCCCGGCCGCAGGGATCAGGCGAGGAGTGGCGTCGTGAGGGAGTACGAGAAGCTGAAGGTCGGCTGGGCCGCCGACGGCGTGCTGCGCGTCGTGATCAGCGAGCCGTCGCGGCGCAACGCCGTGGACCGCACCGGCCACCGGGAGCTGGCCGAGATCTGGCGCGACGTCGACCGCGACGACGAGGTCAGGGCGGTGATCATACGCGGGGAGGGCGAGGCGTTCTCGGCCGGCGGCGATCTGTCGATGATCGAGGAGATGATCCGCGACCACGCCACGCGCCTGGAGGTCTTCGCCGAGGCCCGCGACATCGTCTACGACGTGCTCAACTGCTCCAAACCGGTTGTCTCGGCGATCCAGGGCCCGGCGGTGGGGGCGGGGCTGGCCGTCGCGCTCCTGGCCGACATCTCGGTGGCCGGGCGGACGGCCCGCATCATCGACGGCCACACCCGGCTGGGCGTCGCGGCGGGCGACCACGCGGCGATCATCTGGCCCCTCCTGTGCGGGATGGCGAAGGCGAAATATCACCTGCTGCTGTGCGAGCCGGTCACCGGCGAGCAGGCGGAGGCGATGGGGCTGGTGAGCCTGTGCGTCGACGACGACCAGGTCCACGACAGGGCGCTGGAGATCGCGACACGGCTGGCCGCCGGGTCGGCCGAGGCGATCCGGCTGACCAAATACGCGCTGAACAACTGGTTGCGCATGGCCGGGCCGTCGTTCGACGCCTCGCTGGCCATGGAGTTCCTCGGCTTCACCGGCCCCGATGCCGCCGAGGGCGTGCGGGCCCTGCGCGAGAAGCGCCCGCCCCGCTTCCGGCCGGAGCCGTGAGCGCCGACCGGCAGGCCGTGCCCTGACCGAGTGGCCTGGGTCTTGATCGCCGTTGAAACCGGCCGGGCATCGGCCCCGGAAGCAGGTGGTGAGACGACTCGGGGAGCATCCGGCACACGCTGCCCGTGGCGGGCCCGGGTCACGCGCAGCAGGGCCGGGATTCGTCCGGCACGCTCAGCCGAAGCGTTTGCGGAGCGATTCCAGGCCGGGGACGAAGACGCCCCGCGTGAGGATCTTGGCGATCTTCTCGGGGTCGTCGGCCTCGAAGGTCGCGTGCCACTCCACGAACGCCTGCCCGGAGTCCGTCACCGGGGCGACCCGGCAGGTCGCGTGGTAGTCGCGCATCGGCAGCGGCGACTCGATGATCGCGTAGGTGAACGTACGGGCCTCGTCGTCGAGGGTCAGCAGCCGCTCACGGAACACCCCGCCCGCCCCCTCGACCCGCCGCACCGCTCCCGGGGCGAGCGGTGCGCCCTCCTCGATCTCGCAGGTGGCCACGCCCGGCAGCCATTCGTGGAGGTTGCCGAACTCGCGCAGGAACGCCCAGACGTCCCCGGCGTCCGCGTTGATCACCGTGCTGGCGTACGGACCGCGCATGTGTGACTCCTTCCGCTGCCTCAAGTAGGTGCCCCGCGACAGCGGCGCGCAAGCGGCCGGAAGCGACTCGGAGGCGATCCGGAGGCGGTCGGGAGGCGGTCGAAGGCCGATCAGATGCGGTCAGAAGCTCCTGGGCAGGCCGAGCACCTGGGTGGCCAGATAGTTGAGCAGCAGCTCCTCGGTCACCGGCGCGATCCGGCCGATCCTGGCGTCGGCCAGCAGCCGGGCGACGGGATACTCCAGCGAGTACGCCATGCCCCCGTGGGTCTGGAACGCCGCGTCGGCGGCCTCCCACGCGGCCTGCGAGGCCGTCAGCTTGGCGATGTTGGCCTCCGTGCCGCAGGGCAGGTGGTTGTCGAACGACCATGCCGCCTTGTACAGCATCAGCCTGGCCAGCTCGATCTTGGCCTTGACCTGGGCGAGCGGGAACGCGACGGCCTGGTTGGCCCCGATGGGCCGGCCGAAGACCTCCCGCTGCTTCGCGTAGTCGACGCCCACCCGCAGCGCCACCTCGGCCCCGCCGAGGGCGCTGGCCGCCAGGAGGATCCGCTCGGGGTTTAGCACGTCCCACAGCACGGCCACCCCCCGGTCGACCTCGCCGACCACGCTGGAGGCGGGCAGCCGCAGGTCGTCGATGAAGACCATGTTGGACGGCGTGGTGTTCGCGCCCATCTTGGGGATCGGCCGGTAGGACAGCTGTCCCGCCGCCACCGCCTCCGGCACGTTCACCAGGAACACCGTCAGCCCGTCGCTGCGCGGCCTGGCCTCCGCCGCCGGGATCGTCCGGGTGACGAGCAGCATCCAGGAGGCCCGCTGGACCCCGGTGATCCAGATCTTCTGGCCGTTGACGACGAAGTCGTCGCCGTCCCTGCGGGCGAAGGTCGAGATCGCCAGCGAGTTGGACCCGGCGTCGGGCTCGGTCAGCGCGAAGCAGGTCTCGACCTCGCCCGTCGCCAGCTTCGGCAGCAGCGCGGCCTTCTGCTCGGCCGAGCCGTGCCTGGCCAGCGTCAGCGCCCCGAACCCCGGCGTCAGCACGTACATGAACGCGGAACCGCCCGCGGAGCCGGAGGCCGACAGCGTCTCGGTGGCCACGGCCAGCTCCAGCAGGCCCTGCCCGGCTCCGCCGTACTCCTCGGGTACGGCCAGGCCGAGCCAGCCGCCCTTGGCGAGCTCGGCCCACACCTCTTCCGGCCAGCGCTTTTCGGCTTCGCAGCGCTGCCAGTAGTCCATGTCGTATCGCGAGCAGATGTCCGCGATGCCCCGGCGCACCGCCTGCGCGCTCTCCGGCAGCGTGAAGTCCATGCCCGTCACTTTAGAACGTCATTCGGCGGGCCGCGAGATCATCGGCGGGGGCGGCGCGCGTGGTAGACGAAGGCGGGCGGCAGGTTCCGCCACACCGTGCGCCCGGCCACGACCTCCTCGAACGCCTCGCCCAGCCTGCGGCGGAACCGCAGGGCCGCGCGCAGCAGGCGGGCGTGCACGTAGGAGAACGTCGTGAACGCGCCCCCCGGCGCGAGCGAGGCGACCACGGCCCGCAGCAGGTCCGCCTGGTGGGCGGGGGGAAACGCCGCCCAGGGCAGCCCGCTCACGATCACGTCGGCGGCGGCCACGCCCCGGCCGGCGAGCAGCTCGGGCAGCCGCGCGGCGCTGTCGACCACGAGCTCGACCCCCGGATAGCGGGCGCCGAGATGACCGGCCAGCCGCGGATTGATCTCGACCGCAAGATGCCGCCCCCGCCCGCCGATGCGGCGCTGGATCTCGGCGGTGAAGGGACCCGTGCCCGGCCCCAGCTCGACCACGACGGGGTCGCCGCGCTCCGGAACCGGCACGCACACCGCCTCCGACAGCCGCCGTGAGCTGGGCGCGACCGCCCCGGTCACGGCGGGGGAGCGCAGGAACTGCCCGAAGAAGCCCGCTGTTTCGTTCGCCATGCCGCGACGCTATGGCCGCGGACGGCCTGGTTCGCCCGCCGTACGGACCGACCTGGCGGCCAGGCGGATCACCGCGTACGGCCCATCGGCGGGCGGAAGCGGCCAGAAGGAGGAGAGGCCTCCTCCGGCCGAAGGACGGGTTTCCACCCGGACGGGCGGTAGCGTTCCCTCATGCGGTGGCACTCGGCGCGCCGGTTCGTCGCCCGGCGCCCCCTCACAGACCGTCCTCCAACAGACACTCCCGTCACGGACTCTCCTGGCACAGACCGTCCCCAAACAGACTCTCCCCTCACAGACCGTCCCCCCACCGACCGTCCCCCCACCGACCGTCCCCCCACCGATCGGTCCCTCGCCGGCCGGCCCCTCGCGCTCTCACGCGGCACGGCCCTCGACATCGGCCTCGCGGTGGCCGGGACCGCGTTCGACGTGCTCGTCAGCGCCGGCTCCTGGGGCTTCTCGGGCGACGGGAGCTCCCCGGTCCCGGTGTGGGTGGGGATGGGCTTCGCCCTGCTCGCCGGGCTGCCGATGGGCCTGCTGCGCCGATGGCCCGGCCCTGTGGCCGTCTATCTGTCCGTGCTGCTGGTGATCTGCGACCAGCTCGGCGCGTTCACCGTCAACACCCTCCAGGTCCTGCTGCCGATCTCGGTGGGCGTGCTGGCCCGGTCGCGCGGCTGGGGCTGGACGGCGCCGGCCGCCGTGCTCGCCGCCGCCGCGACCGGTGTGAACCTCGCCGATCCCGGCGTCGCGCTGACGAGCAACACCTGGTTCTACTCCGTCGGGCTGATCGCGGCCCCGGTGCTGATCGGCCGCTACCTGCGCGGCCAGGAGGGGCGCCGCAGGGAGGACCCCGCGCCGCTGCTCGACCTGCTGCTCGCGGGCGGCGGGGTGGCGCTGTCGGTGCTGACCACCTGGCCCTACTGGCACAGCGGCGAGCCGCCCGTGTGGGCGGTCGCGCTCGGGGTGATGCTCTCGGGGCTCGCCCTGGGCGTCGTGCGGCACCTGCCCGGCGCGGTCCTGCTGCTGGAGAGCGTCGCGCTCGTGGTGGCCGACCAGTACGTCCCGAGGACCGGCAACAGCCTCCAGCTGCTCGCCCTGGTGGCCCTCGGCGTGTTCGCGACCCGCGCCACCTGGCCGTGGGTCGCCGCGGCGTACGCCCTGACCTGCTCGGTCGCCGCGATCGTGATCGTGGACGACCCGGGCGACATCACCCCGTTCCGTACGGTGGCGCTGATGACCATGGTGACCGCGCCCGTGGCGATCGGCCGCTACGTCGGCGTACGGCAGGCCCAGGCCAGGCACGCCACCGAACTGTCCGCGGAGCGGGCCAGGGCCGCCCGGCTCGCCGAGCGGGAGCGGATCGCCCGCGAGGTGCACGACATCGTGGCCCACCACGTGGGGGCGATGGTGCTGCGCGCGAGCGCCGCGCAGTACGCGGGGGCCGACGGCCCGGCCGCCGAGGCGCTGGCCGACATCAGGGACACCGGCCACCGCGTGCTCGAGGACCTGCGCGGCCTGCTGTCCGTGCTGCGCGACCCCGGCGAGGCGCTCGGGTCCGATCTCATGCTCGCGAACATGCTGGCCGATCCCGGCGACGTGCTGCGCGACGCCGTGTCCCGGATGACGACGGCCGGCCTGCGGGTGGATCTGCGTCTCGCGCCCGAGGCGGAGCGGGCCCCGCTGGTGGTGCTGGCCTCGGCGGCGCGGATCGTCCAGGAGGGGCTGACGAACGTGCTGAAACACGCCGGGCCGGGAGCCCGGGCGGAGGTCGACGTGGCGATGCGCCCGGACGCGCTCACGGTCGAGGTGCGCAACGGTCCCGGCACGTCCGGCGCCCCGGACGTGCTGCCGTCCCACGGCCAGGGCATCGCGGGCATGCGGGAGCGGGCCCGCGCCTTCGGCGGGCACGTCACCGCCGGCCCGGCCGAGGGCGGCGGCTGGCGGCTGACCGCCTCGCTGCCGGTGCCGGGCGAGAACCGGCCGGCGTGCCGCGTCTCCGGGAGGCTCGCGTGATCCGGGTCGTGGTCGCCGACGACCAGGCCCTGGTGCGGGCGGGCGTCCGGATGATGCTGGAGGCGGCCGGCGACATGGAGGTGTGCGGGGAGGCCGCCGACGGGGCGGAAGCCGTACGGCTGGCCGAGCGGCACCGCCCCGATGTGGTGCTGATGGACCTGCGGATGCCGCGCGTCGACGGCCTGGAGGCCACCCGCAGGATCCTCGCCGCCCAGCCGTCCGCCCGGATCGTCGTGCTCACGACGTTCTCCGAGGACGAGAACCTTTATGCCGCGCTTGGCGCGGGCGCGCTCGGGTTCCTTGTGAAGGACGACCCGCCCGCCCGGATGGTCGAGTCCGTACGGCGGGCCGCGACGGGGGAGCCCCCGCTCGCGCCGTCGGTGCTGCGGCGCGTCGTCGAACGGGCCCTGGCGGCCGAGCGGCAGGCGGTGCCGCTCCCGCCGGGCCTCACCGAGCGTGAGGCGCAGGTGCTCACCCTGGTCGGGGTCGGCCTGTCCAACGCCGAGATCGCCGACCGGCTGCACGTGGGGGTCACGACGGTCAAGAGTCACGTCGCCGCGCTCATCGACAAGCTGGGGCTGCGCAACCGCACCCAGGCGGCGGTGATGGCGCACCGGTTCGGCTTGGTCGACACCGGGTTCAACCCCGTGGCTCCTGCCCGGAACGACCGGGAGAGCGGCATGTAGGGTCTGGGGCGTGAACGCTGCCGAGGACCGGATCTGGACGGTGCCCAACCTGCTGAGCGCCCTGCGGCTGCTCGGCGTCCCCGTCTTCCTCTGGCTCGTGCTGGGTCCCCACGCCGACGGGTGGGCGATCGCGCTGCTGGCGCTCGCCGGCGTGAGCGACTGGCTCGACGGCAAGCTCGCCCGCGCCTGGAACCAGATCAGCCGGCTCGGCCGGCTCATCGACCCGCTGGCCGACCGGCTCTACATCCTGGCGACCCTGCTCGGCCTGGTGCTGCGCGGTGCCGTCCCCTGGTGGCTGGCGCTCGCGGTGCCGCTGCGCGACGTGCTGATGCTGTGGATCCCGCCCGTGCTGCGGCGGCACGGATACGGCCCCGCGCTGCCCGTCCACTTCCTGGGCAAGGCGGGCACCGCCGCCCTGATGTACGCCTTCCCGCTGCTGTTCCTCGCCTCGCACGAGGGATGGTACGCCGAGATTGCCGCGATCTTCGGATGGGCCTTCGCCATCTGGGGAACTGGTCTGTATTGGTGGGCGGGGGTGTTGTATGTCGTACAGGTGCGCCAGCTAACGAAGGGGTGACCCGTGAAGGCCGTCGTCATGGCGGGCGGGGAGGGGACACGGCTACGGCCGATGACCGCGAACCAGCCCAAGCCCCTGCTCCCCATCATCAACCGGCCGATCATGGAACACGTGCTCCGGCTGCTCAAGCGGCACGGGTTCACCGAGACCGTGGTGACGGTGCAGTTCCTGGCCGCGCTGATCCGCAACTACTTCGGCGACGGCGACGAGCTGGGGATGACCCTCCACTACGCCACCGAGGAGGTCCCCCTCGGGACGGCGGGCAGCGTGAAGAACGCCGCCGACAAGCTCCGCGACGACCGCTTCCTGGTCATCTCCGGCGACGCGCTCACCGACATCGACCTGACCGACATGCTCCGTTTCCACCGCGAGAACCGGGCGCTGGTCACCATCGGGCTCAAGCGCGTGCCCAACCCGCTGGAGTTCGGGATCATCATCGTGGACGACAGCGGCCGCATCCAGCGCTTCCTGGAGAAGCCCACCTGGGGCCAGGTGTTCTCCGACACCGTCAACACCGGCATCTACATCATGGAGCCGTCGGTCCTTGACGAGATCGCCCCCGGCCAGTCGGTCGACTGGTCGTCCGACGTCTTCCCCCGGATGCTCGAACGCGGCTGCCGGCTGTTCGGCTACGTGGCCGACGGCTACTGGGAGGACGTCGGCACGCACGAGAGCTACCTCAAGGCGCAGGCCGACGTGCTGGAGGGCAAGGTCAAGGTCGACTTCGACGCGTTCGAGCTGGCGCCCGGCGTGTGGGCCGCCGAGGGCGCCTCGGTGGACCCCGAGGCCGTGCTGAAGGGCCCCCTCTACATCGGCGACTACGCCAAGGTCGAGGCGGGCGCCGAGCTGCGGGAGTACACCGTGCTCGGCAGCAACGCCGTCGTCAAGGAGGGCGCCTTCCTGCACCGCGCCGTGGTCAGCGACAACGTGTACGTCGGCCCTGCCGCCCACCTGCGCGGCTGCGTGATCGGCAAGAACACCGACGTGATGACCGGCGCCAGGATCGAGGAGAACGCCGTCGTAGGCGACGAGTGCGTCATCGAGTCCGAGGCGTACGTCTCCTCCGGGGTGAAGATCTACCCGTTCAAGACGATCGAGGCGGGCTCGGGCGTCAACACCAGCGTCATCTGGGAGTCGCGCGGCCAGCGCAGCCTGTTCGGCCCCCGGGGCGTCTCCGGGCTGGTCAACGTCGAGATCACCCCGGAGCTGTGCGTACGGCTGGCCAGCGCGTACGCCACGACGCTGCGCAAGGGCGACACGGTCGTCACCTCCCGCGACGCCTCGCGCGCGGCGCGGGCGCTCAAGCGGGCGGTGATCAGCGCGCTGAACTCCAGCGCGATCAACGTGGTCGACCTGGAGGCCGCCGCCCTGCCCGTCGCCAGGTTCAACACCTCGCGGGAGAACGTCCGGGGCGGCATCGCCGTGCGCACCACGGCGGGCGACCCCCAGAGCGTCGACATCGTGTTCATGGACGAGACGGGAGCCGACCTGTCCCAGGCGGCCCAGCGCAAGCTGGAGCGGGTCTTCTCCCGGCAGGAATACCGGCGCGCCTTCCCCGGTGAGATCGCCGAGCTGACCTTCCCCGCCCGCGCCGTCGACACGTACGCCAGGGAGCTGCTGGCCTGCATCGACATGTCCGGGGTGAAGGACGCCGAGATGAAGGTCGTGGTCGACTGCGCGGGCGGCACCTCCTCGCTGGTGCTGCCGAGCCTGCTGGGCCGGGCCGGGGTCGACGTGCTGACCGTGAACAACCGCCTCGACGACGCGTCGCCCACCGAGACGATCGCCGAGCGCCGCCGCGACCTGCAGCGCCTGGCCGACCTGGTGGCGTCGGCGCGGGCCGCCTTCGGCGTACGGTTCGACCCGGTGGGCGAGCGGGTCTCGCTCGTCGATGAGATGGGCCAGCTGATCAGCGAGGAGCGGGCGCTGCTCGTGGTGCTCGACCTGGTGGCGGCCGAGCGCCGGGGCGGCAGGGTGGCCCTGCCGGTCACCACGACCCGGGTGGCGGAGATGGTGTGCCGTTTCCACGGCGTGCAGGTCGACTGGACGGCCACGAGCCTCGACACCCTGACCCGGGCGGCCCGGCACCCCGACATGATCTTCGCGGGCGACGGGAAGGGCGGCTTCATCGTCCCGGAGTTCGCGCCCACCGTGGACGGCCTGGCGGTGTTCCTGCGCCTGCTCGGCCTGGTCGCGCGCACCCGGCTGTCGCTCAGCCAGATCGACGCCCGCATCCCCGAGGCCAAGCTGCTCAAACGGACCGTTCCCACGCCCTGGGCGCACAAGGGGGCCGTGATGCGCTCGGTCGTCGAGGCCGCGGAGGGCCACCGCCTGGACACCACCGACGGCGTCCGGGTCGTGGAGGACGACGGGAGCTGGGCACTCGTCCTGCCCGACCCCGCCGAGGCCGTCACCCACCTGTGGGCCGAGGGCCACGACATGGACACCGCTCAGGCCCTCCTGGAGCGCTGGGCTCATGTCGTCGAACAAGCGGCCGGAGCTAGATGACATTGAACGTCCGCTGGCTGTAGCGTTGGTCAGTCCACGCCCAGCCGCGGTCTTGACCTTTGTGCCTGATCAGCGTAAGTTGCGGCATTCGCAGTTTGAGCCAGTCCTAGAGCAAGTCGTGAGAGAGGCCGAGCCGTTCGATGCCCAGCGTCTACTGCACGCAGTGCGGTCATGCCAACCCCGAGGATGCCCGTTTCTGTTCACGATGCGGTTCGCCGCTGAGCGCTCCGGCGCCCGTCGCAGCCGACACGACCTCGACGATCTCTCTCGAGGCGCTTGAGGCGGAGACGGGCCAGACGCTTCTGCCGGACAGGGCCTCGGTCGAGCAGCTGCCGCCGGGCACCGCTCTTCTGGTGGTCATGCGGGGCCCGAACACGGGGAGCCGATTTCTGCTCGACAGCGACCTCACTACGGCGGGTCGCCACCCGGAAAGCGACATTTTCCTGGACGATGTGACGGTGTCCAGGAGACACGTGGAGTTCTACCGGCGCGGCGGCCAGTTCACCGTGCGTGACGTGGGCAGCCTCAACGGCACCTACGTCAACCGGGAGCGCATCGAGGAGTGCCCCTTGCAGGGCGGCGACGAGGTGCAGATCGGCAAGTTCCGGCTGGTGTTCCTCACACGTGGTCCCGGAGGGCTGTGATCGGTGAGGAGGAGGAGTCATGAGCGCGCAGGCCGTACGGGCGTTCATGAGCATCGGGGAGGTGCTCGCCCTGCTGCAGGGCGAGTTCCCGGACGTGACCGTCTCCAAGATCCGGTTTCTGGAGGGTGAGGGGCTGATCGAGCCCCAGCGGAGCCCGTCGGGCTACCGCAAGTTCACCTACAAGGACGTCGAGCGCCTGCGGTTCATCCTGCGTGCGCAGCGTGACCAGTACCTGCCGCTCCGGGTGATCAAGGATCAGCTGGACGAGCAGGCGGCACGCCCGCACGACGTGTCCGCCGGCACCCCGCCGGTGCGTCTCAGCCGGGAGGAGCTCATCGAGGCCGCGGGCATCGACGAGGAGACCCTGGCCGAGATGGAGAGCTACGGCCTGGTCGCCGCCGTGGCGCGCCGCTACGACGGGGAGGCGCTGGAGATCGCGCGCAGCGTGGGGGCGCTGGCGCGGTTCGGCCTGCAGGCGCGTCACCTGAGGGCGGTGCGCGCCGTGGTGGAGCGGGAGGCCGGTCTCATCGAGCAGGCGGTGGCCCCGCTGCTGCGGCGCAAGGCGCCGGGGGCGATCGCCGAGGCGGACGAGACCGCCCGGGAGATCTCCGGACTTCTCCAGGAACTTCACAATGCGTTACTGCGTGGGAGTGTTCGCGGCGTTCTGGGGCGGTGACCGGCACATCCGCACCTCCGTGGGTGTTACGTTGAATGCCTGGTGATATGCCGCGACGCTTGAGACGGAGCCGCCCGTGTTGCAGATGGAGGTCGTGGGGGTTCGCGTTGAGATGCCCACCAACCAGCCGATCGTTCTCCTGAAGGAGACGAGCGGTGATCGGTATCTGCCGATCTGGATAGGCATGACCGAGGCGACCGCTATCGCGTTGGCCCAAGCGGAGGAGCCGCCGCCCCGGCCGCTGACCCACGACTTGTTCCGTGACGTTCTTGAGGCCTTGGGGGTGCGGTTGCGCACCGTCAACATCGTCGCGCTCCGCGATGGAATCTTCTTCGCCGATCTGGTTTTCTCCAACGGCGTGGAGGTCAGCGCGCGTCCATCGGACTCGATCGCGCTGGCGTTGCGTACGGGTGCGACGATCTACGCGAGTGAGGACGTGATCCAGGAGGCGGGCGTCAGCATGCCCGACGACCAGGAGGACGAAGTGGAGAAGTTCCGCGAGTTCCTGGACAAAATCACACCGGAAGACTTCGGCCGGGCGGGCTGACGTGCCGGACGATTTCGGGAGATTACGCTTCACGACGCGCCGGACGGGGTCGTTGACTGACGATGGCCCCGGTCCTACGGTGCAAGGGAAACCACGGTTGTAATTCACGAACCCCCAGATCAGACCGTGGGATGAGAGAAAGCCGGAGGTCCGCAGTGGCGGTCAGCAGCGGCGAGGGTAAGTCGGCCGGCCAGCACGACCCGGTTCGGCAGGCGGCGCGCGAGCGCGCCGGCGAACAGGGTCTGCTGTTCGACGAGCAGCCGACGGCGCTGCCCCAGGGCATCGGATACCGCGGCCCCACGGCGTGCGCGGCGGCCGGGATCACCTACCGGCAGCTCGACTACTGGGCCCGGACCGAACTGGTGCTCCCGACGATAAGGGCCGCCCAGGGATCCGGGTCCCAGCGACTGTACAGCTTCCGCGACATCCTCGTCCTGAAGGTCGTCAAACGTCTTCTGGACACGGGCGTCTCCCTCCAGCAGATACGCGCCGCCGTACGGCACCTGCGCGACCGCGGCGTCAACGACCTGGCCCAGATCACCTTGATGAGCGACGGCGTGAGCGTCTACGAGTGCACGAGCGCCGACGAGGTGATCGACCTGTTGCAGGGCGGCCAGGGCGTGTTCGGCATCGCGCTCGGGAGGGTCTGGCGGGAGGTCGAGGGATCGCTGGCCGAGCTTCCGGGCGAGCGGGCGGAGGCCGCTCCGGATGCGGAGGGGGACCATCCCGCGGACGAGCTGGCCCGCCGGAGAAAGGCCCGCAGGACCGGCTGAGCGGATGCCCGGCGATCACAGGTTCGACGGTCGGGCGCGCGTGCCGGGCCTGACCGGGGGCAGGTCGAACTCGTCGTCACGCATGCGCAGCAGGGCGACGGACGCGCCGGCGAAGCCCACGGCCGTGACCAGCAGGCCGATGCCCGACGCGGTGTGGCCGGGCATGAACGGATGGGTGAACCCGCCGGCCGCGAGCAGGACCCCCATCCAGGCCGGCGCCGCGCCGCTGCGCCACAGCGCCAGGCCGAGCAGCAGCAGGCCGACGACGATGCCCACGATGAACAGCAGGCTCGCCACCAGCTGTACGGGGTCGTCCTCGAGCGCGTTCTGAATCCTCGCCATGGTCGCCACGTCGAAGTGCCTCGTCACCGTCAGGTACGCGAGGTCGTCGCCGCCACGGATCAGGGGGAAGCCGGCCAGGTCGCCGAGCAACGCGAGGAGGGCACCCGCCGTGGTGAGCCTGGGAGCGCCGCGACGGGCCACCCACGCCACGGCGAAGGTGGCCGGGATCAGCCCGACCAGGAACGGCAGGGCGAACCATCGGAGCACGCCCGCGGCCTGCTCGTGGGCCGCGTACGCCGCGACCGTGGCCTCGAACGACTCGCCGCCGTCCACGGAGCTGAACAGATAGTTGAGGCCCATGCCGAGCATGGGGAGCGGGGCGACGACGGCGAGCAGCACCCGCCAGAAGCCGCGCACGTCCCGCGGCGGTTTCCGCGGGGTGGCGGCGGCGCGGGCGTCGGTGTCCGGCTGCATGATGATCCTCCGAGAGTCCGGGAGTTGTCCGATCGAGTCCGAGGATGGGCGCGGACGGCTCCCTTCGTCGTGGGGGCGTGGTCCCGATTCCAGTCCCGTGCACCCCGTGATCCGGGAGCACGCTCCTATGGCCGATGGGAGCGCCGGGATCGGATGATGAGCGCATGGCAGTCAGACGGGCCGGCCCGGTCGCGGTGCTCACCCTCACGGCCGTCGTGGTGGTGGCGGCGTGGGTGTCGTGGTTCCTCGGCGGGCTCACCTTCGCCGACGCGGCCGACGACTCCTACCTGCTGACCAACAGCGCGCAGGCGCTGACCTTCACCACGTTCGGCGCGCTGGTGCTCGCCCACCGTCCCGGGCACCGCATCGGGCTGCTGTTCGTGGCGTACGGCGCCTGCTACACGCTGAGCGTGGCCTGCCTCGGGCTGCTCACCGACGCGGTCGGGCTGCCGGAGGCGTGGGCGCGGGCGGTCGAGCTGTTCGGCATCACCGCGTGGATCCCGGCGCCGGTCGTCTGCCTTCCGCTGATCGTGCAGTTGTTCCCCGACGGCAGGCCGCTGTCGCGGCGCTGGCGGCCGCTGGCCGTCGCGACCCTCGCCGTCCTGCCGTTCACGCCCATCCCGACCCTGTCCGTGGCGGCCGGGCCGGCGGGGGCCGGGCCGGCCGCGGGGGAGCCGATGCTGCCCGTCATCGTGGGCGAGGTCGCCCAGCGGCTGATTCCGGTGTTCGCCGCCGTCGCCGCGCTGGTGCTGCTGGCCTCCCTCGGCGCGCTCGTCCTGCGCGTCCGCCGGTCCCGCGGGGTGCCGCGGCAGCAGCTGATGTGGCTGCTGTGGGCCGTGGGGCTGTTCGCCGCGCTCAACGCGCAGCGGATCGTGACGACCGACGGGCCGGTGTTGTTCCTGCTGACCCTGCCGCTGATCCCGGCCGCGGCCACGGTGGCGATCCTGCGCCACGGGTTGTACGACATCGAGCTGATCGTCAACCGCTCGCTGGTGTACGGGGTGCTCACGCTCGGCGTCGTGCTGGCCTACCTGGGCATCGTCGCGGGGCTGTCCGCGCTGGCGCGGGACCGGCTGTCGGCCGCCCCGCTGATCGCGACCGCGGTTGTCGCTCTCGCCTTCGCGCCCGCCCGTTCGGCCGTGCAGTCCTTGGTGGACCGGGTCATGTACGGCCAGCGCCGCGATCCTGTGGCGGCCGCCGCCCGGGTCGGCCTGCGGCTCGGCGCCGGCCTGGACGGGGTGTTGCGAGCCGTGTGCGAGGCGCTGCGGCTGCCGTACGCCGCGGTCGCCTCCGACGGGCGGCTGGTCGCGACGTACGGCCGGTCACCGCGGCGGCGGCACACGGTGTCGCTGGAGGTGGCCGACGGGCCGCCCGCGGACCTGCTCGTCGGGCTGAGGGCGGGGGAGAGCCGGCTGTCCGGCGCCGACCGGCGCGCCCTGGAACTGCTGGCCGCCCCGGTCGGCCTGGCCCTGCAGGCGGTGCGCCTGTCCGAGCAACTGGGCGAGTCCCGCACGCGCATCGTGGCCGCGCGGGAGGAGGAACGCCGGCGGCTGCGCCGCGATCTGCACGACGGCCTCGGCACCGTGCTCACCGCGGTGACCCTCAAGGCCGACGCGGCCCACAACCTGCGTCACACCGATCCCGAGCGGAGCGCACGGCTCCTGCTCGACCTGCGCGCCGACCTGACCGCCGCGATCGCCGATATCCGCCGGCTCGTCTACAACCTGCGGCCGCCCGCCCTCGACGAGCTCGGACTGCTGGGCGCGCTCCGCCAGCGCGCCCAGGACTCGTGGCGGCACGAGCACGCCGGGTACGTGGTCACGATCGACGCCCCGGACGGCCTGCCGCCGCTGCCCGCCGGGGTGGAGGTGGCCGCCTATCGCATCGCCACCGAGGCGGTCACCAACGCGCTGCGCCACGGCGGGGCGACGGCGTGCCGGGTCTCCCTGCGCGCCGACCACGCCGCCCTGCATGTGGAGGTGAGCGACAACGGCTCCGGGGGCGCCGGAGCGTGGCCGCACGGCGTCGGTCTGCGCTCCATGCACGAGCGGGCCGGCGAACTGGGCGGTACGCTCACCGCCGGCCCCACCGACTGCGGCGGCCGCGTCCACGCCCGCCTTCCACTGGAGCAGACATGAGCGCCGGGGAACCGATCAGGATCGTCGTCGTCGACGATCACCCGCTGATGCGGGAAGGCCTGCGTGCCCTCGTGACGTCGCTGCCGGACATCGAGGTGGTGGGCGAGGCCGGCGACGGCGACGCCGCCCGTCGTGAGGTGCGGCTCACGCGCCCCGACGTCGTGGTCATGGACCTGCACATGCCGGGCGTCAACGGGGTGGAGGCCACCAGGGCCATCGTGCGCGCGGTGCCCGCCACCCGGGTGCTCGTGCTCACGATGTTCGAGGACGACGAGTCGGTGTTCGCCGCGATGCGCGCCGGAGCCTTCGGATACCTGGTCAAGGGCGCGAAGCAGGAGGAGATCGTCCGGGCGGTCCGCTCTGTCGCGGCCGGACATGCCGTCTTCGGCCCGAGCGTGGCCCGCCGGATCATCGACTTCTTCGCCGCCGGGGCCTCTCGCGCGCCGGCCCCGGAGCCCTTTCCCGAGCTCACCGCCCGCGAACGGGAGGTCCTCGACATCATCGCGGCCGGCCGGTCCAACGCGGCGATCGCCCGGCATCTGGCCATCAGCGGCAAGACCGTCAGCAACCACATCACCGCCATCTTCGCCAAGCTGGCGGTCGCCGACCGGGCCGAGGCCATCGTCCGCGCCCGCCAGGCCGGTCTCGGCGCCGATCTCGAGCAGGGTGCGAGTCGGGCCGATCCGGGGTAGCCGGTAGAGTGGAACGGCCGACGACCTCGTGCGGGAGAGACCCCTGATCTTCGAAGGGGCGCCGAAGGAGCAAACCTCCCCGGAATCTCTCAGGCATCCGTACCGCACGGACGAGGCGACTCTGAAAAGCAGGCCCGCCGGCCAGGCGGCGCCTCACCGAAGGGGAAAGCCGGGCCCGACGGCCCGGTGAAGCTCTCAGGTCCGATGACAGAGGGGGAGACCGCTACACGACCGCCGCGCCACACCGGGCGCGGGACGGTCGCCGCAGGTCTCGACCCGCCAGGAGGCCCCTGTCATGACCGATCGGTCCACGCTTCGCGATCTTTCCGCTCCGCCCTTCCCCCCCCGCCACATCGGCCCCTCCGAGGCCGACCGCGACCGGATGCTGGAGGTCGTCGGCTACGAGTCGGTGGCCGACCTGGTCGCCGTGGCCGTGCCGGAGGCCATCCGCACGCGCGGCCCGCTGAACCTGCCCGAGGCGGTGGGGGAGGCCGAGGCCCTGGCCGAGCTGCGCGCCCTCGCCGGGCGCAACCGGGTGCTGACCCCGATGATCGGCCTCGGCTACTACGACACGATCACGCCGGGCGTCGTCCTGCGCAACGTGCTGGAGAACCCCGGCTGGTACACCGCGTACACGCCCTACCAGCCGGAGATCTCGCAGGGCCGCCTGGAGGCGCTGCTGAACTTCCAGACCGTGATCTCCGACCTCACCGGCCTCGCCGTCGCCGGCGCGTCCCTGCTCGACGAGGCGACGGCCGCGGCCGAGGCGATGACGCTGGCCCGCCGGGCGAGCAAGGTGAAGACCGACGTGTTCGTGGTGGACGCCGACGCGCTGCCGCAGACCAAGGCCGTGCTGGCGACCCGCGCCGAGCCGCTCGGCATCACGCTGGTCGAGTCGGACCTCGCCGGCGAGCTGCCCGAGTGCTTCGGGGTCCTCGTCCAGTATCCCGGCGCGAGCGGCCGGGTGGCGTCCTTCCGCGCGGTCGCCGAGCGGGCGCACGCCCAGGGGGCGCTGCTGGTGGCCGCGGCCGACCTGCTGGCGCTGACCCTGCTGGAGTCCCCGGGCGAGCAGGGCGCCGACATCGCCGTCGGCTCCTCCCAGCGCTTCGGCGTCCCGCTGGGCTACGGCGGCCCCCACGCGGCGTACATGGCCGTACGCGAGGGCCTGCAGCGGCAGATGCCGGGCCGCCTGGTCGGCGTCTCGCTGGACGCCGACGGCCGCACGGCCTACCGCCTGGCCCTGCAGACCCGCGAGCAGCACATCCGGCGCGAGAAGGCCACCAGCAACATCTGCACCGCGCAGGTGCTGCTGGCCGTCATGGCCTCGATGTACGCCGTCTACCACGGCCCGGAGGGCCTGAAGCGGATCGCCCAGCGGGTGCACCGCCACGCGGCCGTCCTCGCCGCCGGGCTGCGCGAGAGCGGCGTGGAGGTCGTGCACGACGAGTTCTTCGACACCGTGCTCGCCCGCGTGCCCGGGCGGGCCGCCGAGGTCGTGGCCGCCGCCGCCGAGCGGGGCGTCAACCTGCGCCTGGCCGACGCCGACCACGTCGGCGTCGCCTGCGACGAGAAGACCACCACGGGCCACCTGCGGGCGGTCTGGGCGGCGTTCGGCGCGTCCGGGCTCGTGGTCGAGGACCTCGACCGGGCCACCTCCGACGCGCTCCCCGCCGGCCTGCAGCGGACCTCCGGCTTCCTCACCCACCCGGTGTTCCACACCCACCGATCCGAGACGGCCATGCTGCGCTACCTGCGGCGGCTGCAGGACAAGGACATCGCGCTCGACCGCTCGATGATCCCGCTGGGCTCCTGCACGATGAAGCTCAACGCGACCACCGAGATGGAGCCGGTCACCTGGCCGGAGTTCGCCTCGATCCACCCGTTCGCGCCCGCGGACCAGGCCGAGGGCTACGCCGAGCTGATCGCGACGCTGGAGGGCTGGCTGGCCGAGGTCACCGGCTACGACCGGGTGTCGATCCAGCCGAACGCGGGCTCCCAGGGCGAGTTCGCCGGGCTGCTGGCGATCAGGTCCTACCACCGCTCCCGGGGCGAGGAGGGCCGCGACGTCTGCCTCATCCCGTCCTCCGCACACGGCACGAACGCCGCCAGCGCCGTCATGGCGGGCATGCGGGGGGTCGTGGGGGCCTGCGACGCGAACGGCAACGTCGACCTGGCCGACCTCGCCGCCAAGATCGACAAGCACCGTGACGCGCTCGCCGCGATCATGGTGACCTACCCGTCCACCCACGGGGTGTACGAGGAGACGATCGTCGAGATCTGCGAGCGGGTCCACGAGGCCGGCGGGCAGGTCTACGTCGACGGGGCCAACCTCAACGCGCTGGTGGGCCTGGCCAAGCTGGGCGAGTTCGGCGCGGACGTCTCCCACCTCAACCTGCACAAGACCTTCTGCATCCCGCACGGCGGCGGTGGTCCCGGCGTCGGCCCGGTGGCGGTCAAGGCCCACCTCGCCGAGCACCTCCCGGCCCACGTGTCGGCCGCGCCGTACGGCTCGGCGGGCATCCTGCCGATCTCCTGGGCGTACGTCAGGATGATGGGCGGCGACGGGCTGCGCCAGGCCACCGAGCAGGCGATCCTGTCGGCCAACTACCTGGCCCGGCGGCTCGCGCCGCACTACCCGGTGCTCTACACCGGCAGGGACGGCCTGGTCGCCCACGAGTGCATCGTCGACCTGCGCCAGATCACCAAGGAGACCGGCGTCACCGTGGACGACGTGGCCAAGCGGCTGATCGACTACGGCTTCCACGCGCCCACGATGTCGTTCCCCGTCGCCGGGACGCTCATGATCGAGCCGACCGAGAGCGAGGACCTGGCCGAGCTCGACCGCTTCGCCGACGCGATGATCGCCATCCGGGGCGAGATCGCGAAGGTGGCGTCGGGCGAGTTCGACAAGACCGACAACCCGCTGCGCAACGCCCCGCACACGGCCGAGTGCCTCACCGCCGACGAGTGGGCCCACCCCTACTCGCGGGCGGTGGCCGCCTACCCGGTGCCCGGCCTGCGGGACGACAAGTACTGGTCGCCGGTGCGCCGCATCGACCAGGCGTACGGCGACCGCAACCTGGTCTGCTCCTGCCCGCCCCTTGAGGCGTACGAGGACTGATCAGTTGAGCATGTCGGCCCCGCCCGGCGGCCGGTCTCGTTAAGATCGCGGTGATCGTTTCTATCCCCTGCGACCATGCGAGGCCCCCTGTATGACGGCCATCGATTCCGGGCGGCGGTCCGACCGGCTCGACCACGCGCGCCGACTCGCCGAAAGCGGCGACCTCGACGGCGCGGCCGCGATCTTCGCGGAACTCGCCGCGGACGAGAACGCGCCGGAGCGCGGCGAGGCGGGCGAGGGCCTGTCGGTCGTGGCCGAGCGGATGGCCGAGCGGCTGCTGGAGGACGGCGAGCCCGAGCGGGCCGCCGACGTCCTGCTGGAGGCGCTGTCGATCAGCGCGGTGGCCGATCCCGCGCGCCTGCGGGTGCTGCTCGGCATGGCGCACCTGGAGATGGCGTGCGCGCAGTTCGCCGGGGCCGTGGAGGACAGCCGCCAGGAGGGGGCCGACGCCGGCACCGGCGCGCTCGCGATCGAACTGCTGGCCCGCACGCTGCCGCTGCGGGGCCGTGACGCCGACGCCGAGACCGTCTGGCGCTACGGCCTCGACCATCCCGATCCCGCGCTCGCCGAGCAGGTGCTGCTGCGCCTGGGCCGCGACGTGCGCCCCGCGATGGAGGCCGGCGCGGCCGGGTGACCCCCGTGATCCCCCTGTGACCCCCCGTGGTCGTCCGCTGGTCGTCCTGCCGCGTGTCAGCGCTGGTGGCGGCGGCCGAGGGCGTGAGCGAGGTTGACCGCGATGATCCCGCCCCAGGCCAGGAGCAGGCCCGTCGCGCCGGAGGTCTGCGCCGCGATGGCGGTCAGCGGGATGCCCAGGGCCAGCGAGCCGATGGCCATGCCCACGGCGCCGTCCCTGTGCTTGGACTGGCCGCGAGGCGGCTGGTGGGCGAGCTGGGCCGCCACCTCGTTGCGCACCCGCGCGGCGATCTCCACGTCGAGCTTGTCGAGGAACGAGTCGACCAGGGCGTCCTCGTAGTCCGGCCCGAGGTCGCGGCGGGCCGCCATGACGGCGCGCAGGTCCTCGCGGTTCGAGGGGGCCGCCTGCGGCGGAGGGACGGGGTGCCCGGTTCCGGGCGGCGGTTGGTGCGATGCGATGTCCGGCACCATGACATTCTTGCCTCTTTATCGGATGACTGCCATCCTCCGATCGGAGGGTCGCCTCCTCCTGCTCCTGCCGGACCCGTTACCTTCACCGCATGGAGATCGAGACCCCGCACGGCCGCGCGCTGGCCGAGGTGGACGAGGCCGCCGATCCCCGGCTGCTGCTGGTCCTGACCCACGGGTCCGGGGGAGGCGTGGAGGCCCCCGACCTGCTCGCCGTACGGGACGCGGTGCTGGCGATCGGAGGAAGCGTCGCACGGGTGACCCAGCCGTTCCGGCTGCGCGGCGCGCGGGCGCCGGGGTCGGCGGTCAAGCAGGACGAGGCGTGGCTGTCGATCGTCGCCGCGCTCCGCGAGCGTCACCCTGGCCTGCCGCTCGTGCAGGGCGGGCGGAGCAACGGCGCGCGGGTCGCCTGCCGCACGGCGAGAGCCGCAGGGGCGGAGGCGGTGGTGGCGCTCGCGTTCCCGCTCCACCCTCCGGGCAAGCCGGAACGCTCACGGGCGGACGAGCTGCGGCAGGCGGGGACCCCGGTGCTCGTGGTCAACGGTGACCGGGATCCGTTCGGCGTGCCGGACGAGAAGGACGCCGAATGTCTCGTGGTCCTTCCGGGGGAGGGACACGAGTTCAAGAAGGATCCCGCCCGCGTGGGCGAGGTCGTGGCCCGGTGGCTGCTCTCGCGCCGCTCCGCCGCTCCGCTCAGGTGAGCATGGTCTCGCCCGCCTCATGGCCGATCATGGCCAATTTTTGACTGACTAGACACTCTCTTATATTGTCGGATCATGCCTAGACCACGCAGTGAGGACCGGCGTAACGCGATCCTGCGGGCGGCCACCCGCGTCATCGCGTCCCAGGGGCTCGGGGCGGCCACCGCGACGATCGCGAAGGAGGCAGGCGTCTCCAACGGATCGTTGTTCACCTACTTCGACACGAAGGCGAAGCTGCTCAACGAGCTCTTCCTCGCGCTGAAGACGGAGATGAGCGCCGCGGCGACCGCCGATCTCCGGGCCGGGGACGCACCCCGTGAGCAGGTCCGCCACATGTGGACGCAGTGGTGGCGCTGGGCGACGGCCAACCCGGACAAGCGGCGGGCGCTCGCGCAGCTTCAAGTGGCGGACGACATCACCGCCGACACCCATCGGGCGGCGAGCCTGGCCTTCAGCGGCATCGCCGGCCTGCTGGAACGGAGCCGGGCCAACGGGCCGATGCAGGACGTGCCGCTCGGTTTCGTCCTGACCCTGGTGAACGCGATCGCCGAGGCGACGATCGACGAGATGATCCGCGAGCCTGCCGAGGCCGAGGCACGCGGCAGTGTCGCGTTCGAGGCCATCTGGCGGGTGCTGGCCGGCTCCTCCACCGCGCCCACCGCCTGATCCGCGCCCAGTGCCTGATCTCCATCTCCATGATCTCCACAGTGAGGGAGCCGACGTGCCCGACTTCAGCCGCAGCACATCGCCCGCAAGGGCGTGGATCATCACCGGGCCGACGTCCGGAATCGGCAGGCGCACCGCGATCGAGCTCGCCGAGCACGGCTCCGTCGTGCTGGTGGGCCGTGACCCGGGCAAGCTCGCGGAGGTCGAAGCCGAGATCAACGCGCGGCCCGAGGGGCACGCGGTCTCGGTGGTCTGCGACTTCTCCGATATCCCGAGCGTGCGGCGCGCGGCCGCACGGGTCGTCGCGCTCGGTCTTCCGATCGCCGGCCTGCTCAACAACGCGGGCATCATGCCGGCCCGCGCCGACCGGACCGCACAGGGGTGGGACCTCGCCTTCACGACCAACCACCTCGGACCGTTCGCGCTGACGGAGGCGCTCATTCCGCACCTTCCCGACGGCGCGAACGTCGTGTTCGTCTGCTCGGGCGTCGAGGATCCACAGCGCAAGCCCGCGGTCGCCGCCGGCTTCCGCGGCGGG
This sequence comes from Microbispora sp. CSR-4, assembly GCF_008033685.1. Classification (NCBI taxonomy): domain Bacteria; kingdom Bacillati; phylum Actinomycetota; class Actinomycetes; order Streptosporangiales; family Streptosporangiaceae; genus Microbispora; species Microbispora sp. CSR-4. The sequence goes on from NZ_VJVX01000029.1 coordinate 46,226, forward strand.
CGCTACATCTCGGCGCAAGCCAGTGTGCGCGGCCAATGGCGGCCCGGGGGCTCGTCCAAGACCGGCTTCGACGCCTACGCCACCTCCAAGCAGTGCAATCTCGCCACCGTGCTCGCGTTCGCACGTGAGACGCCGCGGCTGCGCTTCAACGCGGTCGAACCGGGCTTCAATCCGGGCACCGGCCTCGGCCGCGACGCCAGCGCCGTGGTCCGGTTGCTGGCGAGGTATGTCGCCGCGCCGCTCGCGCCCCTCATCAAATACTGGAGCACACCGAAGCGCGCCGCTCGGATGATCACCGGGGTGCTGACCGACGGGTCGGATCGGACAGGGGTCTACTACGACGAGAACGGCAAGCCGATGGTGGGCTCCGCGCAGGTCCGTGACCCCGCTTTCGCCGACCGCGTCGTCGCCGAGACCCGCGCGCTGCTCGCCACCATTCCCCTGGACGAGGCACCCACGAATCGGTGATCGCTGACCGCGACCCGGTCGCGGACCACGATTCCGTACCCCATCGGCAGATGCCGCTGCCGGGGGCACGGTCCGCCGGGAAGTCACCCGTCGCACTCGTGGTCCTGCCGGGGGAGGGGCACGAGTTCAAGAAGGATCCCGCCCGCGTGGGCGAGGTCGTGGCCCGGTGGCTGCTCTCGCGCCGCTCCGCCGCTCCGCTCAGGTGAGGGTGGTCTCCGCCCCCGCAGGGGAGACACCCGTCCAGGGCCAGAGCTTCTCCGGGTTGCGTACCGCCCAGATCCGCGTGATCCGGTCGCCCGGCGCGTCGAACGCCGCCACCGTCACTGTGACGCCGTCGAGCCGGGCCACCAGGCCGGGCTGACCGTTGACCGTACGCTCCAGGCATGCCGACCGACTCGTCGAGCGTGATCCGGTCGGCCGGGTCGGCCGGGTCGGCCGTGCCGCCGCCCCGCCCGCCGATCCACTCCGTCCGATCCGGCAGCGGCTCCGGGACCCACTCGCCCACGTAGCTCTCCCGCCGCGCACGCGCCGAGCCGAGCAGGTCGAGGCAGACGCGGCCGGCCACCCTCGTCAGCCACGCGCCGGGCGACGCGATGGCCTCCTGCTCCTGCCGCGACATGGCATACCAGCGGGCGTACGTCTCCTGCACGACGTCTTCGGCGTCGGCCAGGGAACCGAGGAGCCGGTAGGCGAGATTGATGAGCCGACGCCGCTCGCTCATGATCGCGCTCAGGCCCGGCTCGGATGTGGTGGTCATGGCGCCCCGGCTTCTTCGGTCGTGTCTTCCCTCACCAGACCGACGAGACAGCGCGCCCGAATGTGAGACCGGCGCTACGTGAGGCCGATGCGTCACCTCACATTCCCGGCGGCCACGTCGTCTGACTGTCGGGACACCGAGTCCTGGGCCTCACACCCGGTGAGATCGAGAAGGGAAACACGCCATGCCCACGCACGCGACGACGAAGCCAGGCAACCTCATGCTCCTGCGTGCCGCGACCACCGTGCAGACCGTGGTCGTCTTCGTCCAGGCGATCACCGCGGGACTGCTGCTGTCCGCGCGCGGCCATGGGGCACCGCACAGCGCCGGGGCGTACACGCTGTTCGGCGTGACGGTGCTGCATCTGATCGTCGCGATCGTGACGTGGCGGCGGGGCGGCGGCGGCTCGCCCAGGCCCGCCCTGTACGCCGCCGGGTTCCTGGTGCTCACGCTCGCGCAGGTGGCGCTGGGCATCGCACACGTGAAGATCGTGCACATCCCGCTGGGCGTCCTGATGTTCGGCCTGAGCGTCCTGCAGCTCGTCTGGATCTGGTCCGGGCGCCGCGCTACAGGCGCCGGTGCCGTTCGAGCGTGAGCAATGGCGCGGGATCGGGCGGCGCCGGGCCGGTGCGGCGCCCCCGTGACGATCACGGGGTGACCATGTGGTGGGTACGAATGACTACTCCACCGGTCGCCCGCGCGTCCTCGCGGGTGGGAGCGAGGGCATCGGCCGCTCCCACTCCGCGTCGGCCGCGTCTCCCCGGTCTCCCACGCCGATCACGGTGCGGGTGGAACGCCGATCACCTCGGCGTCCGGGAACGCGACCTTCAGGCCGCGCTGATGGCCATGTCGGTGGGGCGGTGCGGGGCGATGACGCCGCCGTCGGGCAGCAGCTCGCCGGTGTCCTCGAACAGCACGACGCCGTTGCAGAGCAGGCTCCAGCCTTGCTCGGGGTGACAGGCTATCGTGCGGGCGGCTTCTCGGTCCTTCGCGTCCGCGCTGGGACAGGCCGGTTCATGAGGGCACATCGCCGGGGCTCCGTGTCTTTATCGTTCGCTCGGTTTTGTCTTCCTGGCGTCCGTGGGGTATGACGCACACCACACTGGACTACACCAGTTTGCGGCTCGGCCGCATCCGTACGACATAGCCCGTTCGGAGCATTTCCGCCGGTCGGGCAGGGGACCCGGCCACCCCCCGAGCAGGCTCGCGCGCACTGATGTGACCTACTACACAAGAATGCCCCAATGCAGGCAACGGTCCGGCCTCGACACGCCGACGGCCGGATAACCGAGGTATCACAAATTCCGGACATCTCGCGCGGCTGATGCGGACAGTCCGAAAGCGACAGGTCTCAGCCGCCGAGGCCGGCGATCAGCGCGTCGAGGCCGTGCTCGAAATCGCGCTCGCCCTCGGCGGTGCGCGCGTCGCGCACCTCGGCGTCCGGGTCGGCCCATCCCGACTGCTGGACCTCCACCGCCACGCTGCCGAAGACGTACGCCCGCAGCGCGCGGACCGCCCCGGCAGGGTCGCCCGCCCCCGCCTCGCGCAGCTGCTCGGTCTGCTCCGTGATCGCGATGAGGGCCGACCCCTTCGGCGGCTTGGTCAGCGCCAGCGACAGCACGCCCGGGTGTTCCAGCAGTGCGGCACGGCTCGCGCGGGCCCAGGCTCGCGCCCTGTCCTGCCAGGTGGCGGCGGTGGCCGGATCGACCTCCACGGTCGTCACGTGCTCGGCGAGGGCGTCCATCAGCGCCTCCTTGCCCCGCGGCAGGTGGTGGTAGATCGCCATGGCCTCCACCTGGAGGGCGTCGCCGAGCCGGCGCATGGTAAGCCGGCGCAGGCCCTGGCCGTCGGCGATGTGCAGCGCGGCGTCGATGATCCGCTCGCGGGACAGGGGGACGGGTGGTCGCTTGGCAGGCACGGCGATCATGCTGCCACATGCGTCCTTACTTCGTAAAGGGCGGCACACCCTGCGGTGCGGGTCCCGGCGGGGAGCGCGTACGCTACCGATTGCGACGCGAGTTCGATTGCGCACATCCGATTGCGCGAGTCCGATACCGAAGGGGCTGACGATGGCGTTTTTCCGTCCGCGGGTGAGCCGGGAGGCGGAGGTCCGCTACCACGCGGATCTGGAGATCCGGAAGGACTTCGACCAGGTGCTGGAGAAGGTCCGGGTGGCGCAGCGGCGGTTCCAGGAGGCGAAGGCGGCGGGCGTGCCGCTCCCCGAGCTCCGTGAGGCGGCTCTGGGTCTCGACGCCGCGCTGACCGAGGCGCTGCGCGCCGCGGAGGCGGGCCAGCGGGCCACCTTCGGCGTGAAGGCCTACGACAGCAGGATCGCCCGGCGCAAGGCGAAGGCCACTCCCGAGGGCGCGCTGTGGACCGACGAGGTGAACCGCCTGCGCACGCTGCGTGAGGCGCACCGCCTCAGCGGCATCCCGCGGCTGCCCCGCGCCTCCAAGACGGGCGACCCCGCCCGCCTGACCCCGCGCGACGTGCGCAAGGGCCTGGCCGCCGCCGGTCGCTGAGCCCGGACAGCCGTACGGCCCGCACCCCGGAAGGGATGCGGGCCGTACTTGTGATGGGATCAGCTCGCCCAGTCGAGCAGCGGGCGGGTGTTGCTCGGGTGCCGCAGCTTGGACAGCGACTCCTTCTCCAGCTGGCGGATCCGCTCCCGGGTCAGGCCCAGGTGCTTGCCGATCTCGTCCAGCGTGTGCGGCTTGCCGTCGGCCAGGCCGAAGCGCAGGCTCATTATCTTGGCCTCGCGCGGCGACAGGTTGCTGAGCACGCCCTTGAGCTGCTCGGCCAGCAGCTGCCGGTCGACGACCTCGGACGCCTCGGGGGAGTCGACGTCCTCGATGAGGTCGCCGATGCGGGTCTCGCCGTCCTCGCCGATGGTCGAGTCGAGGCTGATCGGCTGCCGGCTGGTGCGCAGCAGCTCCTCGATCTGGTCCGGGGTCTTGTCCAGCTCGACGGCCAGCTCCTCCGGCGTGGGCTCCCGGCCGAGCCGCTGGTGCATGTCACGCTCGACGCGCGACAGCTTCGACAGCATCTCCAGCACGTGGACGGGCAGCCGGATCGTCCGCGCGGAGTCGGCGAAGCCGCGCTGGATGGCCTGCCGGATCCACCACATGGCGTACGTCGAGAACTTGTAGCCCTTGGTGTAGTCGAACTTCTCGACGGCGCGGATCAGGCCGAGGTTGCCCTCCTGCACGACGTCGAGCAGGGCCATGCCGCGGTCGGTGTACTTCTTGGCCACCGAGACGACCAGGCGGAGGTTGGCCTCCAGCATGTGGTCCTTGGCCCGCCTGCCGTCCTCGATGACCCACTCCAGGTCCTCGCGTACGTGCGGGGGCAGGGGCTCGCCGCTCTCGATCGCGGTCTCCAGCTTGTACTCGGCGTACAGCCCGGCCTCGATGCGCTTGGCCAGCTCCACCTCCTGGGCGGCGGTGAGCAGCGTGCGGCGGCCGATGGACTTCAGGTAGGTGTGGACCGAGTCGCCCATGACCGAGGAGGTGTCGTCGAGGTCGAGCGTGCCGCTGTCCTCCACCTCGGCCTCGTCGGCCTGGAGCTCCTCGTCGTACGGCTCCTCGTCGGCGGTCTTGGCCGTCTTCTTCGCGGAGCTCTTGGCCTGCGCCGCGGCCTGGGCGGCCCGGCGGGACTTCCTGGCCGGCGCCTTGGCGGGGGCGACCTCGGTCTTCTCGCCCGGCTCGCTCTCCGCGGCGTTGTCGGAGGCCAGGTTCACGCCCGCCTCGGTGAGCTCGCGCAGGATCGAGCGGCCCTCGGCGGGGCTGACGCCGGCCTTCGCGAAGGCCTCGCGCAGCTCCGACAGGGAAAGGCGGCCCTGCGTACGGCCTCGCTCCAGGAGCAGGTCGAGCGTCGTCGGGGTCACCTCGCGCTCGGGCGAGTCCGCCACGGCGGTCCGGGGCATGAGGACACCTCCTCCTTGCGGAGTTCGTGGATGATCGAGGTTCTGATGCTTGCGAATCGGGGCCGCGGCGTCCGGCCGCGCAGCGCACCAGTATCAATAACGCTCTCGCGCCTGGTTTGTTCCCTCGCCGGGCGGGGGAGACTGGCACACCCGCCTGAGCGGGCCGGTCAGTCGGGGATGATGCTGACGCTGACCTGGGGCATCGGCATGGGGTTCGCGCCCCGGATGCGCTCCTGGGTCCAGTAGTCGGCGACCCCGTCCGGGTCGTCGGTGAGCTCCTTCAGCACCACGTCGGGGTCGACCTCGGGAGTGGCCTGTGCCCTGGTGACGTCACCCTGGGCGGGATCGTCGGGGGAGACCTCGACCGTTCCCCCGCGACCACCCGGCCCGAGCTTGGCGGCCGGGGCGTCGCCCGCCTTCGCGGCGTCGTCAAGGCGGCCGGCGAACGCGGCGGCCGTGACCGACGCTCCGCCCACGATGACGACGGCGACGAGCACGGCGGAGGCCATCATCTTCTGGGCCGGCGTGAGGCGGATCGGTTGCATGCGGCGTCCCCTTCCCCCTGCTCTTACAGACGCACGAAGGTCATCCGCGGTTCCGGTTCTTGATTGCGACCATATCGGGTTTGCCGTTGGGCAGGAGCGGGATCTGGGGCACCAACTCGACGGCGCGGGGCGCGGCGTAGGCGGGCAGCCGCTCCTTGGCGAAGTCTCTCAGCCCGCCGAGCGTGACCTCGCCGGCATCCCGGGGGACCACGACGGCGACCACGATCTCGCCCCACTCGGGATCGGGCCTGCCCACCACAACGACGTCGCGTACGGCCGGGTGACCGGCCAGGACCTCGGCGACCGCGCCGGCCACGACCTTGCGGCCCCCGGTGTTGATCACGTCGTCGGCCCGGCCCAGCACGGTGAGCCGCCCGTCCTCGATCGAGCCCAGGTCGGAGGTGACGAACCAGCCGCCTTCGAACGGCCGCTCCTCGCGCAGCCGGTAGCCCGAGAACAGCACGGGACCCGCGATCCGCACCCGCCCGTCGCCGCCGATCTTGACCTCGACGCCGTCGAGCGGCACGCCGTCGTACACGCACCCGCCGCTCGTCTCGCTGGAGCCGTACGTGGTGACGATCCTGGCCCCGGCCGCGCGGGCCTCGGCGAGCAGGCCCGCGGGAGCGGCGGCCCCGCCGAGCAGGATCGTGCCGAAGGCCGCGACGTCGGCCCCCGCGTCGAGCATGCGCCGCAGCTGGGTGGGGACCAGCGAGACGTGGTCGGCCCCGCTCGCGGCGACGCCGGCGGGGGAGAAGCGCGCGTGGATGATCGGCTCGGTGCCGCACAGCAGCGACCGGATCAGCACCTGCGCGCCCGAGATGTGCGACGGCGGCAGGCAGCACAGCCAGCGGTCGCCTTCGCGTGCGCCGAGCCTGGCCAGCGAGGCGCGGGCCGAGGCGAGCAGCGCCTCGGCCGTCAGCTCCACCCCCTTAGGCGTGCCGGTGGAGCCGGAGGTCGCGATGATCAGCGCGGCGTCGGACGGCTCGCCGTCCGGCTCGCGCCGCACGCCGTCGGCGGTGACGACGTGCGTGGGGCGCAGCGCGGCGAGCGTCGCCTCCAGCGCGGCCCGCGGCAGGTCGGGCGACAGCGGCAGCACGGCCGGCCCGTCGCCCGTCAGGGCCTGCCGTACGGCCTCGGACAGCGCGGGCCCCGGAGGCAGGACGAGAGCGTGCACGGGACGCTGTCCTGAGCGCTGTCCTGGGCGCTGTCCCGGGCGATGTCCGTGAGGGCTGAGCACGGTCGTAAGGTTAGTCCCGGCGCGGTGGCCGGAGGCGACCGCCTGGTCGGCGGCGCGCGGTCGGCGACGGCGCCTGGTTGATGACGACGAAGGAGCGGGTGTGACGAGCGGGGTCGACTGGAAGCGGTCGGGCGAGTATGAGGACATCATCTACGAGACCGCGGAGGGGATGGCGAAGATCACCATCAACCGCCCCGAGCGGCACAACGCCTTCCGGCCCACGACCTTGTTCGAGCTCCGCGAGGCCTTCAACCGCGCCCAGGAGGACACCGAGGTCGGTGTGATCATCTTCACCGGCGCGGGGGACAAGGCGTTCTGCTCCGGCGGCGACCAGAAGATCCGCGGCGACGACGGCTACGTGGACGACAAGACCCACGGCATCGGCAGGCTCAACGTCCTGGACCTGCAGGTGCAGATCCGCCGCTGCCCCAAGCCGGTCATCGCCATGGTGGCGGGCTACGCCATCGGCGGCGGCCATGTGCTGCACGTCTGCTGCGACCTGACGATCGCCGCCGACAACGCGAAGTTCGGCCAGACCGGCCCCAAGGTCGGCTCGTTCGACGGCGGGTACGGCTCCTGGCTGCTCGCCGAGACGGTGGGCCTCAAGCGGGCCCGCGAGATCTGGTATCTGTGCCGGCAGTACGACGCCCAGACCGCGCTCCAGTGGGGCCTGGTCAACGCGGTGGTGCCGCTGGAGCGCCTGGAGGAGGAGACCGTCCAGTGGGCTCGCGAGCTGCTGGAGAAGTCGCCTCTGGCGCTTCGCATGCTGAAGGGCGCGCTCAACGCGGTGACCGACGGCGCGGCCGGCATGCAGCAGTTCGCCGGCGACGCGACGCTCATCTACTACATGAGCGAGGAGGCCCAGGAGGGCCGCGACGCGTTCAAAGAGAAGCGCAAGCCGGACTTCTCGAAGTTCCCCCGCCGCCCGTAGAGGCCGCGCGATGACGGCGGCCACTCCTTTTTGCCGTACGCTTGCGCCTGCGGAAACGGGAGGAGACGCGCGGGTGGACAGAAACCGGGCCGACCGGGGCGTTGTGGAGGCGCGGCGGTGAACCCGGCGACCGCCCTCTCGACCGTCCTGATCGACGAACTGGTGCGCTGCGGGGTCACCGATGTGGTGCTCGCCCCGGGATCCCGGTCCGCGCCGCTGGCGCTCGCCGCGCACGCGGAGTCGCGGGTGCGGCTGCACGTCCGCGTGGACGAACGGTCGGCCTCGTACCTCGCGATCGGCCTGGCCAAGCGGTCCGAGCGGCCGGTGGCCCTGATCTGCCCCTCGGGCACGGCGGCGGCCAACTTCCACCCCGCCGTGATCGAGGCGTCCGAGTCGGGTGTGCCGCTGATCCTGCTGACCGCCGACCGGCCGCCCGAGCTGCGCGGCACCGGCGCCAACCAGACGATCGACCAGATCAAGCTGTACGGCTCGGCCGTGCGCTGGTTCGCCGAGGTCGGCGTGCCGGAGGACCGGCCGGGCCAGGTGGCCTACTGGCGGTCGCTGGTGTGCCGGGCCTGCCAGCGCGCCGCCGGGCCGCCGGACCCCGGGCCCGTGCACCTCAACGTGGCCTTCCGCGAGCCGCTGATCCCCGACGGCGACACGACCTGGAGCGAGCCGCTGGACGGCGACGCCTCCGGCGCGTGGTTCCGGGCGCGGGTCGCGCCGCCCTCCGCCGCCCTGCACATCCCGCCGACCCGGCGCGGAGTGCTGGTCGTCGGCGACGGCGCCGCCAACGTGCGGCGATACGTCGCCGCCGCGGGAATGGCGGGCTGGCCCGTGCTGTCGGAGCCCAACGGCGGCGGCCGATACGGCGACCACGCCGTCTCGACCTACCACTTCCTGCTGGGCGACCAGGAGTGGGCCGACGCCCACCGGCCCGACGTCGTGGTGACGCTGGGCCGCCCCGGGCTGTCGCGCCCGCTGCTGTCGTGGCTGCGCCGGGCCGAGGAGCACATCGTGGTCTCGCCCGACCTGACCCGGTGGCCCGACCCGACCCGCTCGGCGACGCAGGTGGCCCAGGCCGTGGAGATCCCGATCGCGGCCGGCGGCGACGCCTGGCTGCGGGCCTGGCGGCACGCCGACCACGTGGCCCGCCAGGCGATCGACGAGGTGCTCGACTCCTCGGGCCTGACCGAGCCGCGGATTGCCAGGGACCTCGCCGAGGTGGTGCCCAACGGCTCGCTGCTGTTCTGCGGGTCGTCCATGCCGATCCGCGACCTCGACCAGGCCATGCGCCCCCGGCGGGGGCTGCGGCTGATGGCCAACCGGGGCGCGTCGGGCATCGACGGCCTGGTCTCCTCCGCCGTCGGGGCGGCGCTCGCCCACAACGGCCCGGCGTACGCGCTGATCGGCGACCTCACGCTGCTGCACGACCAGAACGGCCTGATCCTCGGGCCGCGCGAGCCCCGGCCCGACCTGTGCTTCGTGGTGGTGAACAACAACGGCGGCGGGATCTTCTCGCTGCTGCCGCAGGCCGCCTTGGAGGACCCGTTCGAGCGGGTGTTCGGCACGCCCCACGGGGTGGACTTCGGCTACGTCGCCGCCGCGCACGGCCTGCCGTACGCGCTGGTCGAGGAGCCGGAGGAGCTGTCGAAGGCGCTCAAGGGGGACGGCCTGCGCATCGTGGAGGCGCGCACCGACCGGATGAGCAACGCGGCCGTCCACGCCGCGATGCGCGACGCCGTGCGCGCCGCGATGCGTGACTGATCCTCTCCAGGACGGAGGCGGCGGACGCCCATCCTCCTTTCCGGTTACCCGCCATGGTCCTCGCGGCGGATGCCGCACTCGTGGAGCGACGGCACAATGGGGGCTGTTGGCGCGTTGAGGGAGTGAGATGCACGTAGACGAGTGGCTGCAGACCATCCCGTCCGTCTGGGTCTACGTGCTCGTGGGCTTCGTCATCGGGCTGGAAAGTCTCGGCATTCCGCTCCCGGGCGAGATCGTGCTGGTGAGCGCCGCGCTGCTGTCGTCCAAAGGGGTCGTGGCCCCCGGGATCGTCGGGCTCTGCGCGAGCGTCGGCGCGATCGTGGGCGACTCCATCGGCTACCTGATCGGCCGCAAGGGCGGACGGCCGCTGTTCGACCGGCTGGGACGGCGCTTTCCCAAGCATTTCGGCCCCGCGCACATCGCCAAGGCGGAGCAGATGTTCAACCGCCACGGGATGTGGGCGGTGTTCTTCGGCCGTTTCGTCGCCCTGCTGCGGATCCTCGCCGGGCCGCTGGCCGGGGCCCTGCACATGCCCTACTGGCGTTTCCTCATCGCCAACGTCCTCGGCGGCGTCGCGTGGGCCGGTGGGACCACGGTCGCGGTCTACTACCTGGGCATCGTGGCCGACAAGTGGCTGAAGGGCTTCTCCTGGGTGGGGCTGGCGGCCGCCGTCCTGGTCGGCCTCGGCACCACGGTGTGGCTCAAGCGCAAGGCCGCCAAGGCCGCGCACGAGGAGGAGACCGCGCCGGAGACCGTCAGCGCCTCGTAACGCGCCGTCCGTTTTCCGCCAGCCCTCGGCACGGGCACACGGCCACGATGAGGGCGTGACGTTCGAAATCAGGGCCATCGCGCCCGACGTGCTCGACCAGCTCAGGAAGACCGACGACGCCGGGCGCACGCCGCGCCGGACCGTCGAGGAGGAGGGCGGCAGCCCGCTGCGCTGCTGCCTGCGCCGCTCCCGGCCGGGGGAGGCGATCCTGCTCGCGGCCTACGCGCCGCTGCGCCGCTGGGCGCTGGACACCGGCGCCGACCCCGGGGCGTACGAGGAGGTCGGGCCGGTGTTCATCCACGAGGAGCCGTGTGAGGGGCCCCAGCCGGAAACGGGGCCCGGCTATCCGGCGGCCATGGGCGGGCCGCGGCGGGTCTTCCGCACCTACCGCGCCGACGGCTCCATCCTGGACGGGCACCTCGTCGGCGCGCATCGGTCGGCCGATCCCGTGGCGGCGTCGGCCTTGCTGGACACCCTGCTGGAGGACCCGGAGGCGGCGCTGGTCCACGTGCGGGCCGTGGAGTTCGGCTGCTTCCTGTTCGAGGTGCGGCGCGGCGGGCCGGGGAATCCCGCGCCGGTCCGCTGAAACGAACCTCGCGTGTGCGGCGGCTTTCGCGCAACCGATGGTTGCGCGTCGGCCGCCGTACGGATAGCCTCATGTGCAACCAAAGGTTGCAGGAGGCTGGCATGGAGTTCGGCACCATCGAGCGTGAGATCCACATCGAGGCGTCACCGGAGATCGTCTTCGAGGTGGTGAGCAGTCCCGGCCACCTCAAGGAGTGGTGGCCGGACGACGCCAGGTTCGAGGAGATCCCCGGGGCGGCGGGGGAGCTCGTCTTCGGCGACCCCGGCGCCGGCGGGGCGGTGGTGTCGTTCACCGTCCTCGACGTGCGGCCCCCGCGCACGTTCTCGTTCCGCTGGACGCACCCGGCCGGCGAGACGGCGGCCGAGGGCAACTCGCTGCTGGTCACCTTCGACCTGACCCCCTCGGGGGCCGGGACGCTGCTGAAGATGACCGAGTCCGGCTTCCGCGAGATGGGCTGGGAGGCCGCTGTCCTCGAACAGCAGTACCGGGATCACGTCGCCGGGTGGGACTTCCACCTGTCCCGGCTGGCGCCGTACATCGCGACGCTGCGGGTGCGGCCGTGAGCGCGCCGGCGGCCGAGGACGTCGACGACGACCTCTGGTCGGCGATCGGAGACCCGACCCGGCGGCGGATGCTCGACCTGCTGCTCGCCGAGGGCGACGGCACCGCGACCTCGCTGGCCCAGCGGCTTCCGGTCACCCGCCAGGCGGTGGCAAAGCACCTCGGCGTCCTCGACCGGGCGGGCCTGGTGCGGGGGACGCCGGCGGGCCGGGAGAAGCGCTATCGGGTGGACGACGCCCAGCTCGCCCGCGCGGTCGCCCAGCTGTCGTCCGTAGGGGCGGCGTGGGACGCCAGGCTGCGGCGGATCAAGCGGATCGCCGAGGCGATCCAGCGCACCCGGCAGGACTGACGAGACGAGGAGCCGAAGATGGCGGACATCCTGCACAGGCTCGGGGTCAAGGTCCCGGCGCCGGAGAAGGTGTACGACGCGCTGACGACCGTCGACGGCGTCGCCGGCTGGTGGACCGACGACACGAAGGGGAGCGGCGAGGTCGGCGGCGTGCTGGAGTTCCGGTTCCTGCCCGGCGGCTTCGACATGGAGGTGGTCGAGCTGCGTCCGTCCGAGCGGGTGGCGTGGCGGGTGGTCGACGGGCCCGAGGAATGGCCCGGGACGACGATCGACTGGGACCTCCGCCAGGACGGCGACTGCACGATCGTGCTGTTCAAGCACCAGGGCCGGCGGGAGCCCGTGGAGTTCATGCACCACTGCAGCACGAAGTGGGCCACCTACCTGATGAGCCTGAAGTCCCTGGTGGAGACCGGCGAGGGCGCGCCGTCGCCGCGGGACGTGCAGATCAGTGACTGGCACTGAACAGGACGGCATTGAACGGATCGGCGCTGGGGGGTTCGTCCGGTGCCACAAAGGCCCTACATTACTTTGTAAAGGCGGCCCGCTGAATAAGCTGACCTTGTGGCAGCGCCGTACCAGACGATCAAGCACCCCGTCGAACACGAGATCGAAGTCCGCCGTTCGCGTTTCATCTGCGCGCTCGCGCCCGCCGCAACGGAGGAGGCCGCGCGGGCGTTCGTCGCCGAGCGCAGGCGGCGATACGCCGACGCGACCCACAACTGCACGGCGTACGTCGTCGGCGAGCGTGTGCGCAGGGCGGACGACGACGGGGAGCCCGGCGGCACGGCCGGCACGCCGATGCTGGAGATGCTCACCCGGCGCGGCTTCGCCGACGTGGTCGCCGTCGTGACCCGCTACTTCGGCGGGGTGCTGCTGGGCGCGGGCGGCCTCGCACGGGCGTACGGCGGCGCGGTGGGGGAGACCCTCGACCGGGCTGAGGTGGTCGAGATGGTCCCCGCGGCGGTCGTGACCGTGTCGGTCGGCCACGCCCAGGCCGGGAGGCTGGAAAGCGACCTGCGCGCCTCGCCGTACGCGCTGCGGGGCGTGGACTACGGGTCGAAGGTCGCCTTCGAGGTGGCGGTGGCCGAAGACCGGCTGCCCGCCTTCGAGGAGTGGATCGCGTCGCTCACCGCCGGGCGGGCCGACACCGTCCGCGGCGGCACCGTTCATCTCGCCCGTTGACGCGATCGCGGTGCCCGTCCCCTCCGTGCATGCCGTCCGCGCACAGGCCGCGGTGTGTCACGGAAAGCGGTGTGTCACGGAAACTCGTCGGCCAGATCGCCGGGGATGCTCGACTTGACGTCCTCCCACTCTCCCTCGGCGATGTAGAGCCGCAGGGCATTGAGCACCGTCCTGATCAGTGATTCGACCCCGCCCTCGATCTCGAAGGGGAACTCCCGGCGCACCCGCGCGTGGAACTCCTCCTTGTGCATCTTCACGGGAACCCTGCTGGGATCCCATCCCGTGTAGTACATGCCGCGGACCAGCATCGGCAGTTGAGCGCCGAGCTGGGCGGCCTCCTCGACGGGCAGCCGGTCGCGCAACGCGTGCAGGACCGCGCGCAAGGCGGCCCAGGACTGGTGCCGCCTCTCCTGCGACCACCCGTAGGCCTGCTCGATCTCCTTCAGCAGGCGATTGGTCTTGTCGACCGTGGCGTTGATAGTCGAGTAACCCGTTTCCACCATCGGGGCCGCCTCCTCGAACGGTGCATCAGTGCGAGGCCCTACCCGCACCCCAAACCGTACAAACGGGCACATATCCCACCGATATGGGCGACCAGCGGGAGCCCGCCGTCGGCGCTCACCCCTCCAGGGCGTACCGCATCACGCGGAGCTTGGCCTGCGCCTCGGCGAGCTCGGCGGCGGGATCGGACCCGGCCATGATGCCGCAGCCGGCGAACAGCCGGGCCCGCCTGCCCGAGACGTACGCGCAGCGCAGCGCGATGCCCCACTCGCCGTCGCCACGGGAGTCGATCCAGCCGACCGGCCCGGCATAGCCCGCGCGGTCCATGCCCTCCAGTTCGCGGATGACGCCGAGCGCGGCGCCGGTGGGCGTCCCGCCGACGGCGGCCGTGGGGTGCATGGCCGCCACCACGTCGAGCACCGACGCGCCGTCGGACAGCCGGCCGGTGACCCGGCTGGCCAGATGCTGCACGTTGGGCAGCACCAGGAGCTCGGGCTCGTCGGGGACGTCGAGGGCAGAGCACAGGGGGGCGAGCGCCTCCCTCACCGAGGCGACCGCGCAGGCGTGCTCGTGGCGGTCCTTCTGCGAGGCGAACAGCGCGGCGCCGCGGGCGGCGTCCTCGGCGGGGCCGCCGCCCCGCGCCGTGGTGCCCGCGAGCACCAGCGACTCCACCTCCTGGCCGGTGTGGCGCACCAGCAGCTCCGGCGTCGCGCCGACCAGCCCGTCCACCGAGAACGTGTAGCACTCGGGGTAGCGCTCGGCCAGCCGGCTCAGCAGCACGCGGGGGTCGATGTCCCGCTCGGCGACGGCCGTCAGGTCGCGGGCGAGCACGACCTTGTCGAGCATGCCGTCCGCCTTGATCCGCCGTACGGCCTGCGCGACCCGGTGCTCCCACTCGGGCGCCGTCAGCGACCCGTCGGAGTAGCGGATGCGGCCGGGCTCCTGCGGCGGGGGGGCCAGGGCGAAGGCGCTGCCGCCGATCGTGGTGAGCCAGGCCCGGCCGCCGCGGCGGGCGAGCACCACGCGGGGGACGACCAGCACGGTCCCCGGGGCGTCGCCGTCGAAGGTGAAGGAGCCGAAGGCGACCGGTCCCGAGCCCGGCACGCCGACCTCATCCTCGATGAGCGCCCCGGCGAACAGCGAGGAGAGCCAACCGCGGGCCCAGTCGAACCGGCCAGGGCCGGGCGGAACCGCGGCCCGCGCCGCCTCTCCCCAGCCCACGAGCCCCTCGCCGTGTCTGATCCAGGCGTACGGCGCGGCGTCTGGCAGACGCGCCAGCAGATCGTCAGGGTCGCTCACCGCGACCGTGCGAACCACGAGGGGCCGGATAAGAGCGACACTCACCCGACTCACTCTACGCACGATCTGAACGTGTTCGACAAGAGCCCCCCCTTGCGATGCCGGGTCCACTGTGTCAAGCCGCGATAGGAACTTGGTCATGGAAGGCTCGACTTCCCTGGTGGCGATAGAGCGCACCTCCACGCGATCCCTACCTTTGATCTCCCGGAGGTGCCCATGATCAAGAAGATCACGCCGGTCCTGGCCACGGCCGTCCTGCTCGTGCCGACCGCCGCCAACGCCCGTACGACGCCCGCCGGGATGGCGGCGCTGGGCGACTCGATCAGCGCGGGGTTCAACGCCTGCGGCTGGTACGTCGCCTGCACGTCCCGCTCGTGGTCCGCGGGCGACTCGCCATCGGTGAACAGCCACTATCTGCGCCTGCTCGCCATGAGCAGCGCGATCAAGGGGCACAACCGGAACTTCGCCTCCCCGGGGGCGACCAGCGCCGACCTGGCCGGGCAGGCGCGGAAGGCCGTCGACGCCGGGGCGGGCTACGTCACCGTGCTGATCGGCGCGCAGGACGCCTGCGTGGGCTCCGAGAAGGAGATGACCCCCGTGGCCGCCTTCCGGCGCAACATCGACGCCGCCTTCGACGTGCTGCGGCCCACGGGAGCGCGGGTCTACGTCGCGAGCATCCCGGACGTCAAACGCCTGTGGCGGGTCGGCAAGGACAACGCGTGGGCGCGCCTGTTCTGGGGGATCGGCCGCATCTGCCAGTCGATGCTGGCCGACCCGAAGTCCACGGCCAAGAAGGACGAGGCCAGGCGCGACCGGGTGCGCGAGCGGGTGATGGACTACAACGAGCAGCTCAGGCAGGCGTGCGAGAGCTACGGCCCGGCCTGCCGCCACGACGGGGGCGCGGTCTTCGCCTACCCCTTCACGCTGAAGCAGGTGAGCGCGTGGGACTACTTCCACCCCAACGCCGACGGGCAGAAGGCGCTCGCCAAGATCACCTTTGACGCCAGGTTCTTCGCCGACGTCGAGCCCTGATCCGGCACCCTGCCCTGGTGGCGCGCCGGGCCGGTTCCTCAGCCCGCGCGGCGGAGGCGGCCGAGGGTCCGCTCCAGCTCCTCCTGCAGCGCCCGGCCCGCGGCGTCGGCGTCGCCGCGCTCGACCGCGCCGACGAACGCCGCATGGGAGTCGTCTCCAGGGTTCGGGTCGCCCGCCCGCAGGTCGAGCAGGTCCACCAGGGCGACCAGGCCCTCGCGCAGCCGCGGGACGAACTCGGCGAACAGGTCGGTCAGCACCGGGTTGTGCGCGGCGGCGACGACGGCCGCGTGCAGGGCGATGTCGGCGTCGACGAAGGCGGCGTCGGTGTCCCGGGCGGCGGCCCGCCGGGCCTCCAGCGCCGCGTGCATCGCCGTCACGTCGTCCGGCGTACGGCGCCGCGCCGCCAGCCGGGCGGCCTGCACCTCGACCAGCATGCGCACCTCGTAGACGTCGGCCACGGCGGCACGGCGCAGGCGGGCCGTCCAGTCCTCGGCGGGGCTGGTGGCGATGACGAAGACTCCGGCGCCCTGCCGCGCCTGGACCAGTCCGGCGCCGGCCAGCGCGCGCAGGGCCTCGCGGACCGTGGAACGGCCCACGCCCAGGGGCTTGGCCAGGGTCGTCTCGCCGGGAAGCCGGGTGCCGACCGGCCAGATGCCCTGCGCGATCTGGTCGCGCAGGCTCTCGACGGCCTGGTCGACGAGGGGGTTGCGCTGGAGCGCGCCGAGCGCCATCGCGTTTCACCTCTCAGGTTGTCTGAGGAGTTGTCGTGTGGTTACTCTACCGCCCATGACGCCGTTCGGCCTCCTTCTCGGTCGCCGCGGCGGGGTTTGATCCGATGACCGGCGCCCCGCCGCGGGGTGCCGTGCCGCCGGTCGCCCTCCGACCGAAGGATCATCATCGTGACCGCCGTCTTCACCGTCTCCACCGCTTTTCCCACGATTCGCACCCCGGCCGGCCCGGTGCCCGCCGACGCTCCCGCCTGGAATCCCCAGCGGGGCGGCGCGATGCCCCACCACCGCTACCGGCCCGCGCACGAGCGGGTCGAGATACCCGAGATCCGCCGCACCTGGCCGGGGCGCAGGATCGAGCGGGCCCCGCTGTGGGTGCCCGTCGACCTGCGCGACGGCAACCAGGCGCTGGCCGAGCCGATGGACACCCCGCGCAAGCGCCGCATGTTCGACCTCCTCGTCGCGATGGGGTTCAAGGAGATCGAGGTCGGCTATCCGTCGTCGAGCCGGACCGACTTCGACTTCGTCCGTCACCTGGCCACGAGCGGCGTGGTGCCGGACGACGTGACCCCTGTGGTGTTCACGGCGGCCCGCCGCGACCTCATCGAGCAGACCTTCGCCTCCATCCAGGGCATGCCCCGGGCGGTGGTGCACCTCTACACCGCGACCGCGCCGGTCTGGCGCGACGTCGTGCTGGGACAGGACCGGGCCGGGCTGCACGCGCTGATCCGGGAGGCCGCCGAGCACGTCGCGCGGCTCGCCGACGCAATGCCGGGGACGGCGGTGCGGTTCGAGTTCTCCCCGGAGGTCTTCAACTGCACCGAGCCCGACTTCGTGCTGGAGGTCTGCAACGGCCTCACCCGGTTGTGGGACGCCTCGCCCGACCGGCCGGTGATCCACAACCTGCCCGCCACCGTCGAGATCGCCACGCCGAACCTGTACGCCGACCAGATCGAGTACATGCACCGGCACCTCGAACGGCGTGACGCGGTCATCCTCTCGGTCCACCCGCACAACGACCTGGGCACCGGGGTGGCCTGTGCGGAGCTCGCCATGCTGGCCGGGGCGCAGCGCGTCGAGGGCTGCCTGTTCGGCAACGGCGAGCGCACCGGGAACGTCGACCTCGTCACGCTCGCGCTCAACCTGTACGCGCAGGGCGTCGACCCGATGGTGGACTTCTCCGACATCGACGTCATCCGGCGGACCGTTGAGGAGTGCAACCGCCTGCCGGTCCACGTGCGGCATCCGTACGGGGGAGATCTGGTCTACACGGCCTTCTCCGGCACCCACCAGGACGCCATCAGCAAGGGCCTCGCCCACCACGAGCGCGCGGCGGCCGAGCGGGGCGTGCCGGCGGGAGAGGCGCCCTGGTCGGTGCCCTACCTGCCGATCGATCCGGCCGACGTCGGCCGCACGTACGAGGCGGTCATCCGGGTCAACAGCCAGTCGGGCAAGGGCGGCATCGCCCACCTCCTCCAGGTCCACCACGGGCTCGACCTGCCGAAGGCGCTGCGCGCCGAGTTCTCCCGCGTCGTCCAGGACGCGACGGACCGCAGCGGGCGGGAGGCCACGCCGAAGGAACTGCTCCGGTTGTTCCGGGAGGCGTACATGGCGGAGGACGGGCCGGTCACGCCGGCGTCGCTGACCGCCGGTGGCGACGGCTTCCACTGCCTGGTGCGGCACGACGGGCGCGAGAGCCGGGGGACCGGCGCCGATCCGGCGGCGGCCCTCGCCGCCGCGCTGACGGCGGCCGGGGTCGCGGTGGAGGTGCTCTGGCAGGGCGGGCATCCGGCGGAGGGCGGCGCCGTCGCCTACGCCCGGTGCCGTGTCGGCGGCACTCCCGTCTGGGGAGCGGGCGAGGACGCCGACGCCGCGACGGCGTACACCCGCGCCGTGCTCGCCGCCGTCAACCGCGCCCTGGCCGGGCAGCGGAGGTAAGCGAGGTCGCGTGGCCTGAGGGCCTCCCGAGTGGACTCTCCCACTGTGGGAGGCCCGATGCTGCCGGTCAGGGACCGGGGCCGGGGCGAGCGTGCGCCGCCGTCAGGACGAGGAGAGCGAGCATGGCCATAGTGGAGGGCGTGGAGGCCCGTGGGACGCACCACTGCGAGACGACGGCGCTGGGGGTGCTTCTGCGGCACGAGGGGCTCGACCTGTCCGAGCCCATGCTGTTCGGGCTGGGCTCGGGCCTGTCGTTCGTCTACTGGGACGCCAAGGGCATGCCGTTCCCCTTCCTCGGAGGCCGCGTCAGGCCGTTCGAGCTCACCAGGAACCTGGCCGCCCGGCTGGGGCTGACGCTGACGACCGAGGAGACCACCTCGCCGCGCAAGGCGTGGCAGAACGTGGCCGCCCCGATCGACGCCGGCCGGCCGGTCGGGCTCCAGCTCGACTCCTACCACCTGGACTATTTCCGCTCCGCAGTGCACTTCGGCGGTCATGTCGTCGCGATGTACGGCTACGACGAGCACGACGTCCACCTCGTGGACACCGAGCAGCAGGGAGGAGCGGTGCGCACCAGCCGGGCCTCCCTCGCCCGGGCCCGTGCCGAACGCGGCCCGATGACCGCGAGGAACCGTTCCTTCACCATCACGGTGCCGCCCCGTCCGCTCGCGTGGCAGGACCGGATCGTCCCCGCCGTCAGAGCGTGCGCCGACGCCTTCCTCGCCGCTCCCATCGCGAACCTCGGCTGGCGCGGCATCGAGAAGGCAGGCGCGAAGGCGCCCGGCTGGCTGGAGCGTGCCGGGGACCCAGGGCGGGACCTGCCGCAGGCCGCCCTCCTCATGGAGAAGGGCGGCACCGGCGGCGCGCTGTTCCGCGCCCTCTATCGCGACTTCCTCGGCGAGTGCACCGAACTGATCGGCCACCACGGTCTCCGCGCCGGTCACCGGATGTACGGTGAGGCCGCCGTCCTCTGGACGCAGGTGTCCGAACTGATCGCGAAGGCGGGGGAGAGCGGCGACGCGGGCTGCCTCCGGCAGGCCGGGGCCATCCTCCGCGACCTGTCGCGGCTGGAGAAGGACGCCATGCAGGTGCTGAGCCGGCTATAGGAGTGCTCGCGGGGCCGGTCCCGCTGGACATGACGGTGCTCAGCCCAGCGGGACGCTCCACTCCAGGCGGGCGCCGCCGCCGTCCGGGGAGGCGAGGGCGAGGGCGCCGCCGAGGCGTTCGGCCCGGTCGGCGAGGTTGCGCAGGCCGCTGCGGCGGCCCTCGGCCGGGATGCCGACGCCGTTGTCCTCCACCACCAGGGTCAGCCGCCCGTCCGCCGCGTGGACGGCGACGTCGGCGCGGGTGGCCCTGGCATGGCGGACGACGTTCGAGAGCGCCTCGCGCAGGACGGCGAGCAGGTGCTCGGCGACCTCGGCGGGCACGTCGTTGTCGAGCCGGCCCTCCAGGGTCAGGCCGGGCATGAAGCCCAGATGCCCCCGGGCGCCCTCGACCAGGTCGACGACCTGGGCGCGCAGGCTGGGCGAGGCGTCCTCGTGCGGGGTCTGCAGGGCGAAGATCGTCGAGCGGATCTGCCGGATCGTGGTGTCCAGCTCGTCGATCGCGCTCTGCAGCCGGGAGGAGGCCTCCGGCCGTTCGACCAGGCGCACCGCGCTCATCAGCGTCATGGCCACCGCGAACAGGCGCTGGATGACCACGTCGTGCAGGTCCTTGGCGATGCGGTCGCGGTCTTCCAGCAGGCCGAGCCGCTCGGCGTCGCGGCGGGTCTCGGCCAGCTCCAGCGCGACGGCCGCCTGCCCGGCGAAGGCGTGCAGGGTGCGCAGCTCCGACTGGCTGAACGGCATCCGTCCCGATCGTTTGACCAGGGCCAGCACCCCGCGTACGGCCCCGGGCGCGCCCAGCGGCACGGCCGCCACCGGCCCGGGCTCCAGATCGCCGGCCCAGATCAGGTGCAGCCGACCGTGGTCGAAATCGTCCAGCGCCAGCGGCTCACCGCTCAGGAACACCCGGCCCGACAGCGAGCCCTCGACCGCGACCTCGTCCTCGACGAGCCGGACCGCCGGTCCGTCCCCGATCGGCCCGTCCTCGGCCGGCGCCACATCCTGCAACGCGACGCGCAGCACCTCGCGGTCGCGGTCGGGCAGCAGGATCGCCACGGCGTCGGCGTCGGCCATCTCGCGGGCGCGCCGGGCGATCAGGGTGAGGACCTCCCGCGGCTCGGCCCCCGACAGCAGCCGCGTGGTGATGTCGGAGGACGCCCGCAACCAGGTCTCCCGGCGGCGGCTCTCCTCGTACAGTCGGGCGTTCTCGATCGCCACGCCGGCGGCGGTGGCCAGGGCGACCACGATCGCCTCGTCGTCCTCGTCGAAGTTCCCGCCGCCGCGCTTCTCCGTGAGGTAGAGGTTGCCGAACACCTCGTCGCGCACCCGCACCGGCACGCCCAGGAAGCTGCCCATGGGCGGGTGACCGGGCGGGAATCCGTACGACTCGGGATGGCGGGAGATGTCGGCCAGCCTCAGCGTCTGCGGCTCCTTGATCAGCAGGCCGAGCAGGCCCAGCCCGTGCGGCCAGTGCTCGATCCTGGCGATCTCCTCCTCGCTCAGCCCTACGGGCACGAACTGGACGAGCGTGTTCTCCTCCCCGATCACGCCCATCGCGCCGTACGTCGCGTCGACCAGCGTCGTGGCGGTCTCCACGATGCGCCGCAGCACGACCTCCAGATCGAGGTCGCTGCCGATAGAGACGACCGCCTCCAGCAGCGCGTGCACCCGGTCACGGGTGGCCAGCACGGCCTCCAGACGTGACTGCAACTCCGCCAGCAGATCGTCCAGCCGCATGCTGGGAATCAGCGACCGAGGCTCGTTCTCCGTCATAGTGCGAAGTTTCGCACCGCCGACGTCCGGGTGCCCACCCCAGGTGGTCGTCCGCACCGTCGAAGCAGACGCGGAGCGAGGCCGTCAACGGTCTTCGGTGCGCGCGGACCGGGGTGCGTGGCCGTTCAGCCGGGCCGTCTCGCCGCCGGGCGCCGCAGGCCGAGGCGCCCGGGAAGCGGCCCGGCCATCGCCGTCAGCTCGTGCGGAGCCGGGCGGCGGGTCACCATGAAGAGCGTGAGGCGGCCGGGCAGGGGCGCGGCCGATATGCGATCTCCCTCCTGGGCATAGGCGAGCCCGAGCCCGCGGGGCAGGACGGCCGGGCATCTCAGCAGCCGCGCGAGCCGTACGGCGGTCTCCGCGGTGGCCGCCGCCCGGGGCCTCGCGCCGAGGCCGGACAGCCGCTGGTGCAGCGTGTCGGCGGACATGTCGTAGGTGTAGGCGACGACGTCGAGACCGGCGAACGGCCGCCGGCCGTCTCTCGCGGGCGCGCCCTCCGGCGTCAGGACGGCCAGCCGATCGGTGGCGACGGGTGTGGCGCTGACGGTGGCGGGCAGGCGCATCTGGTCGGCTACGGCGACGAACGCGGCGTCCAGCGACCCCTCGCCCACCCACTCCACGAGCCGGTCGCCGTGGTCGGTCACCTGGTCGACCGTCGCGCCGTCCATCAGCTCGTCGAGCGCGGGGAAGAGCAACGGGGCGAGGCTGCCCAAGGTGCCGACGCGGAAGGTTTTCGCCCGCGCCGCCGCCCGCGCCCGGTCGAAGATCCGGCCCAGATGATCGAGCACGTGAGCCGCCTCGGCGCACAGCGCACGACCGGCCGGCGTCGGCCGCGCCCCCGTCGTGTCCCGGTCGAAGAGCCGCTCGCCGACCCGCCGTTCGAGCGCGGCGAGGCGCTTGCTCGCGGCCGGCTGGCTGATCAGCAGCTCTCTTCCGGCGGCCCCGACCGAGCCGTGCCGGGCGATGGCCTCGACGAGCCGGAGGTCCTCGACCGAGGGGAATGAGCTCATATCCGGATGTTATGAGTTCTGATGGCGATTCGTCGCCTACCGGGGGATTCCGCTCGCCCGGAGGATGACGGCGTGAACACCGGACGCGACATCGTCGCCATGCTGACAACCACGTTCGTGACCTGGATGGGGCAGCGCACGACGGCCGTGGCGCTTCCGCTCGTCGCGCTCGCCGAAACCGGATCCACCTGGTCCACCGGGCTGGTCGGCGGAGCGGTCGGGCTGCCCATGCTCACCTCGCCCTGGTGGGCCAGAGGAATCCGGCAGCGGCTGACCACGGGCAGAGCCCTCGCCTGCGTGCTCGTCGTGCAGGTGGCCGGGCTCCTCGTCGTTCCGGTGGGCGCGGCAGCCGGCACGGTCGGCGCGGTCCACCTCGCCGCCGCCGGTGTCATCACCGGGTGCGCCACCGCGCTGAGCGGGCCGGGGCAACGTGCCCTGCTCTCGGACATCTGCGATCCCCTCGGTGCCACCATCACGACGAAGATGCTGGCCTGGCAGGATTTCATGCACCGCGTCACGATGATCCTGGCGCCACCGGCGGCGGGGTGGGCCGTGACCGTCGGCGGGCCGTCGCCCCTGCTGTGGGCCGAGGCCGCCGGCGTCGGCGTGGGAGCCGCCCTCCTGTGCACCGTGCGCGGCACCGCGACGCCTGCCGTGCATGTCGGCCCTGCCGCATCCGGCGGCCCGGCCGATGGGTCCGGCGCCCCGGCCCTGCGTCAGGTGCTGGCGCGGCACGGGGACATCCGGCGTGCGGTGACCATGTCGGGAGTCGGCGGGCTCGTGTGGTTCGCCTTCACGCTCGGCCTCGCGATCCTCGGAGCCGAGACCGGGCGGCCCGGACTGCTCATTTCGGCCGGCATGACCGGATATGGCCTGGGCTCGCTCGCCGGTGCCCTCCTGGCGCCGGCGCTCGTCCCGCGGATGCCGGCACTGGCGACCATGGCAGTGGGCTGGGCCGTTCTCGGCGTGACGTTCGCCGTCATGCCGGCGGCGGCGTCGTCCCTCGTCGTCCTCGGATGCGTGGCCGCGATCGGGGGCTTTTCCATGCCGCTCGGCATCGGCGCGCTGAACCGGCTCATCAGCACCCGCACCGACGGGGCGGAGCGGCGAGCGGCCTTCGCGGCGGAGAGCCTCGTGCACGACGGGGCGGTCTCGGTCGGCCTGCTCGCCGGTGGCGCGGTCATCGGCGTGGCCGGCGCGGGCCCGACTCTCGTCGCCGCCGGAGCCGCCCAGGTGCTCGTGGCGCTCCTCGCCGGTCCGTGGTCGGGTGCGGCACGACGCCTGGTCTCGTACTTCTCACCGGTCGCCGCCTGAGGCCCGGTCGGATCCCCGTGCGCCGCGGGGTTCTACCTTTCGCGGGAGCGGTGCGCGCGGACCTTGTGGCGGTTGCCGCACCGCTCCATGGAGCACCAGCGCCTGCTGCCCGGGCGTGAGGTGTCGACGAAGACGAGGGCGCAGTTGTCGCCCGCGCACTCCCGTACGCGGTCGGCCAGCGGGCCGGTGAACAGCTCGATCGCGTCCCTCGCGACGGTCGCGACCACCTGGCCGCCGGTCGCGGGGGTGGCCCAGGACCGCCGCCCGTCCGCCGTCATCACGGGCGTCAGCGGCGGCGCGGACGCCGCGAGGTTGACCGCGTCCACGTCCGCCTGCCGGGGCGTACGCCCGTGGATGTGGTCGCCGGCCAGCCCCCACAGGGCGGCGCGCAGGGTCTTCGCGCGGGTGAGCTCGCCGGCCGTCGTGTCCACCTCCGCCAGGCCGAGCCGGGACACGGCGGCCCACCGTGCCAGGTCGGCCGGCTCGTGCAGCGTCTCGTAGTGGGCGTAGACCCCCACGCCGCCGCTCACCAGGAACTCCAGGCAGAGGGCGTCCGGATCGAACCGGAAGGAGCCCCCGCTGCGCGGATGTAGCGTCAGAGTCATGTAACCACTATAAAGGGTTACATGACTCTCGAATGGAAGCTCGTCGTCGACTGCGCCGACCCGCACGCACAGGCCGCGTTCTGGGCGCAGGCCCTGGGCTACGAGGTGGAGGACAACAGCGCCATCGTCGGCCGGCTTCTGGCCGGCGGCGTCGTGGGGGAGGAGGCGGTGACCCCCGACCACACGGCCTTCCGCACGCTGCGGGCCGTACGGCACCCGGACGACCCGGTCGATCAGGACACCGGCACCGGCCTCGGCCGCCGGATCCTCTTCCAGGCGGTCCCCGAGCCGAAGGCAGGCAAGAACCGCCTGCACATCGACCTGCACGCGGGCCCCGAGCGCAGGGACGCCGAGGTCGACCGGCTCAAGGCGCTCGGCGCGACCGTGCTGCGCGTCGTCCAGGAGCCCGGCAGCCACCACGTGACCATGGCCGACCCCGAGGGCAACGAGTTCGACGTGCAGTGAGCCGCTACAGCCAGCCGTTGTGGCGGGCCAGGCGGGCGGCCTCGATCCGGTTCCTGGTGCCGGTCTTGCCGATGGCCGACGACAGGTAGTTGCGCACCGTGCTCTCCGACAGGTGCAGGCGGGCCGCGATGTCGGAGATCGTCGAGCCGTCGGCCGCCGCGGCCAGCACGTCCCGCTCCCGGTCGGTCAGCGGGCTCGGGCCGGTGCTCAGCGCCGCCGCCGCGAGCGCGGGGTCGATGACCCGCTCGCCGCGCAGCACGCGGCGGACGGCGTCGGCGAGATCCTCCACCGGGCCGTCCTTGACCAGGAACCCGCGCGCCCCGGCTTCCATCGCCCGGCGCAGGTAGCCGGGCCGCCCGAACGTCGTGAGGATGAGCACGGCGCAGCCGGGCAGGCGCTCGTGCAGGTCGGCGGCGTTCTCCAGCCCGCCGCGGCCCGGCATCTCGATGTCGAGCAGGGCCACGTCGGGCCGGGTCCGCAGGGCGGTGTCCACCACCTCGTCGCCGTGGCCGACCTGGGCGACGACCTC
The DNA here is from genome assembly GCF_008033685.1 of Microbispora sp. CSR-4. NCBI lineage: Bacteria > Bacillati > Actinomycetota > Actinomycetes > Streptosporangiales > Streptosporangiaceae > Microbispora > Microbispora sp. CSR-4. The sequence goes on from NZ_VJVX01000029.1 coordinate 71,597, forward strand.
GATGTCCTGCTCCAGGTTGAGGAGCAGGGCCAGCGCGCCGCGCATCATGCCCTGGTCCTCGGCCAGCAGCACCCGGATCACTGACCGTCCTCCCTCGCGTACGGCACGGCCACCCGGAGCAGGAAGCCTCCGTCCGGCGGCGCCGTGGTCTCCACGGTGCCGGAGGCGGCCCTCACGCGCTCACGCAGGCCGATCAGCCCGTTGCCGTGCCCGTGGGCCTGCTGCGGCGGGCCGTCGTCGCGGATCTCCAGCACCAGGAGCCCGTCGTCGTCGCGCAGGCCGATCTCGCAGGCCGACGCGTGGCTGTGCCGGACGACGTTGGTCACGCCCTCGCGCACGGCCCAGCCGAGCAGGGCGTCGGCCTCGGGGCCGGGCCGTACGGAGGAGGTGCGGACGGTCACCTTGATTCCGGCGTCCGCGAGGGCGGCGCGGGCGGAGTCGAGCTCGGCGGTCAGTCCCCTGCCCCGATAGCCGGTGACGGCGGCCCGCACCTCGGTCAGCGCCTGCCGCCCGATCTGTTCGATGTCGGACGCCTGCTCGGCCGCCGCATCGGCGTCCACCCGGGTCAGCCGGCGTACGGCCTCGGCCTTGACGACCATGATCGAGAGGGTGTGCCCGAGCAGGTCGTGCAGGTCGCGGGAGAAGCGCAGCCGCTCCTCGGTCACCGCGGTCCGGGCCAGCTCCTCGCGGGTGGCCTTGAGCTCGTGGATGGCCTCCCACAGCCGGATGATGATCGCCGGGATCAGGCCCGCGGTGAACGTGCCCCAGATCATGGAGAGCACGCCGGTGAGGCTCGCGTCGGCCCGCACGGCCACGACCAGGGCGGCGACGCACTCGGCGATCAGTATCACCGGCAGGATCCTGCCGCGAACGGCGGTTCCGGTGGCGACGGCCAGCATCATGACCAGGTAGAGCCAGTTGCCCGCGAACCCGATCATAGACGCGAGGACCACCACCGCGAGCAGCCCGAGCGCCGGCAGGGCGCGCCGGTGGTCCGTGAACGCGAAGTGCGTGGTGGCCACGTACAGCCCGGCGGCGGCCAGCGCGGCCGGCCAGGCCAGCCAGAGGGGATGGGATCGGCCGTGCGCGATGTCCCACACGGGCGCCGCCGTCACGGCCACCCACATGTACATGCCCTTGGCGTCGGGGCCGCGCTCGCCCTCGCGCAGCGGATCGAGCCAGGTGCCGCGTTCTGTCGTCATCGGAATCGTCACACTAGCGGTCAGGCCCGGCGACCGGCACGACGGTAGCCGTACACCGCGTAGACGCCGAAGACCAGCAGCCAGGCCGACAGGAGCACGACCTGACGGAGGGTGGGGACGTCGCCGAACGCGATCCGCCACGACAGGCCCGCGTAGCTGTTCGACGGGGTCCACTCGGCGATCGCCGCCAGCCAGGACGGGAACTTCTCGACCGGCACCCACAGGCCGCCGAGGATCGACAGCGTCAGCATGGTCGCGATGTTGGCCATCGCCGCGGACTGGCCCGACAGGCGATAGCCGTTGCCGAGACCGAGCAGGGAGAACGGCACGGTGCCCGCCCACAGGAGCGCGATGATCACCAGCCACCGCTGCGGTGGGAGCGAGACGTGGTTGACCAGCACGCCGGCCAGCAGCACGGCTGCGATGCTGGGCACGACGGCGACCGCGCCGGTGACGACCTTCCCCGCCACGACTTCGGCCGGGGTCAGCGGGGTGAGCCGCAACTGGCGCAGCCACCCCGCCGCGCGGTCCTCGGCGATGCCGCTGCCGTTGTTGAACGCGCCGCCGAGCGCGCCGTACGCCGCCATGCTGACCATCGTGTAGATCGCGGCGTCGTGCTTGTCGCCGGGGGCCAGGCCGAGGTTGGTGAAGACGAGGTACATGACGACCGGCATCACGATCCCGAAGATCACATAGCCGCCGTCGCGGAGGGCCCTGGTCAGTTCGAGCCGTACGTATCCCCACATCACACGTTCTCCTTGGTCGTGAGGGCCACGAAAGCGTCCTCCAGGTCGGCCGGGGCGACTTCCAGATCGCGGATGGCGTCCGCGCGGGCGAGGGCCATGACGGTGGCGTCGGAGTCGCCGGTGCGCAGGTGGACCCGGCCGCCCCTGATCTCCATGTGGCGCACGCCCGGCAGGGTCGCGAGCCAGGCGGACTCGCCGTCGGCGGCCACGCTCACGGTGGTCAGCGCCGCCGCCCGCTTGATCTCCGCGCTGGTGCCGTCGGCGATCACCCGGCCGTGGCCGAGCACGACGACGCGGTCGGCATGCTCGTCGGCCTCATCGAGATAGTGGGTGCTGAACAGGATGGTCTTGCCCTGGCTGGCCAGCCCGCGCATGCCGTCCCAGAACTCGCGCCGGGCCTCCACGTCGAGCGCGGCGGTGGGCTCGTCGAGGACGATCAGGTCGGGGTCGCCGCACACCGCCATCGCGAACCGCACGCGCTGCGCCTGCCCGCCCGACAACCGGTCCACCCGGCGGTCGCGCAGGTCGTCGATCCGGGCGAGCGTGAGCACCCGGTCGAGGGGGAGGGGAGCGGGATAGGTCCCGGACACGAAGGTCAGCAGCTCGCGGACCGTGACCCGGGGGACCAGGCCGCCCTCCTGCGGCATCGCGCCCGCCAGGCCCTGCCTCACGGCCTGCTCGGGGTCGAGCCCGAACAGCGAGGCCCGCCCGGAGTCGGGCGGCAGCAGCCCGAGCAGCAGCGCGATGGTGGTCGACTTGCCCGCGCCGTTGGGGCCGAGGAGTGCCACCGTCTGGCCGCGGGGGATGGCGAGCGTGAGCTCGTCCACGGCCCGTACGGGGCCGAAGCGCTTGGTCGCCGAGGTCAGTGACACGGCGTCGGCGGTGTTCGTGGTCATGGAAACGACGGTAGGCAGGCGCCGTCGGCCCAGGTAGAGAGATCGATACGACCCTGGGCAGGACATTTGTCCTGCCCAGGAAATCTACAATGTAAAGGCGCGCGGGGTCGGTTACGCCGGTTTGGCGAGAAGCGCAGCCAGGTCGCCGGGGCGGGAGAGCATCGGCCAGTGACCGGTGGGCAGCTCATGCAGCTCCCACTCGGGCCCGCCCAGCGGCGCGAACGCCGGATGCCCGGCCGCGATCAGCCCTCTGACCTGGGCGAGCGGGAACGAGCAGCTCACCAGCGTCTTCGGCAGTGCGGCGAACGCCGCGGCGTCGTCACCCAGCGTGAGGGGCTGCGTGATCGTGCCGAGCGGCTGTGCGGTGGCCCGGGCGGCCATCAACGAGCGCTCGTGCTCGCCCAGCCCCTCCAGGCTCGCGCCCGACTCCTGCAGTTCATCCCAGGAAGGCATGGGGTAGCGCCAGTCGTCCTCGACGCGCTTCTCGACGAACTCCCGCCCGGTCAGGTCGATCTGGGCCATGCCGTCCGGCACCGGGCCGCTCTCGACGTACACGACCCGGCTCACGCGGCCGGCGGCGCGGGCGGCGGCCCCGGTGACCGCGGCGGCGCTGCCGCTGTGGCCGACCAGGACCACATCGCGCAGGTCCTCGGCCTCGGCGAGGCCGGTGATGTCGCGGATGTGGGTGTCCAGATCCAGGGCGGGGGAGGCGAGATGGGCGCGGTCGGCGAGGCCGGTGAGGGTCAGCGGGTGGACCTCGTGCCCCAGGCCGCGAAGCGCGGCGGTCACGTCCCGCCACGCCCACGCGCCGAGCCAGAAACCGGGAACGAGTACGTATGTCGTCATGCGTCGACGCTAGGGCCGAATCAGGGCAGAATCGGTCCTGATATGTCCACCAATCGCATCCTCGCCTTCCTGGAGCTGCTCCAGGCCAGGCCGGGGCTCACCGGTCCGGAGCTGGCCGAGCGCCTGGAGGTGGACGTGCGCAGCGTGCGCCGCTACGTGCGCAGGCTTGAGGTCCTCGGCATTCCGGTGGAGGCCGAGCGGGGACGCTACGGCGGCTACCGGCTCAGGCCGGGATATCGGCTGCCGCCGCTCATGCTGACCGGCGACGAGGCCGCCGCCGTGGTGCTCGGGCTGCTCGCCGGCCGCCGCGCGGGCCTCACGGTGGGCGAGGGGGCGGCCGAGAGCGCGCTCGCGAAGATCCAGCGGGTGCTGCCCGACGCCCTGCGCGACCGCGTCGGCGCCGTCGAGGAGATGGTCGGCCTGACCACCCGCACCGCCGCGACATCCCGGCCGAGCGGCGCCACCCTGCTGACGCTGGCCGACGCCGCCCGCCGTCGTCTCCGCGTACGGCTGGCCTACCGGTCCTTCCGGGGACAGGACAGCGAGCGGGCGGTCGATCCGTACGGGCTGGTGTTCCACTCGGGCCGCTGGTATCTGACCGGCCACGACCACCGCAGGGGCGAGGTGCGGACGTTCCGGCTCGACCGGATCGGCCGGGCGGAGACGACGGGGGAAGAGTTTCCCGCACCGGGGGAGTTCGACGCGGTCGCCCACGTCATGGAGTCGCTGGCCGCCGTGCCCTACCGGTACGAGGTCGAGGTGGTGCTGGCCACGACGATGGAGGAGGCCCGGCGGCGGATCCCGCCGGCGGTGGCCGCCCTGGCTCCGGTCGATGGCGGCGTACGGATGACCGGCCGGGCCGAGCGGCTGGACGGCATGGCCCAGGTGCTGGCCGGCCTCGGCGTGCCGTTCACCGTGGTCGGCCCGCCCGAGCTGCGTGAGGAGGTCCGGGCGCTCGCCCGTCGTCTGGAGCAGTGGGCCGACCGGCCTCCGAGGGACTGACGCGGCGACCGGCGGATCCGTTCAGGCGCGGCCGAACCGGGCGGCGAACCGCGCGGTGAACAGGTCGGCGCCCTTGCGTTCGAAGACCGTCTCGGCCGTGGCCGCGGCGACACCGTCCGGTGTGGGGAGCTGGCCGACGCCCCCGCGCGTTCCGAGCGGAAGCAGGATCCTCCGCTCGGACGTCGGGGTGTGCACCGCGTCCGGCCGGTCGCCGGCGAGCTGCGCCTTGAGGTTCCGCACCACGACGCCGGCATGGGTCATCGCATAGGAGGCCATCTTGGGGTCGGGGAGGGCGACGATGTCGCCGATCGCGTAGACGTGGTCGTAACCCTGGACGTTCAGCCGCTCGGTGACCGGGATCGTCTTCTGCTCGGTCAGCGGCGAGAGGCATCCGTCGGCGAGATAGCCGGTGTTGACCTCGACCCCGAAGGCGCGAAACCAGATGTCCGCCACGAGCTGTTCGCCCTTGTCCGTGGTGACGGTGAAACGGCCGGCCCGACCGGCCTCGACCGTCGGCAACGCGGTGAGACCGGTGTTCAGCCGCACGTCGATGCCGAGCTCGTCGAGCCGGCGGCGTAGCTCATCGCGCACCTCGGGAAGGAAGCCGGGGAGCAGCTGATCGGCCCTGTCGAGGACGAGCACGTGCTTGTCCGGCCAGACGTCCTTGATCTCCCCGGCGAGCTCCAGGCCGACCGGGCCGGCGCCGAGGATCAGCACGCGCCCGGCGCCGGCCAGCTCCCTGTGGGTCTCGCGCAGATCGTCCAGCTGCTCGGCGATGCTCGTCGACGCGTGGCGTGGTTTGGCCGGATATGTGTAGCCGGAGCCGGTGGCCAGAACCAGATAATCGGCCTCGACCCGCTCGCCCGAAGCGAGCGTAACGCCCTTCGGGTCGACCGAGACGGCCCGGTCGCGGATCACTCGTCCCCGCTGGAGCAGCGTCGCGAACGGGAAGAACGCGTTGTGCGCCCAGTCAGGGCGGGTCAGCGCCCGCAGCGACGCGGCCGCGTTGACGAAGGCCTCCCGTGGGTCGATGAGTGTGACGTCGGCCTCGGAGTCCAGCTCCTTGGCGACCATCGACCCGCCGTACCCTCCCCCGACGACCACCACGGTGTGATTCATCCTCGCTCCTCATCGCATTGCCGTTGTCGGGCGGCACGCGCGGCGCTCAGGACGAGGGGCCGTACGGGACACGCCCAGAGTTGACGTGACAACTTTAAGCCCGGAGTGAGTTGTCGCGTCAACTCCGGGTCGTTATGGTGGGCTCATGGAGAAGCCCCGCACGCTGGAACCCGAGCAGTGGGAGCTCTGGGACAGCTGGATGCAGGCGCAGCGTCTCCTGGCCCGTGAGCTGGACCGTGGCCTGCAGCGCGACCACGGCATCTCCAAGGCCGAGTTCAGCGTGCTCGTGACGCTTCACCGGACGGCCGGGGGCCGGATGCGCGTGACCGAGCTCGCCGAGTCGCTCGCCTGGGAGAAAAGCCGGGTGGCGCATCAGCTGACGCGGATGGAGAACCGTGAACTGGTCGACAGGACCGAGGACCGGTCCGGCCGCCGGATCGGGGTCGGGCTGACCGCCAAGGGCCGCAGCGCCGTGGAGAACGCCATCCTGGGGCACGCGGACAACATCCGCCGCTACTTCTTCGAGACGCTCACGCCCGAGCAGGCCGACGCCATCCACACGTGGAGCAGGCAGGTGGTCGCCCGCATCGAAGCGCGTTCCGGCGCGGACGCCGATCAGCCGGCTGTGTGACGGTCCCGATCGGGCGCGGCGGGCGTGAGCGGCAGGGTGCCATGAGCGGCAGGGTGCGAGGGGCCGGGGCTGGTCGCGACTATCGCCAGTCACCGTTGCCCAGCGTCTGACTGCCGATGACGGCGAGCAGGCGCAGCTTGTCGTAGCTTTCGGTGCCCGGCGTGGCCGTGTAGACGAGTAGCGCCTGCGACTGGTCGGGATCGAGCAGCGTCTGGCACTGCAGTTCCAGCACGCCGAGCTCGGAGTGCACGAGGCGCTTGGTGTCCGGGTGCCCGAGACCGACCTCGTGCCTGTCCCAGAGCGCGGCGAACTCGGTGCTGCGGCCGAGGAGATCGCGGGCGAGGGCGGCGGCCCGGGAGCGGGGTCCCTCGCGCGTGGTGGTCTCCCGCAACAAGGAGGTGAACACCCGTCCGTACATGGGGTGGTCGTCCTCCAGGTAGAGGCGCCGTTCGTCGGGGTCGGTGAACCACCGGTAGAACAGGCTGCGCGCCATGCCGCTGAAGACGGTCTGGTCGCCGAACAGGGCGACGGCGGCCGGGGTCTGCCGGAGCGTCTCGCCGAGTGCGGTCGTCACCATGGCGGGGGTGTCGCAGAGCCGGTCGAGGACGCGCATGATCCCCGGGTTCACGTGGTCGCCCCGCAGCGCCCGTTGGGGGGCGCTGTGCCCGGCGAGCCGGAAGAGGTGGTCGCGCTCGTCGAGGGTCAGGCGCAGCCCGCGGGCGATCGCGGCGAGCATCTGCTCCGACGGCTGCGGTCCCTTCAGGCGTTCCAGACGGCTGTAGTAGTCGCTGGACATGCCGCAGAGGGCGGCCACCTCCTCGCGGCGGAGGCCGCTGGTGCGCCGGCGCGGCCCGCGGACCATCCCGACGTCCTCGGGTTGCAGGGCCTCCCTGCGCTTGCGCAGGAAGTCCGCCAGTCCCTCGCGGTCCACCCTCTGCCTCCTCGCCTTCTCCCGTCCCCGCTCATCCTCGCGCGCCGGTCACCGCGTATCCACGGCCTGCCGATCCCCGGATAAGGAGGCCACGGCTGTACGGGCCGTGGTTGTGCGGGCCGTGGCTGCGTGAGTCCCGGCTGCGTGAGTCCCGGCTGCGTGAGTCCCGGCTGCGTGAGTCCCGGCTGCGTGAGTCATGGCCGCGTGAGCCATGGACATGTGGGCCGTGGCAGCCCGGCGCGCCACCCGGTGAACTGGGCGTGGCGGCCCCGCCAGGAGGCCGTCTCCCCGATGACCAGGAGCTTTCATCATGACCTCTCAGCGAATCGCCCTCATCACCGGCGGCAACCGGGGCCTCGGGCGGGCCACGGCGCTCGCCCTCGCCGAGCGTGGAGTCGACGTCGTCGTCACCTATCGGTCGGGCAAGGACCAGGCCGAGGAGGTGGTCGAGTCCGTGACCCGGCTCGGGCGCACCGTGGCGGCATTGCCGCTGGACACCGCGGTGGTGGCGGGATTCGACGACTTCACGGCCGAGTTGCGCCGCACCCTGCGCGAGCGGTGGCACCGGGACGACTTCGACCACCTCGTCAACAACGCCGGCATCGCGGTCACCGCGGCGTTCGCCGACACGACAGAAAGCGACTTCGACGCCCTGGTCGACGTGCACTTCAAGGGCGTCTTCTTCCTCACACAGAGGCTGCTGCCCCTCATCGCGGACGGCGGCCGGATCGTCAACCTCTCGACCGGGCTGACCAGGTTCGCGAGCGTGGGGCAGGCGGCGTACGGGTCGGTGAAGGGCGCGGTGGAGGTGCTGACGCGATACCTCGCCAAGGAGCTCGGGCCGCGCGGCATCGCCGTCAACACCGTCGCCCCCGGCCCGGTCGCCACCGACTTCGCGGGCGGGATCATGCGCGATGACGAGGGGTTCCGCGCCATGCTCGCGTCGCAGACCGCGCTGGGACGGGTGGGGGAGCCCGCCGACGTCGGGGGCGCGATCAGTGCCCTGCTCACCGACGGGAGCGGCTGGATCACCGGTCAGCGCGTCGAGGTCTCCGGCGGCATCTTCCTGTGACCGTAGTCGCCGACGCGGCCGCCCGCCCGTGGTTCACGCCCGCCGGCTGAGGCGTGCCGCCGGTGCCGCCGGTGCCTCCGGCGTACGGGCGACGTGGAGCGCGGCGGCGTCGGGAGAGCCGGGCCGTTCCCCGATGTCGTGGTCGCCCGCCCCGGCCGGCTCGTACGCGAGCGGGCCGCCGGGCGGGAGACCACGCCGCCGGGCCACCAGGCCGGCCAGCAGGTCCTCCCAGCGGGCGCCGATGACGTCGATGTCGTTGCGGGCGGCCGTCTTCAGCGCGTTGGCGCCCATCCGGCGGCGTAGGTCCTCGTCCTCGATCAGGGTGCAGATGGCGTCGGCCATCGCGTGGATCTTCCCGGCCTTCACGAGAAGGCCGTCGTGGCCGTGGGTGACCATCTCCCCGGGGCCGGTCGGGCAGTCGTAGCTGACGACGGGGACGCCCTTGCTCATCGCTTCGAGGACGACCATCGGCATGCCCTCGTGGCGGGAGCTCAGGACGAACATCGAGGCGTCCGCGAGCACGGCGCCGACGTCCTCGGCCGGGCCTTCGAGGAACACCCGCTCGGACAGCCCGCGCTTGTCGATCGACGCCTGGAGCTTCTCCCCCCGGGGGCCGCCGCCGTAGATCCGCAGCGTCCAGTCCGGGTGCCGGGCCGCCACGTGCGCCCACGCACGGATCAGCAGGTCGTAGCCCTTGCCCCAGGTCAGGCGGCCGACCGTGACGACGGTCTTCGTGGTGAGCGGGGAGACGCCGCCGCCGAGGCGGGGCGTCGCGTTGGGCACCCGCGCCAGCACGGCGGGCCGGTCCCCGCGTGCCTTCTCGAAGGCCCGCTCGTAGGCGCGCAGGTCGGCCCGCGTGAGGGTGACGACCGCGTCGTGCCTGCCATAGCTACGGGTGATCCGCTTGCGCACCTGCGGTTGGTGCGCGGACAGGTTCCCGTGCTCCTGGGCGACCGTGATGATCTCCGGGGGCGCGAAGCGCGCGGCGATCAGGTTCAGGCCGGGCCGCGTGCCGATGAGGATGCCGCGGCGGCGGGAGCGGATGTAGCGGACCAGCTTGAGGTCGGTCCGCAGGGTGAACCAGTGGTAGGCCGCCTCGTCCTTCGGCACCAGCCTGCTCGGGAACCGAGACAGCAGGCCCTTGCGGCGGGGCAGCCGGTCGTCGAGATAGCGGATGCGCACTCCGGGAGGAACGGGGAAGAAAGGCTCCTCGCGTTCCCGTACGACGCTCACGATCTCGACGTCGTGGGTCTGCGCCAGATGCCCGGCGAGGTTGAAGACCGTACGGATGGTGCCGCCCATGCCGTTGGCGTGCAGCAGCAGGATGCGGATCTCGTGACCGTCGGGCGGCGGCGCCGTCCGGGCGCGCCGCCGGTCGCGGGCCTCCAGCGCCCGCACGATCGCTCTCGCCGCTTTCCTGGCCACCCTGCGCTGAAGAGATGACACTGTTACGCCCCGATTCGTGTCAGATGAAGATCCCCTTTCCCTGTGACGTAACCGGCAGTTGTCGCGTTGTTGTGAGCTAGGTCACAGCGTGTGTGGAAAGCCGATATACGGTTGTCCGTTTGCTGGGGGTGTCCTCCAGGAAGGCCGGCACCTGATGCACGCCGACCTGCTCGAACACGCCCTCGGGGAGATAGGAGCAGGCGCGGTCGGGCGCTCCGATGAGGACCTCCCCGCCGGCCCTCGACAGGAACGGGGTGACCCGCCGGGCCAGCGGCTCCTCGTAGTAGACGTCCCCCGCCAGCACGACCTGCTGGGACGGCGTCCCGTCGAGCAGGTCGCCCGCGGCGACCCGCACCGTGACGCCGTTGGCGCGGGCGTTCACGCCGACGGCCGCCAGCGCGTACGGGTCGACGTCGTTGGCGACGACCAGGGCGGCTCCGGCCAGCGCCGCGGCGATCGCGACCAGCCCCGAGCCGGTGGCGAGGTCGAGGACGGTGCGGCCCCGCACGATCTCCGGGTGGTCGAGCACGTGGCGGGCCAGCGCCTGCCCTCCGGCCCAGGGGCAGGCCCAGAAGGGCAGCCGCCCGGCGCGCTCCCACAACTCGTACACGTGGTCGTCGCCGTCCACGTCCGGCCCTACGCCCGGCGCCCCGCCGGTGGGCACGCCGCTGGGCGCATTGCTGGGCGTGACCAGGTGCAGCCGTATCTCCGGCACGTACGGCACGGCCGCGAGCCGGGTATGCGCGCAGACGAAGTCCTCAGCGTCCTCGGCGACGTCCTCCACGGCCGCCGATCGTATCCGCACGGACACCCCCGCGGCGGGGCTATCCGCCCACGAGGAGGACATAAGCGGCCGGTGACGGCGGTCCCGACGAACCTGTCTTATCGCCCCGGATCTCTCTGGGGCGTCAGTTCTCGATGTCGCCGGCAACGGTGGAGACCGGCGTGTTGACGATGCCGTCGAACGCGTCGAGGACGGGGGTGTGCAGGTAGGCGCTCTGGATCCGGATGCGGTCGGGGCCCGCGCCGCCGGAGGCCTCCGCACGCGCCCGGCGGAGATCGGCCATGCTCAGCCCGAGCCCGGCATCCGCGAAGGCGGCCTCGATGCTGCCCTGCTCGGGCGGCTCCAGCTTGGTGTTGTCGATGGCGAATCCGAAGCGGGCGTCCTCATCGGGACGCATATCAGCGGTGTGCCCGGTGATGCTGGTCAGGGCGAGGGCGACGTATTCATCGGCCAGGCAGCGGTGGAGGTGCTGTCCCATGGGGAGCCCGGTGAGGTGGCCGTCGAAGGAGACCGGCGTCTTCTGAATGTGGGCGTTGTGGGCCGCCAGCACGATGCGGGTGCCGGGGCCGAAGCGCTCCAGGTGCCACAGGACCGACCCGGCCATGTAGACGTCGCGGGCCGAGGTGTCGGCGGTCAGGCCGGTGCCGGCGTACAGCCCGGCCATGGCACGAAAGCCGTAGTCGGCGTGGCAGGCGGCCTCGATCCGGCGCAGAGCGATCTCGTAACTTCGCCGGTCGCCGCGGGAGACGTACAGCACCTCGACGGCACGGAACCGGATGAGCAGGCGCATCAGGATCGCACTGAGAGCGTCCTGCTCGGCGGCGGCCAAGCGGGTCCAGGCCGGCGCGGCCGAGGCGGCGGACGCTCCGGCGAACGACTCGGCGATCCGGATGGCCTGCTGGACCAGCGGGAGGGTCTCGGGGTCGATCCGCCGCAGGTAGTCGGCGACGGGGGTCAGGGCGGGCAGCAGCGAGCCGCCGGCCGCGGGGACGTCGATCCCGGCGAAGCGCACCGGCACCTCGGCGGTGGCGTTGTGCCGGCGTATCCAGCGCAGCGGCTCCGCGACTCCCACAGGAATGGCCGCGGCGAGCCGGGCGTCCAGGTCGTCGTCCGTCCCCTGGCCCTGGGCCCAGGCGTCGAGAGGGAAGCCTTCGCTGAAGCCGTACTCGAAGGCCAGGACGGTGAAGCCGCAGCGTTCGGCCAGGAAGCGCAGGATGCGCCGGCGCAGCAGCGAGAACTCGGTGATGAAGTGCGAGTTCTCGCCGAGCGCGACGACGCGCGCATAGCCGATGATGTCGCGCAGCGGCTCCAGGTCGTCGAGCGGCGCCGCCGGGTCGAGGTGGGTGAGCGGGACGGCATGGGCGCGAAGCAGGTCGGCGAACGGGTTGCGGGGTGTGGAGGCAGGCATGCCGATGACTCGATTCGGAAGTGCTGGAACTCTGAAGCGCCGGATCATCCGTGGGGGAGCGGCGCCGCGTTCTCCAGGTCGTCGATGCTTCCGGACATGATCGTGCGGATGTGGTCGGTGATGTGCTGGAGCGGCCAGTCCCACCAGGCCAGCGCGAGGAGGCGCTCGATGTCCGTGTCGCCGTAGCGGCGGCGGATGAGCCTGGCGGGGTTGCCGGCGGCGATGCCGTAGTCGGGGACGTCGTCCGCGACGACCGAGCCGGAGGCGATGATCGCTCCGTGGCCGACGCGCACACCGGGCATCACCATCGACCGGTATCCGAGCCAGACGTCGTTGCCCACCACCGTGTCGCCCCGTCCGGGCAGGCCCGTGATGAGGTCGAAGTGCTCAGCCCAGGACCCGCCCATGATCGGGAACGGGAACGTCGAAGGTCCGTCCATGCGATGGTTGGCACCGTTCATGATGAACCGCACGCCCTCACCCAGAGCGCAGAACTTCCCGATGACCAGCTTCTCGGGCCCGTAGTGGTACAGCACGTTGCGGGTCTCGAACGCGGTCGGATCGTCCGGGTCGTCATAGTACGAGAACTCGCCGACTTCGATCAGCGGCGAGGTGATCAGCGGCTTCAGCAACACCACCCGCGGTTGCCCGGGCATCGGATGCAGCACGGTCGGGTCGGGGGGGCACAGCCGGCATCGCGCGTCGTTTCCTTCCTGGCCAACGCTTCGAAGAGGGTCGATGGCATCACTACTGCGACAGTTGGTGCGTTAAGATCCTTGCATGCCGCCGTTCCATTGAGCAACCGGACCACCAGCGATGACTTCTTCCACACCAGAGCCGGAGGGCGCCAGGCCCGTGCCGCCGCCCCGGCGCCGCCCCGGCGGCCGTACCGCCCGTATCCGCAGGCAGGTGCTCGACGCGGTGCTCGCCGAGCTCGGAGAGCACGGTTATGACGGGCTCACCGTCGACTCCGTCGCCGCCCGCTCGGGTGTGCACCGCGCGACGGTGTACCGGCGCTGGGGAGACGTCGGCGGCCTGCTCGCCGACGTCCTGGACGCGGCGGGCGACGACGCCTGGCAGCCCCCGGACACTGGTTCTCTGGAGGGCGACCTGGCGGCACTGAACCGCGAGATCCAGGACGCGCTCACCGCACAGCCGCCGATCGTGGCGGCCCTGATCGCCGCTTCGTTCCGCTCCGAGCAGGCCGATCACGCCCAACGGCGGCTCTGGGAGGACCGGTACGCCCGGTGCGAGGTCATCGTCCGCCGGGCAGTCGAGCGCGCCGAACTCCCGCCGGGCACGGACGCCCGGCGACTGCTCATCGCCGCCACGGCCCCCGTGTATCACCAGTTGGTGCTTCTCCGCACGCCGCCCGGCCCGGACCTGCCCGGCCAGGCGGCCAGAACCGCCGCTCTCGCCGCATCCGCCGGTGCCTTCGCCGTGCCGCCATCGGCCGGTGACACCTGACCGGCCCGTCCGCTCCGGGGCCGAGCAGGAGCGGCCGCACCGCCGCCTATCCCCCCGACGGCCGCTTACCGCCAGCGGTTGCCTAAAGGAGCGTGAGCTGTTCGGGCGGCGCGGGGGGTGCGGGCGAGGGAGCCGGCCGCTCGCCGGGCCGTCGCCAGGAACGGGCGCCACCCGCGTCGGCCGCGGCGTTGCCACCCGCCTCGGCGGCGCGATCGCCGCCGCCCGTTCCTGGTGCCTGATCGCCGCGCGGGGTCGACCGGCCGATGCCGTACTTGCGGGCGAGCGCGCGCACGGCGTGGCCGATCCGTTCCTGGTATGCCTTGGGGGCGTAGGCGCCCCGGCCGTACAGCTCCAGGTAACGGGGGACGAGCCGGGGGTGCTCGCGCGACAGCCAGGCCATGAACCACTCGCGTGCGCCCGGCCGCAGGTGGAGCACGATCGGCGTGACGTGCGTCGCGCCGGTCTCGGCGATGCGGCGCACGGTGGCCTCCAGCGCCTGCGGGGAGTCGCCCAGATAGGGGAGGATCGGCGCCATGAGCACGCCGCAGGGGATGCCGTGCTCGTTCAGCGTGGCGCACACCTCCAGCCGCTTGCGCGGGGAAGGGGTGCCCGGCTCGACGGCCCGCCACAGCGACTCGTCGGTGAACCCGATCGAGACGGCCGTGCTGACGTCGGTCACCTGTGCGGCCTCGGCGAGCAGATCGAGGTCGCGCAGGATCAGTGAGCCCTTGGTGAGGATCGAGAACGGGTTGCGGGCGTCCCGCAGCGCCGCGAGGATGCCCGGCATCAGCCGGTATCGGCCCTCGGCCCGCTGGTAGCAGTCGACGTTGGTCCCCATGGCGATGGGGTGCCCGCCCCACCGGGGCGCCGCCAGTTCCCTCCGTACGAGGTCGGGGGCGTTGACCTTCACGACGATCTTCGAGTCGAAGTCCCGCCCGGAGTCCAGGTCGAGATATTCGTGCGTCCTGCGGGCGAAGCAGTACGTGCACGCGTGGGTGCAGCCCCGGTAGGGATTGATCGTCCACTCGAACGGGACCCGGCTGGCCGAGGGGACCCGGTTGATGATCGACCGTGCGTGGATCTCGTAGAAGGTGACGCCCCGGAACTCCGGGGTGTCGAAGGTCCGGGTCACCGCCGACCGCGCGAACAGGGGAGTCGTCTCTCCCTGTGCGCCTTCCCCCGTTTCGAGCCGCAGCCCTTCCCACCGCACCCTCAGATTAGAACAGAGGTTCGATGGAGATCGCAACTTACAACGCGTCGTAAATCGCGGCCCTGGAAACGGCTAACGATCTTCATGGTTGGGCAGAACGTCGGCACATACCTTGCGTTCTGGGAGAGTTGCGCGATGGCCTGGTCGCAGGACGAAGAGCGGATGCTGGCGATGATCGAGCGGCACCTCACGGATGAGGACCCGAAGCTTGCGGCCAGGCTCGAGTCGTTCAACCACCGTGCGGAGCGCGGACGGCAGGGGCGAGGCACGGGCCGCCGCCTGCCGGGCCGCTCCACCGTGATCATCGCGGTGAGCTGGTTGCTCATCGCCACGTTGATCGCGACCCTGCTGGTCATGGCTCTGCGGCACGACGCCGCCGCTCTGCCGGTTTAGCGGAGCCCACGAGGCGCCGTGAAGCGGCGACCTCGATGCGGCCGTCACGTGACGTGCGCCCTCGGCCTCATCAGGACAGGGACTTGAGGAAGTGCGCGGCGACCGGGGCGGCGACCGAGCCGCCCATGCCGCCGCCCTCCACGACGACGGCGAAGGCCAGGTCGCCGCGGAAGCCCATGAACCAGGCGTGCGAGTCGAGCTTGGGCCCGGTGCCGAACTCGGCGGTCCCGGTCTTGCCCGCGGTCCCCGCGGGCAGCCCGGCGCCGTGGGCGGTGCCCTTGGTGACCACGGCCCGCATCATCGACCGCAGGGGCTCGACGACCTCGTCCGGCAGCTTCTCGGGAGCGGTCTTCTGCTGCAGCGAGGGCACCAGGGTGGGCGGCCGCCAGGAGCCGTCGGCCACCGCCGCGGCCACGGTCGCGATCACCAGCGGGCTCGCGGTGATCCTCGCCTGCCCGAACGCCTCCGCGGCGAGCTCGGCGTCGCTGGTGGCCTTCGGCATGCTGCCGGGGGTCGCCGGGACGCCGATGCGCAGCGGCCGGTTGAAGCCCAGGTTCGTCGCCATGTCGTACAGCTTGCGCGCGCCCAGCTTCTGCGCGGCGAGCGGCGCGAACGTCGTGTTGCACGAGTGGGCGTAGGAGTCGAGGAACGACAGCGACCCGAACGCCTCGTGGTCGGAGTTGCGGATCTTCAGCCCGCCGACGACCGCCTCCTTGGGGCAGGTCACCCGGCTCGACGGCGTCAGTCCCTCGGCCAGCAGCCCGGCGGCAGTGACCGTCTTGAACGTGGATCCCGGGGGGTACTTGCCGTCCAGGGCGCGGTTGAAGCCGCCCCTGTTGTTCACGACGGCGAGGATCTCGCCCGTCGAGGGCCTGACGGCTACGAGCGAGGCGGGTTTGTCCAGATCGCGTACGGCGTCCGCTGCGGCCTGCTGCACCTTCAGGTCGAGGCTGGTCCGCAGGTCCTTGCCGGGGGAGCCCTTGACGGTGTGCAGGGTCTTACGGCTGTCGCCGACCACCTGGATCTCGGTGGTCGGAGTGCCGGCGAGCTGCTTCTGGAACGTCTCCTGCAGGCCGCCGCGGCCCACGGCGTCGCCCTTCTTGTAGGCGGTGCCCAGCTTCTCGACGTCCTTGTCCGT
Source organism: Microbispora sp. CSR-4 (assembly GCF_008033685.1). NCBI lineage: Bacteria > Bacillati > Actinomycetota > Actinomycetes > Streptosporangiales > Streptosporangiaceae > Microbispora > Microbispora sp. CSR-4. The sequence continues at coordinate 87,888 of NZ_VJVX01000029.1, forward strand.
CGCCTTGTCGAGGAAGCCCACGAGCTGCTGCACCGAGCCGCCCACGTCGCCGCCGTCGATGCGGTCGCCGTTGGCGTCGGTGATGGCGGCCCGCTGCGGCCACGACGTCTTCAGCGCCAGGTGGTTGGTCCCGTCGAGCGCGGGGTGGACCGCGGACGGCGACCAGTCGACCTTCCAGTAGTGGTCCTTGACCACGAGCTTGAGCGAGCCCTGGTAGGTCCAGTCGCCGACGTTCTTCACCGTGGCGGTGGCGGTGTAGGAGGCGGTCGCCCGGTCGTCCTTCGCCGCGCCGGCCCGCACGTCGCGCACGGTGACCTTCGCCACGCCGAGGTTCTTGGTGAGCTCGGCGTACGCCGCGTCGAAGCCCGCGGCGGGCGTGGCGAGCTCGGCCTTCATGGCCGCGAGGTCGCCCTTCGACCAGGCCGCGGTGAACCGCGCGGCCGTCTCCTGCGGAGTGCCGCGCGTGTGGAACACGTAGTAGGCGCCCCCGGCGGCCGCTCCGGCCACCACGACGGCCACGGCTGCGGAGATCGCGATGGTACGTCCTCGCGGCACGCGCACTCCCAACGACGGCCCTGCGGTCGGGTTCAGAGCCTAGCGGGGTCCGCCGTCGTTCACACTCCGGCTTCGCCGGAGCCCTTGACGCTGGCGCCGTACCGGGGGACGTACTCCTGGCCGGACAGGCGCTGGATCGCGGCCATGACCTCGTCGGTCACCCTCCGCCGGTCGCGGGCGTTGCCCGCGTCGCCGGTGAAGGTCATCGGCTCGCCGAACCGCACGCCGATGCTGTGCAGGCGCGGCACCGAGGTGCCGGGCGGCAGCACCTTCTCGGTGCCGATCATGGCGACGGGCACGACCGGGGCGCCGGTGGTCAGCGACAGCCAGGCCACGCCGACCTTCCCCCGATAGAGCCGGCCGTCGGGGGAGCGGGTGCCCTCGGGGTAGATGCCGAACAGCTCGCCCGCCTTCAGCACCTCCACCGCGGCGTCGAGCATGTCCTGGGCGGCGGAGACGTTCTCCCGGTCGATCTCCATCGCCCCCATCGCGCGCATCCACGCCGCCACGACGGGGTTGCCGGTGAAGTACTCCTTCTTCGCCACGAACCGCACCATGCGCGGAACGACGGCCGGCATGAAGAACGAGTCGAGCACGGACAGGTGGTTGGAGGCGAGGATCGCGGGCCCGTGCGCGGGGACGTGCTCGCGTCCTTCCGTTCGCGGCCGCCACAGTGCGTGCATGACGGGAACGCTGACGAACTTCAGGGCGGGGTAGAGCACGGCCTCTCCTTCTCCGGTCCGACGGGAATACCCTAGGCCGCCCCGACCCCTGCTCAGGTGTATGACCCCTGCAACACACCGCCTCATGTTTTGTACGGCTTCACCAACAGTTCTCTGTACCTACTAGTATGTACGGCGTGAGCACACCGGACCGCCTGATCGAGAGCACCCGCGAACTGCTCTGGGAACGCGGCTACGTCGGCACCAGCCCGCGGGCCATCCAGCAGCGGGCGGGAGCCGGTCAGGGCAGCATGTATCACCACTTTTCCGGGAAGCCCGACCTTGCGCTGGCCGCGATCACCCGTACGGCGGAGGAGATGCGCGCCGGGGTGGAGGAGATCCTGGGCGGCCCGGGCACGGCCGTCGAGCGCGTGTCGGCCTACCTGCGGCGCGAGCGGGAGGTGCTGCGGGGCTGCCCGATCGGCCGGCTCACCCAGGACCCCGACGTCATGGCCGATCCGGCGCTGCGGCGGCCGGTGGAGGAGACGTTCGCGTGGCTGCGCGACCGGCTCGCGGAGGTGCTGGCCGAGGGACGCGACCTGGGCGAGCTCGACGCCGGTCTCGATCCGGGCGCGACCGCCGCGACGATCGTGGCGGTGCTGCAGGGCGGATATGTCCTGGCCCGCGCGGCCGGCACGCCCGAGCCGTTCCACCAGGCCGTCGAGGGCGTGCTCGCCCTGCTGTCCCACCCCTGAGCCACCGGAGAGACCCGCCGTGTATGCGATGCAGTACGAGATCACCCTGCCCGCCGGCTACGACATGACGATCATCCGCGAGCGGGTGGCCACGCGCGGCCACGCCCTCGACGACCGGGCCGGGCTCGGCCTGAAGGCCTACCTGGTCCGCGAGCGGGGCGTCGCCGGGTCGCCGGTCAACCAGTACGCGCCGTTCTACCTGTGGAACGACCCCGGGAGGATGGGCGAGTTCCTCGTCGGCGGGGGCGGGTTCCAGGGCATCGTCGCCGACTTCGGCAGGCCGGTCGTGCGGCACTGGACGGGCCTGGCCGCCGAGGCCGGTCAGGCCCGGGAGACGCGGCCCCGCGCGGCGTCGCGACGGCTGACCGAGCTGCCCGCCACGGCCGGCCTTGAGGATCAGGTGACCGCCGCCCTCGCCGAACTGCGTGATCTGGGCCGCGCCGGGGGCCTGCACACCGCCGCGCTCGCCGTGGATCCGCACCACTGGCGGCTGCTGACGTTCGCGCTGTGGGAGCGGGAGGTGCCCGGCGCGTACGCGGACGCGGACCGCTACGAGGTGCTGCACCTGTCCGCGCCCGGCCTGGCGCACCTGCCCGCGGGCCGGGCCTGGTGAGAAGACGCAGTTGAACGACCGGGAAAGAGAGCGGCGCCCCGCGAGAACGAGTCTCGCGGGGCGCCCACGTCGAGGGCCGATGTGGCGGTCGCCTCCTCAGCGAGATGCACAACACGGCTCCAGCCGGACGGGATTCCGTGAAGGCGGTGATTGCGGCCCGGGGGACACAAACCACATCGGCCACGAACGACTCTAGCCGACTTCCGCCTCTGCTTTCTCCCGCCCCCCGCATCGGGGACCGTCATCGGGGGCCAAAGCCTGCGTGCACTATCGTCGGCGGGTGGCCGATTCGATCAGGACAGAACGGCTCGTGCTGCGGCGCTGGCGCGAGGACGACAAGGAGCCCTTCGCCGCGCTGAACGCCGATCCCGTCGTCATGGAGCACTTCCCGGCCACGCTCTCCCGGGAGGACAGCGACGCGCTGGCCGAGCGCATCGAGGCCGGGTTCGACGAGCACGGGTTCGGTCTGTGGGCCGTCGAGGCCGACGGCGAGTTCATCGGCTTCACCGGGCTGTCGGTCCCGAGGTTCACCGCCCCCTTCACGCCGTGCGTGGAGATCGGCTGGCGGCTCGCCCGCTCCGCCTGGGGCCGGGGGTACGCCACGGAGGCGGCGCGGGCGTCGCTGGAGGACGGGTTCGGCCGGGCCGGGCTGACCGAGGTCGTCTCGTTCACCGCGGTGCAGAACGTCCGCTCGCAGGCGGTCATGCGGCGGCTCGGGATGACACACGACCCGGCCGATGACTTCGACCACCCGGCGCTCCCCGCGGGTCACCCGCTGCGCCGCCACGTTCTCTACCGGATCAGGAGACAGTGATGAACGGCATGCGGTTGCTGGTGCTGGGCGGCACGACGTTCGTCGGCCGGTGGGTGGTCACGGCCGCCGTGGAACGCGGCTGGCACGTCACCACCTTCACGCGCGGGCGCGCCGGATGGGCCCACCCCGAAGCCCGGGCGGTGACCGGCGACCGGCTCCGCCCGGCCGGCCTGGCCCCGCTCGCCGAGGGCCGGTGGGACGTCGTGGTGGACACCTGGGCCGGCGCGCCCCGGGTCGTACGCGACAGCGCCCGCGCCCTGGCCGGGTGCGCGGACAGGTACGTGTACGTCTCCAGCCGGGCGGTGTACGCGCCCCCGACGCCGGCCGGCCTGAACGAGGACTGGCCCACGGTCGAGGCGTCGGCGGACGCCGAGGACGTCGACTACGCCCCCAACAAGCGGGGCGGCGAGCTCGCCGTGGAGGAGGCGTTCGGCGACCGCGCCGTGCTGGCCCGCGCCGGGCTGATCCTCGGGCCGCACGAGCTTCCCGGGCAGCTGCCGCACTGGCTGCTGCGCGCGGCGCGGGGCGGGGAGATGCTCGCCCCCGGCCCGGCCGGCCAGCCGTTCCGCTACGTGGACGTACGCGACCTCGTCGCCTGGCTGCTCGACGCGGCCGAGCGCGGGGTGCGGGGCCCGGTCAACCTGGTCAACCCGGAGGGGCACTGCACGACCCGCGACCTGCTGGAGTCCGCGGTCGCGGTCACCGGCGGGCTCGCCGAGCCGGTCTGGGTCGAGCCCGAGGCGATCGAGGCGGCCGGGATCGACCGGTGGGCGGCGCTGCCGGGCTGGATCCCGCCCGGTCCCGCGCTGGCCGGGTTCATCCGCACCGACGTCGGCCGGGCCATGGCGACCGGCCTGCGGTGCCGTCCGGTGGTGGAGACGGTCGCCGACACCTGGGCGTGGCTGACCGGGTCGGGCGAGATCCCGGCGTTCCCGCCCGGGCTCGATCCCGACGAGGAACGCGCGGTGATCGACGCCTGGCGGCGGTCGGCGGGCGCCGCCTTGTGACGCGGGCTCAGATGGCCGTCATGAGGTCGCGGATCGCCCGCAGCACCTCGTCGGCCCGCTCGACGTGCAGGTATTGGTGGGAGGCGCCGTCGACCACGCGCTGCCGTCCCCTGGGCACCGAGCGGGCCATCGCCGCGTGCAGGGCGCGCACCCCGTCGTGCGCCTCGCGCATCACCTCCTCGGGCAGGAACTTCGCCCAGTAGGGGTTCACGCCGCCCGCGGTCAGCACGATGAGCGGGACGTCGGGCAGCGGCCCGCCGGCCCGCAGCTCGTCGTAGACCTCGGTCTCGAAGTTCTCCGTCTCGCGCAGGCTCGTCCGCCACGACGCCAGGTGGTGGCCGATCAGCGCCTCGCGCACCGGCGCGGGCCACTCGGCGTACAGGCGGGCGTACGCCCCGCGGGCGGCCCACCGCTGCTCGCCGGTCAGCTCCGGCATCCGCGCCGCGTCGGGCCGCATCCGCTCGGCCAGGTCGGCGGCCTGTGCCGGCATGTGGTCGAGGATGTCCTCATGGCCGGGGTCGAGCAGGAGGAGCCCGGCGACATCGTCCGGGAAGAGCTGCGCGTAGCGGCGCGCGTAGAACGCGCCGAGGGAGTGTCCCACCAGGAGGAACGGCCCGGGAACCGCCGTGGCCCGCAGAAGGCCGCGCAGTTCGGCGGCGACCTCGGTCGCGCGGCGGGGGAGAGGCGCCGGCTCGCTCCAGCCCGTGCCGCCACGGTCGTAGAGCACGCTCGTGGCGAAGGCCGCGGCGCCCTCCTGGACGTTCAGGAAGTCGAGGCCCACCAGGCCCGCGCCGGGCAGGAACACCACGCTCGACCCGCCCGAGCCCGAGCGGTGCAGCATCAACCGCCGCTCTCCGACGTCGTACAGGCGCCCCAGGGGCGGGGCCGTCGTCTCCGATGCCGGTCGTCCCATGCCGCCCTCTCCTCTGATTGTTCGCATTTCTGCGAACGGTAGCACACGTGCGATCATTCGGACCATGGACGTGATGGAGGTGCTCGCGCATCCGGTGCGGCTGCGCGTCGTGCAGGCGCTCGCCGGTGGGCGGGTCCTCACGACCGCGCAGTTGTGCGAGCGCATATCGGAGGTGCACAAGGCGACCGTCTATCGCCACGTCGCCGCGCTCGCCGACGCCGGCGTGCTGGAGGTGGACGGCGAGCACCGGGTGCGCGGCGCGGTGGAACGGCGCTACCGGCTGCGCGAGCGGGTGGTGATCGACGCCGGCACCGTGGCGGCGATGACGCCGGAGGACCACCGGCGCACGTTCGCCACGGCGATGGCCGCGCTGATCTCCGAGTTCGACGCCTACCTCGGCCTGGACGGCGCCGATCCCGCGGCCGACGAGGTGGGTTATCGGCAGCACGTGCTGTGGCTGAGCCCGGAGGAACGCGCCGAGATGATCGCGGAGCTGCGCGCGGTCATCGTCGCGCGGATGACGAACGAGCCCGCGCCGCGGCGCAGGCGGCATCTGCTCAGCCCGATCCTGTTCCCGGTCGAGACGCCCCCGCCGGACGCCGGGGCGCGCCCGGCCTCGTGACGGGCACTGTGACCGGGCTCGTGACAGGGCTCGTGACAGGGCTCGTGACGGGGCTCGTGACGGGGTTCGTGACGGGGTTCGGGGACGCCGTGCTGCTGGCCGCCGCAGGGGTGCTCGCCGGGCTGGTCGGCACCGCGGGCGGCATCACCTCGCTCATCTCCTATCCGGCCCTGCTCGCGGCGGGCCTTCCCGCCCTCGCGGCGAACGTGGCCAACATCGTCGCGCTCGTCGCCTGCTGGCCGGGCTCGGCCCTGGCCTCCCAGCCCGAGCTGCGCGGGAGGGCGCCGTGGCTGCGGCGGTGGGTGCCGCTGGCGGCGCTCGGCGGGGCGGCGGGGTCGGCGTTGCTGCTGTCCACCCCGCCCGGTGTCTTCGCCCGCGTCGTGCCGTTCCTCGTGGCCGGGGGTTCGCTGGCGCTGCTCGCGCAACCCCGCCTCGCGCTGCGCCACGAACGGCGTGGTTCACCCGACGCCGTCCTCCCGCTCGGGCTGACCGCCCTGTCGGTCTACAACGGATATTTCGGCGCGGGGTCGGGGGTGATGATCCTCGCCCTCCTCTTGGTGACCGCCGAGCCGCGGCTGCCCGCCGCCAACGCCCTGAAGAACATGCTCCTCGGTGCCGGCGCCCTGGTCTCCGCCGCCGGATTCGTCCTCTTCGGGCCCGTCGAGTGGGCCGCCGTCGTCCCGCTCGCCGTGGGGCTGTTCGCCGGATCGACGCTCGGTCCGCTGGTCACCCGGCGGCTGCCGTCCGGGCTGCTGCGCTGGCTGGTCGCGCTGATCGGCCTCGGCCTTGCGGTCCGCCTGTGGGTCGCGCCGGGTGTCTGACCGCCTTACCGGCCGGACGAGGTCGGGCGCGATTCAGCTGGTGGCGCCCCAGGTGAGGGACAGGCCGGTGGCGGCGCGTTCGGTGCGGATCTCCATCATGCTGCCGAGGATGGTGGCGTGGTCGGACACCACGGGCGTGGCGTCGAGGGTGTAGGTGATGCGGGTGCTGACGAGCACCGGGCTGCCCGGCGGCTCGTGGAGGTGGCGGGCGGCGGCGGCGTCGAGCAGGCCGGGCCGCACCACCTCGGACGCGCGTGCGACCGTCACCCCCGCGTCGGCGAGGGCCGTGTAGAGGGAGACGACGGTGAAGTCGCGGTCGCGGATCCGGTCGGCCACCGGCCGGCGGACCCACGACACCTGATGTACGGCGGGGCGTCCCTCGAACTCCCGGACCCGCTCCAGCCGCAGCGCGCTCTCGCCGGGACGCAGCCGCAGCTCGGCGGCGATCCGGGCGGGGGCCCGGCGCACCGCCCGCCCGGCCACCGAGGTGCGTACGTCGTGGCCCTGTTTGCGCAGGTCGTCGACGAGGCTGCGGAGCGAGTCCAGCTGGTATGCCAGGTGGGGCGGGGCGACGAACGTGCCCTTGCCGGGTTGCTGCACGATCAGCCGTTCGTCGCTGAGCTGCCGCAACGCCTGGCGCAGCGTCATGAGGGTCACCCCGTAGGAGGCGCTCAGCTCGCGCTGCGGCGGCAGGGCCTCCCCCGGGGCGTAGTGTCCCGACCGGATCTTCGCGGCGAGGTCGGCGGCGATGGCGCGGTATCTCGCCTCGTGCCCGGCGTCGGGGGTCATCGTGGTGGGTCACACTCCTGGTCGAGGGCCTGCCGCAGGGTCGTGAGGAAGACCCGCAGGTCGTCCGGTCCGGCCCCGTCGAGCACCCGCCGCATGACCGCGGCACCGACCACCACGCCGTCGGCGTGCCGGCGGGCTTCGCGTGCCTGGTCCGGGGTGGAGATGCCGAATCCTAGCAAGACCGGCAGGTCGGTGACGCGCCTGATCCGCCCGGTGAGCTCCGCCGCCGAGGCGGCCAGGACGGCCCGCTCACCGGTGGTGCCCATCAGGGACACCGCGTAGACGAACCCGCGGCTGTGGCGCGCGATCTCCGCCAGCCGCGGTTGCAGGGTCGCGGGCGAGGCCAGCAGGGCCGGCTCGATCCCGGCGCCGGCGGCGGCGCCGGTCAGCTCGTCCGCCTCGTTCACCGGCAGGTCGGGCACGATCAGGCCGGTGACGCCGGCCCGGCGCAGCGCGGCGCAGAACGCCTCGGGGCCGTCGTGCAGCACCAGGTTGTAGTAGGTGCTGGCGACCAGCGGCACACCCAGGTCCGGCAGTGCGGACAGGTCGTCGAGGATCCGGCGGGTGCTCGCCCCCCGGGCCAGCGCGAGGTCGCTCGCCTGCTGGATGGTGACGCCGTCCAGCGTGGGGTCGGAGAAGGGCAGGCCGACCTCGATCGCGTCCGCCCCGGCGTCGGCGAACGCCCGCAGATGGTCCGTCCAGCCGGGCGCGATCCCCCCGGTGACGTACGGCATGAGCAGCCCGCGGCCGGTGTCGCGGCGGGCGCGCAGGTGGCGTTCGACCGCTCCCGCGGCCAGGGGGGGGTTGGTCACAGCAGCTCCTTCAGGGTGGAGACGTCCTTGTCGCCTCGGCCGGACAACGTCATGAGCACCGTCGATCCCGCGGGGAGCTCGCCGTCGCCCGCCGCGCGGATCACCCAGGCGAGGGCGTGCGCCGACTCGAGCGCGGGGAGGATGCCTTCGGTGCGTGCGAGCCGTACGGCCGCGGCGACCGCCTCGTCGTCGGTCACCGTGACGTAGCGGGCCCGGCCCAGGTCGCGCAGGTGGGCGTGCTCCGGGCCGACACCCGGATAGTCGAGCCCGGGGGCGATGGAGTGCGCCTGGGTGATCTGCCCGTCGCCGTCCTGCAGGAACAGCGAGCGGCAGCCGTGCAGGACGCCGAGCCGGCCGCGGGCCGCCCCGGCGCCGCCCTCCGCCTCGACGCCGACCAGGCGTGCCGCGGTGTCGGCGAATCCGGCGAACGTGCCGGCCGCGTTGGAACCACCGCCGACGCACGCGACCACGTGGTCCGGCACGCCGGTGCGCAGCTCGGCGGCGCACTGCGCGCGGGCCTCGTCGCCGATGACCCGCTGAAACTCCCTGACCATCCAGGGGTACGGATCCGGCCCGACGACCGAGCCGATGCAGTAATGGGAGTCGCCGGTCGCGCCCACCCACGCCCGCATGGCCTCGCTGGTCGCGTCCTTGAGCGTACGGCTGCCCGAGGTCACCGGGATGACCTCGGCGCCCAGCATGCGCATCCGGAAGACGTTCAGCGCCTGCCGCTCGATGTCGCGCTCGCCCATGAACACCGTGGCCTCCAGCCCGAGCAGCGCGGCGGCGGTCGCGGTGGCCACCCCGTGCTGGCCGGCTCCGGTCTCGGCGATCAGCCTGCGCCGTCCCATGCGGACGGCCAGCAGGGCCTGGCCCAGCACGTTGTTGATCTTGTGGGATCCGGTGTGGGTGAGGTCCTCGCGCTTGAGGCAGAGCCGTACGCCCAGCTCGTCCGACAGGCGGAGGGCGGGGGTGAGCGGGGTCGGCCGCCCGGCGTGGACGGCGAGCAGCCGTGCCAGGGCGCCCCGGAACCCCGGATCGGCCCAGGCCTCCCGGAACGCCTCGCCCACCTCACGGCACGCCTCCACCAGGGACTCCGGCGCGTACCGCCCGCCGTACGCGCCGAACCGGCCCCGCGCTCCGGGCACGCCCATCGTCCCGTCGGGCGGGGCCGCCTCACCCCACGTCAGCACATCTCGCATGTCATGCTCCTATCGTTCTATAACTCCTCGAAGAGTTCTATAACAGTGAGTGTGACACGGGCACGTGCGGGCGCGCCACCGCGGGGTCCCGGGATTCACCGCATCGGGAAAGATCACGTGTCGGGGAAAGGCCCGTCAGCCGAAGATCGGAGCCGCTACGCTCTGCGCGTCTGAAACTGGAGGATTCGGGATGCCCCTCTTATATGGCGGGTTCGGTCTGGTTCTGCTCGCCTTGTGGATCTTCTGTCTGCTCGACGTGATCGTCACGGCGGAGGAGGACTGCCGGAACCTGCCCAAGGGGGCGTGGATCCTGATCGTCCTGTTACTTCCCGAGGTCGGGTCGATCCTGTGGCTGCTCGCGGGCCGGCCGCAGACCGTGACGCGGCCCGGCGGGCTGCCGTACAGGGGCAACACCGGGAGCTTCCCCGAGTACGACCGGCCGGGCCGGTTCGTCCCCTCCAACCCGGACGACGACGAGGACTTCCTCCGCCGCTGCCGGGAGCGGGCCGAGGAACAGCGTCGCGCCTACCGCGAGCAGCAGCGTCAGGCCGAGGGGAACCAGGACCAGTAGAGGCGGACGGTCTCACGGTGCCGGCGGGTCTGCGGGCCTGCCCTGACGTCCGCCGGTTTTCGCGGCACCGGCAGTTCCCCAGGCCCGGCCCCGACGGTCGCCGGTTTCATGGCGGCGGCATCGTTCGGGACTTCGGTGCCGGGCGAGCCCCGGGGCGCCCTCGACGGCCGCCGGTCTCATGGCGACACGGTTGGAACCGGCGGGAACCGCGGCCGGGTGCCGGCTGTCGCGTGCCGTGCACGCGAACAGGCCGCCCGAATGCGGTTGTCCGCCGTCGGGGCACCGCACTACCGTGCCGGTGTGGATCTCTTCGCCCACTCGTGGACGGCGCTGCGCAGGGCGGTCGCCGAACTGCCGGACGAGGACTTCGCGCGGCCGTCCGGATGTGCCGGCTGGCTCGTGCGGGACCTGGTGTGCCATCTGGTGATCGATGCTCAGGACGTCCTGATCACCCTGGCGACCCCGGAGGAGAAGGAACCGACCCGTGACGCGGTGACCTACTGGGAGGTCTCGGCGACGCCGCCGACCGGCGACGATCCGCTCGACGCGCTGATCGTCCGGCTGGCCGCCGCCTACGAGGAACCTCGGCTGCTGAAGTTCCACCTCGACGACGTCGGCTCCGCCGCGGGCCGTGCCGCGGGGCTCGCCGACCCGCGACTCCGGGTCGGCACCCGGGGCGAGGTTCTCACCGCCGGCGACTACCTTTCGGCGTACGTCCTGGAGTGGACGCTGCACCACCTCGACCTGATCGCGCACCTCCCTGGTGTGGCCGGGCCGCCCGCCGAGGGGCTCGCCCGGTCGCGCGAGATGCTGGAGAAGATCGTCGGCGCCGCCTTCCCCGCGTCGTTCTCCGACACGGACGCGTTGCTGGTCGGCACCGGACGGCGTGCCCCGGCCGAGGCCGAGAAGGCGGCACTCGGCGACCTGGCCGCAAGGCTTCCCTTCGTACTCGGCTGATCGACTCGAGGGGAGAAGCTGTGCATGCGCCCAAAACCAGCATCATGGTGCTGGCCGGATTTTTCGTGCTCTCATGTACGACCGCTGAGCCCCGGCCGTCCGGGCCCTTGCATTCTCTGGACAGGCGGCAGGCATGCATCGAAGCGCCCAATCCGAGTGATGAAAAAGCCGTCCAGTGCTACCCGTTGAACCTCCGGCGGGTAGCCGATCACGCCGCGACACGGGCTGCCTGGGCCGACCGGGTGGACTTCACCGACTTCGACGCCTTCGACGAGTCCGCGCTGATCGCCGAGACCGCACCAGTGACGTGGTCTCCCTGCATCTGCCACTCACTCCCCAGACCCGAGGGCTGATCGGGCGGGCGGAGCTGGCGCTGATGCGTCCGCGGTCGATCCTGCTGAACACCGCCCGGGGCGGGATCGTCGACGAGCAGGCCCTGGCCGACGCGCCGCGCGACCCCGCACATCCGCTCGCGGCAGCCGCTGTCGACACCTTCGAGCACGAGCACGCCGCCTTCACCTCGCCACTCTTCGGCCTCCCCAACGTCCTGCTGACCCCGCATGTCGCCGGGATGATCAGGAACGCCATGGCCACGGCAGCTCTCCGCTGCGCGGACCACATCGCGGCCCTGCTCGCCGACCGCCCGGACGGCGTACCCGTGGTGACCGTGTAACAGTCGCCCTCAATGCGACAGTCCCGCCGCCCACATGTCGGACGACTGACTGCCCGTCTGCGTGGCACCTCGGAGATTGGCGATTGCGGCCGGGAACAGCGCATCCCCGATCTGCGCCCACGCTGCGTGAGGCACGACCTCGAATCCTGTCCGCGGCCATGGAGAAGTGGGCCAGGCCCACACGCGCCTGGCCGTTGGCGGATCCTGTCTGGCTCGCGTCGGGCGCAAGGTCGTCGCTGCGTACGGCTTCGTCCCGGGCGGCAGCATGCCGTTCAGCTCCTCGGGATGGGGTCCGCCCCTCAGATGACATCGATCTGTTCAGCTCTCGTCGCGGCCTCCCGCTGAAGCCCAAGCCGGCCCGGCGCCAGGCACACCCCGGCACGCCCGTGTTTTTTCGGGGCTACCTGAGGCTCCAGCCATTCGCTTCGCACAGTTGCCACTCGCTCACGGACTGTGAGAAAATCCATACGTCAGTTCGAATCGAGCGAGGGAGGTGTGATGGATCCGTTCGGTATCGATCCTGAGCGCCTTCGTCATTCGAACACTCCTGATGACGGCTGGTGGGACCGTCTGATCGCCAATTCGCCGCTGTGGTCCTCTGATGGCTCGTCCGCCCGCGAGCCCTTCCCGATCATCAACTTCGAGCCCCGGCAGCGCACAGGTGCGCCCAGCAGCGGTAGCACCACCAGCCCAGGCACCGAGACCACGGACGGCCCAGGCACCCATACTGACGGCGCGGATGCCACGCGTTGGGCTGCCGCCGGTGCGGCTGCCGCTGGTGTGAACGACACTGGCGCGGATGCCACCCATGGGAATGCTGACGGTGAGGACGCCGCTGGCGCGGATGCCGCGCGTGGGACTGCCGACAGCGTGGATGCCACGCGTGGAGCTGCCGCCGAGGCGAATGCCGCCGGCACGAACGGCGCTGGCGCGAATGCCGCGCGTGGAGCTGCCGATCGTGCGGCTGCTGCTGGCGTGGACGGCGCTGGAGCGGATGCCGCTGGCACGAATGCCGCGCGTTGCGCCGCCGACAGCGCGGGATCTGACGCGGGTGCCGCCCGTGGGGATGCCGCTGGCGCGAATGGCGCTGGCGCGGGCGGCCCGGGTGCGGGTGCGGGTGCTTCCGAGGGTGTGGGTGGGCGTGATCGTGGCCGGGGTCGTGGTCGTGGTCGTGGTCGGGGTGGTGTGCGGTCGTCGTGGGTGGTGGTGGGGTCGGTTCGTGAGGTGGCCCAAGAGCTGGCGCTGACCCCGCTGCCCGACGACGTGGACATGTGCCTTGCCGAGGCGGAGGAGTTGCTGTTCGCCCGGGATCGGATCACCTGCGCCCTGGCCGATCGGGTGGGGCGGGTGCATCGTGCGGGGCAGGCCAGGCAGCACGGCCATGCCTCCACCCGCTGCTGGTTGCGCACCAGTGGGGGGATGACGGTGGGCGGTGCGGGCCGCCTGCTCACCCTCGGCGCGGAACTGCCCCGCCTCCCCGTCGTGCGGGAGAAGTTCGCCACGGGTGAGCTGGCGGCGGGGGTGGTGGAGGCCATCTGCGCCGCCGTGGCCGGACTAACCGACGAGCAAGCCACCCTGGCGGAGCCGATCCTGGTGGACCTGGCC